>NZ_JBFPKM010000006.1:0-445844 GCF_040948755.1 Paraburkholderia sp. BR13444 | reverse complement strand
CCTTGCCCGCGTGCAGCGCGTCGATCAGCTGCTCGCGCGACACGCCGAGCGTTTCGGCGGCGCTATACAGATAGAGCCCGTGGCCGGCCTCGTCCTGCACCTTGGCGATCAGGATCGCCTTGCGCTTCAGACTCGGCGCGCGGGTGATCCAGTTGCCCTCGGGCAGCATGCCGACGATCTCCGAGTGCGCGTGCTGCGAGATCTGGCGCACCAGCGTCTTGCGGTACGCGTCGGGCATCCAGTCCTGCGGCTCGATCTTGCCGTCGGCGGCCATGACCGCGTCGAAGCGCGCCTGTTCGGGCGAATTCGCGTCCGCGTCCAGCGGGGCGACGTGGCCGGGAATATCGAGGGATTGGGTGTACATCTGCACCATCCGGAATAAGTGGCAATGTGACGCAGTATAAATTAACCGACCGGTCGGTCAATTGAATTTTACTTTCGGTCGATAAGTGGAATAGGATCGGGGATACCCTCGGGCCATCTTTGTGCACGCGGGCGAGATTGCTCTACCGTCAATCCATCCAGGAGGTAGTGATGTCACGGACTGTCAGGTTTACCGAGGCCGGTGCGCCCGAAGTGCTTCGATTCGTCGAAGAATCGGTCCGCGGCCCAGGCCGCGGTGAAGTTCGGATCAATGTGAAGGCAATTGGTCTCAATCGCGCGGAAGCGATGTGGCGCACCGACCGGTACATCGAACCGGTGCGCTTTCCGGCCGGGCTCGGGTACGAGGCGGCCGGCATCGTCGATGCGGTGGGCGAGGGCGTCGTCGATTTCGCGCCCGGAGACGAGGTCAGTGTGATCCCGTCGTTCTCGATGAATCAGTACTTCACCTACGGCGAAGTCATCATCGTGCCGGACCATGCGGTTGTCAGGCATCCGAAGTCGCTTTCCTTCGCCGAGGCCGCTTCGGTGTGGATGATGTTCGTCACCGCTTATGGCGCGCTGATCGAAGATGCGAGGGTAGGCGCCGGCGACCATGTCGTCGTACCGGCCGCTTCGAGCAGCGTTGGACTGGCGGCGATCCAGCTGGCGAATTACGCGGGCGCGACGTCGATCGCGGTCACGCGCCATGCCGGCAAGAGACAGCAGTTGCTCGACGCGGGTGCCGCCCGCGTGATAGTGACGGACGAGTCGGACCTTTTCGAAGAGATCATGCGGATCACGGACGGGAAGGGGGCTCGCGTCGCATTCGATCCGGTCGGCGGCCCGAACTTCGCGAAACTGATCGAGGCGCTGTCGTTCCAGGGAATCGCGTATCTGTACGGCGCGCTCGACGAGCGTGCTACGACGCTGCCTGTGCTGCAGATGATCGCCAGGATGAATTCCGTGAAGGCGCACAACATCTGGCTAACGAGTGGCGATCCGACGCGCCGGAAGGCAGCGGTGGAGTACGTGCTCAAGGGCCTCGAAAGCGGCGCGCTGAAGCCGGTCATCGATCGCACCTTTGCGTTCGACGAGATCGTCGACGCGCACCGCTACCTCGAAACCAACGGGCAGTTCGGCAAGATCGTGGTAACGGTGTAGCCCAAAGCCTGGCATTGCCCTGAGCAGACTTTCCGTGCGTGTCAGGACACCACATCGGCGAGCGGCCGCCTCGGCGCATGACGGACGCGCGGGCCGCGCCCGACGCGAAGCAGAAGCTGCGGAAATGCGTCCGTGCGCAGCAGCGTCCGGAGCCGCTCGCGCAGCGCGTCCACTTCGATCGGCTGGTTCAGGTACGAAGCGGTCAATCCCGCCGATGCCGCGACCAGCAACATGCGTTCGAGCGCCTGTCCCGCCGCGAGCCATGCCTCGCGGTCGTCGCGCATCGTCGCGATGCCCACCATCAGCGGCGAGCCATCCACGAGGTGCTGGTGCGTGGCCGGCTGGCCCGCGCCAGCATCGAACACCCGGACGGCCAGGCTGACGAGCGGCGCCGCGAAATCGAGCAGCGCGCCGACAGCCGTACCGTAAGCGGGCATGCCATCGTCGCGTCGCCGCGGGTGAATCCAGCTGGCGAGCTCGCGCCTGAAACGCGGGTCAGCGAACTGCGCTCGATCCGCATCGGCGATCAGCTGGGCGAGCGCCTCGCGCGCGGCTTTCTGCTCCACGCAGCAGGCAAGCGCGCCCTCGTCGTCGCAGGCGTCGCTGAGCTTGCGTTGCAGGGCGGCGGGAACGGGGTTGTCGGCGAATGGCGCACGTGTCGTGACGCGCGCCGTCAACGCGTCGAAAAGATCATGCAGGTGCGGGTCGCGAGGCCCGTCGCGCGACACGCGTACGAGCGCCACGATGTCGGGATCCGCTTCCGCAGGAAACAGCGTGATCGCATAAGCGAGACCGAGGCGGGACAGCGCCACGCGAAGATTGAACAAAGCGGCACCGCAGCTCATCAGAAGTTCGCGATCGAAAGGATCGACCACGGGAAGCGCGCGCATGCGGTCGGCGCAGATCTGTACGGTCTCGCCGTCGACGATGAAGCGCCACGGTTGCGTGTTGTGATTCGACGGCGCGAGTACCGCGTAGTGCAGCGCAAAGCGCAATTGCTGTTCCACTGGCGTGGAGGCGGGGAAGTGCGGTTCGCCGATTTCCCAGGCATCATGTTGCGCGGCATCGCTCATCTCGAAGTCTCCTGTCGGATCAGGGCCGCAAGCACGCGGTTCGTGTCGTTATCGTGTCACCGGGCGCCGTGGCAGGGAAGCACTACAAATCGTTCTCGTCGTCGAACAGCTTATGGCGGATCGCATAGCGAACAAGCCCGTTCTCGTTCGGCATCTGCATTTTTTCGAGGATGCGCGTCTTGTGGGTGCTGATCGTTTTCACGCTGACGCAAAGTTCATGGGCGATCCCAGTGATGCTCTGGCCTTCGACGAGGCGCCGGAACACGTCGAATTCGCGGTCGGACAAGCGCTGGTGCGGCAGCGTGTCGGCCGGCTCGTTCAGATTCTGCGCGAAGCGTTCGGCCATCGCGAGGCTCACATAGACGCCCCCCGACGCGACTTTCGTCACCGCGCCGACCAGTTCCGCGCTCGCGCTTTCCTTGGTCAGATAGCCCGATGCACCCGCCTTGAATGCGCGCACCGCGTATTGCTGCTCGGCGTGCATCGTCAGCACCAGAATGCGCAGATCGGGTTTTTCCTCCTTGATCTGCTTGATCAGTTCAATGCCGTTGCGCCCCGGCATCGACAGGTCGAGCACGAGCACGTGGGCCTGAGTCGCGCGGATCAGCGCGATCGTCGTCGCGCTGTCGCACGCTTCGCCGGCTACCTCGAAGCCGTGCGCTTGCTGCAGGATATGGCGCAGCCCGTCGCGCACGAGCGTGTGGTCGTCGGCCAGCAACACCTTGATCATCGGGTGATCTCTTCCGGTTGCATCCATTGGCAGGAAAACCTGAAGCAATCGCGAAGTCGCGCTTTGCGCTGTGTCGATGCGCATGGAATCGCCTGGCATCGACGCGTGTTCGCGCAAATCGATTTTAGTCGGCTTTTCGTGACCTTTGGCTCCAGGGGTTTCGCGATCGGCGGCTCGTTCACGATCCGCGATCCACTGACCGCTTGCCCGGCTAACGAGCGGTATCCGTAACACGCGAGGTAGCCGCGACGGTCTGCATACCCGGCTGCATCAAGTCGATCACCGCTCGCCAGAACGCGGGCGAGTCGAACGCTGCCATCGGTACCGCGGTGTCGAACGACAAGGTCAGCGCCTGTTCCGTCGGCGTCAGTGCGTCGGCGCTCGCGAGTTGACGCGCGAGCGTGGCGGTGTCCGCGTCGGAGAGATCGCGCGGACCACGCCGGCGCGCTTCGATGCGTTGCGCGAGCACGGCTGGGTCGGCACGAAAGTCGAGAATGCGGGCCGGGACGCCAAGCCGTTCGGCGAGCGCGAAAAACGTGCCGCGCTGACTCGATTCGAGAAAGGTCGCGTCGACGATCACGCTGTGGCCGCTTTGCAGCACGCCGTGCGCGAGTCCAAGCAGGTGATCGTAGATCGCGTGACGCGCAGCTTGCGTGTAGTGTTCGGCGCCGAGCGTGATTTGCGCGTTGGACACCGGCCGCATGCGCTTGCGTTCCGCATCGCTCGACACGCGCACCGCGCCGCACAGGTCCGCGAGAGCCCGGCTCGCGACCGATTTTCCCGAACCGGAAAAGCCATGACACAGCAGCAGAACGGGTCGCGGTTTCTCTGTTTGCGCCCGCGCGACCTCGAGGTAGCGCAGGGCCGGTTGCGGGACCGCGACGTTGCGGCTGGCCACGTGCCCCGCTTTCAGACACGCGACCCACGCCCGCACCAGCGCCCGATAGGCGATGTACAAAGGCATCAGAGACAGCGCCGCATAGTCGCCCGACGTTTCCAGCCAACGATTCAACAGGCGATTGGCGAGACGCGGTTCCGCTCGCGCACACAGGTCCATCACGAGAAACGCGACATCCGCCGCGACGTCGATCCAGCGTAGCGCATCGTCGAAGTCGATACAGTCGAACATCGCGATGGCGCCGCGCCAGCGCACCACGTTGTCGAGATGCAGATCGCCGTGGCAGCCGCGCACGAAACCCTCGGCGCGGCGCCGCTCGATCAGCGGCGCGAGTTCGCCGAGCTGTCGCGCGCACCACGCGGCAATGCCGGGCAGCGCGGGATGGCTGCAATTGGCCAGCAGCGGTGCGTTGATCGTTTCGATCTGGGTTCGCACCAGCGTCGCGCTGCCGTAGCGCAACGAGGGCGCGTTGCGGGGTGCGCTCAGGTGATAGTCGGCGAGCCGCTTCGCCGCGCCGTCGATGTCGTGCGGCGTCAGTGCTCCGTGCGCCGCGAGACTCGAAAAGAGCATCGCCTCGTCGAAGCGGCGCATCTTGACCACGTGCTCGACGGCGACGCCGCCGGCGCCGAGCGCCAGCACGCCGGCACGGCGCGCAATCGGTATCACGGCGGCGTAGATACCTCGCGCGAGTGGCCGGTTCAGACGGAGCTGGGCTTCGCAGCAGCGCTGGCGTGTCGAGGCGGAGGTAAAGTCCGCGAAGCCTGGTGCGACGGGTTTGATGATCTTGTACGCGAAGCGCCCGGCGAGATACACGACGGATATATGCGTTTCGATTCTGACGATCCCGCCCGCCGGATGACGGTAGGTGCCCGGCCTGCGCAGCGTCGCGTCGAGTCCGCGCAGGCTGCGACGCGCGGCGCGCAATCGGTTGGCGACATGAAGGATGCCGTGAAGTGTGGCATCGGCTCGGCGCGCGGAAGGCTTGCGGCTCGGCGGCGCACTCATGCCAGGCTCCATGTCGTGACGAGCGGCGTGCCGGGCCGCGCGTGATCGAGAAAAACGAGCGTCTGATTCGACACGGTTGACCTCCACGTAGTGGGACGGCCGGCGCCCGCCTTGCGCGCGAGCCAAAATCGTCTACTCATTCAAGTCATCGGGTATGGTAACCGGCTTGATCTGAATCGACGAGGCGGTCAAGCGGACGATACCGGCGTACGCTTCCATATGAAGTGGAGCGGGGGCACCGTTTGACCCCGGTCGAACCGCGTGCGATCGTGGCAGCGACGCGCGGGCGGAGCAGCGGATGAAACGATTCGATATTTTCAATGGCGATGCGGACGGCATTTGCGCGCTGCATCAGTTGCGGCTCGCCGAGCCTGCCGACACCATCCTGATCACCGGGGCCAAGCGCGAGGTCACGCTGCTGCACCGCGCGAACGCGCAGCCGGGCGACAGCGTGACCGTGCTGGATATTTCGCTCGATGCGAACCGCGATCCACTCCTCGCGTTGCTGGCTCTTGGGGTAAAGATCGACTATTTCGATCATCATTTCTCGGGACCGATACCCGCAAACGCGTTGCTGACGACGCATATCGATACGTCACCAGATACGTGCACGGCGCTGCTCGTGGACCGCCATCTGCAAGGCCGGTACAGGCGCTGGGCGGTGGTCGCGGCCTACGGCGACAACCTGCATCCGGCAGCGCACCGGGCCGCCACCGCGTGCGCGATGAACTCGTCCGACGAGCGCAAGCTGCGTGAACTTGGCGAAGCGATCAACTACAACGCGTACGGGGATAGCGTCGCCGATCTTGCCGTCGATCCCGTCGACATGTATCGCGCAATCCAACCCTATTCGGACCCGCTCGAGTTCATTGCGTCGACCAGCTTGCTGCCCGAACTGCAGGCGCGGCGCACGGAAGACCTCGAACTGGCCTTGGGACTCGTGGAAGTCCGGCGGCTCGCCAATGGAACCCTGCACATTCTTCCCGACGCGGCGTGGGCGCGGCGCGTGCGCGGCGATTTCGCGAATCTGGTTGCGCGGCGCGACCCGGCGCGTGCGCACGCGGTGCTGACAGCCGGCGCCGATGGCCGATACACGGGCAGCGTGCGGGCTCCGCTCGATTGCCCGCGAGGCGCCGACGTACTTTGCAGAAAGTTCGGCGGAAACGGCAGGGTCGCTGCCGCCGGTATCGACGGGCTCGATCGCGCGCGGCTCGACGAATTCGCGGCAGCGTTCAGCATCGCGTTTTGCGGCGAATCTCGGGGGGTGGATGGCCGGTAATCGATTGCTGCATCGTCGCTGCGTCAGCGGGGACGGGCTTGATGCAAGTCAAAGATCGCCGGCCGCTGCGCATCGATCATTGGGCTGTACTGGAACCGGGGGCCGATCATCAGTGGCCGGTTCTTTGTGATAGGCGCACGGCGGAATCGACGCGTTGCAACGACTGGTCGAAACGCCGGGCGAGGGATTCGAAATGGGTGCCGAAGGGAACACGGCGACGCGTCCTTCAGCGCCTGTCCATTGCGTCGCCTCGTGCCTGCCTGCATCGATGTGCGGCAGCGCAGGGCACTCGATACGGAGGTCACTATGCAAGCCTCGGACATCATGACGACCCAGGTCGTGTCGATCGCACCGGACAGCTCGGTCTACGACGCGGCACAGCTGCTCGCCGACCGCAAGATCAGCGGCATGCCCGTTCTCGACGACAAAGGCAGCGTGATTGGCATCGTCAGCGAGGGCGATCTGCTCCGGCGCGTCGAAACCGGCACCGAAACGCCGCGGCGCTCGTGGCTCGCCCAGTTCATCGCGCCTACGCGTCAACTCGCGGTAGAGTATCTGAAGGAGCGTTCGATTCGGGTGCGTGACGTGATGAGCGCCCCCGCCGTCACCGTCGACGAATCCGCGCCGCTGACGGCGGTCGCCGAACTGCTCGGGCGCAAGCACATCAAGCGTCTACCTGTCTTGCGCGACGGCAAGCTCGTCGGCATCGTCAGCAGGGCTAATCTGGTGCGGGCTCTCGCGAGTTGCGCGCCCGCGCAGCTCGATTCGCAACCGTCGGACGAGCAGATTCGCGCTGCAATCATGAAGGAACTCGAAGGACAGCGTTGGGCGCTGGACGCCGACGACCTGATCGTCACGGATGGCGTCGCTCATTGCTGGGGACCGATACGCTCCGAGGAAGAGCGCCAGGCGATCATCGCCGCCGCCGCGCGCGCGCCAGGCGTAAAAGAAGTAAAGGATCATCTGGAATACCCGGTCCCGTTCACGCCGATGTGAACAGGGGTGCTTCTTCGGTCCCGTCACTGGGCTTCGCTGTCTAGCAGCGCATTGAGCTTGTGAAGGCGCATCTCCCAGATCAGGCTCAATACGTGAAAGGAGTCTTCCAGTCCCTGCAGGCACTGTCGCGCGATGGAATGATCGACTCCGCCAACAGCAAGTCGACACACGAGCGCCTGTTGCCGCAGCAGACGTTGATGGGATATGGCAACCCGAGCCCGCGTGGCGGCTTCGTAACGGATCGCCGCGGACAGTTGCGCCGAATCCGTGTCTTTACGCGCAGTCGCGTCCGCGGCGCAGGCGAATGCATGAACCCGGAGTTCGGTAACCTCTCCATTCATGACGACATCCATTGTCTCTATTGCGGATCATGTCGCTGTCTCGAACGCCTGGGCGGCGCTCCCGCCGCCGTCCACCGCGACCGGAATGTTGGAAAACACGTCGGCCTCCGCGTCTCGCGTGTTGTCGGTATTCATGATCGGCCGCCGGTTCGGACCAACTACTGACCTACGTCAATCGAACTGCGCTTAGATTGCGCTGCGTCGAGGAACGCTTGATGCTAACGATAGATGGCATAGTGACCGAGTCAGCGCTCGAGCGTTGCGGGGGAGGAAAAGTGATGGGCAACCGGTTTCGCGACCGCGCCGACGCAGGCAGACAGTTAGCACACGCGCTGCGCGACTATCAGGGGCGCGGCGATCTGGTCGTGCTGGCCCTGCCGCGCGGCGGCGTTCCTGTCGCGTTCGAAGTCGCGCGGGAGTTGCGCGCGAAGCTGGATGTTCTGGTCGTCAGAAAGCTGGGCGCGCCTCAAGACGAGGAACTGGCGATGGGCGCCATCGCTTCCGGGGGCGCCCTCCATCTGGAGAGGTCGGTACTTCGCGAACTGCAGATCAGTGACACCCAATTGACCGATGTGATCGCCCGCGAAAGGGCGGAACTCGCGCGCAGGGAAGTGGCGTACCGTGGGGACAGCCCCCCGGCGGCAGTGCAGGGCAAGACGGTGATCGTGGTCGACGACGGCATCGCGACGGGGGCGTCGATGCATGCGGCGATCGACGCACTCCGTGACAGGCATCCTGCCCGGATCGTGGTGGCGGTCCCGGTGTCGCAATCCGATGCGGCGATGTCATTCGAAGGAATCGCGGACGCGTTCGTCAGCGTGTTGCAGCCGGACTTGCTGATGGGGATCGGCGGGTTCTATGTGAATTTCGACCAGACGAGCGATGAAGAAGTCCGCGCGTGTCTCGCTGCGGCGCGCGGTTGGGAGCCCGAGCAGAGCTCGGACTCGGTCGGGTGACGGCGCAGCGAACGGATACACGGCGGCAGGCCGTGTCGAACGTGAGGCATGTATCGTGAATGCAGGAACCATCTGTACGCGGGACGTCACCATCTGCCGACGGCAAGCGACGATTCTCGAGGCCGCGCAGCTGATGCGCGAACAGCATGTCGGCGACCTCGTGGTGGTTGAGACGATCGGCGGGCACAGCGTGCCTGTCGGGATGCTGACCGATCGCGACATCGTGTTGGCCATCGTGGCCAAACAGGCCAACCCCGAGAAGATTTTCGTGAACGACGTGATGTCGTCGCCGCCAGCGCTCGTCGCCGAGGGGGACGATCTCTGGCTTGCCGCCTCGCGAATGCGTCTGAACGGCGTGCGGCGCCTGCCGGTCGTCGACACCGCAGGCGCGCTCACCGGCATCGTGACGCTCGACGATCTGCTCGAGGCGGTGGCTGGGCTTCTGTCGGAGCTATCGCTGGTGACGGATCGCCAGCCCCACATCGAAGAGAAGAACCGCGCGTGAGGCCGACCCGGTGCATGCATTGACCCGGATCAACATCCGCGCCGCGAGGCGCCGTAGGCTTGTAAGGGAACGCCGGTCAAACAGCGGCCAGCAAGACGACGCGATTGACCGGATGCAATTCGACTGTCTTGATCGAAGGCACCGCAAATCATGGAAGACGCTCTCGAAAGGCGCGCGCTGCTGCTTCATCTGGGGCGCGTGATGCAATTGATCGTTCGGCTCGACGATATGGCGCCGAGCGCGGCAACCATTGGCGAGCTGATCGCGCGATACCCGATTCTCGGTGACGAGCCACTGCTCGCGCAGCTGCGCCCCGATATGCCCGTGGACGCGTTCAGAACCCGTGCGCTTCACGCGTTCTGCCGGTGGCCGCAACGGTTGCTCGACGACCCGCTCGACAGGGACGCGCTGGCCGCATCCGTGCGCGCGTCTCTGTTCAGTGACCATCCGCGAGGCTGGCGTGCCTATGTTGTCGGCTTGCGCCGCGACGTCGCGTGGTTCGATGCGAAGGCGACGAAGCGGCGCTCGTCGCGTCGCGTCGCGGACGTGGCGCCGCCGCTTCCGGACGACGGCCCGCCGGCACTCGACGCGCCGGCCGGCCGAGGCATCGCGACGGACATCGAGCGCGGCTTCGGCGCCGCGGGTCATCCGATCGAAAGCGTGGAAGGGGCGAGACGGCTAGATGACGGCCGCGCCGACGAGCAACGGGTCGCGCAGTGAGACTAGCGCTCAGGCGTCGTTGACTGTCGGGAGATGACGTGTCGATGGCTCATGTTCCGAGCGACACGTACAAGAGCACGATCGGTGCCTTCGAACCATTCGGCGTCGCCGAGCGTAATGGCGCGCCGTAGGTGCAGCGAAAATCCACGAATCTCGACCATTGAAAGCGCACGCCCGCGCCGACACCCGCGAGCAGACCGGGGTTGTTCTCCGCTGGCTGATCGATCGTGGTCCATACGCGGCCGGCATCGAAAAACACAAAAGGTTGCACGACTGCGTTGCTCGCGCCGAGAGCGATCGCAGGCGTGCGCACCTCGGTCTGGATGTTCCAGCCGCGATCGCCGAGCGTCACGTATGGCTCGTAGCCTCGCACACTGGACTCCCCGCCGAGCCCCATCTCCTCACTCGGCAATAACGTGTTCGGCGTCCACTGAAACGTTCCGTTCGTGATCAGTGTGAAGCCCGCCCCAAGCGCGGTGGCGCGCGAAGCAGTCAACTGCATATAGACGTAGCGGGCCGTCGCGCCCTGCCGCGCGGCGTTGAATGCCGCGTCCTGATTGCTGCCATCCCATCCACCCGGACTGGCGACGAGTGTCGCCGCGGCATGCGCCGTGCCCGCGTCGGTCGGTTTGCTGATGCTGTAAGCCAACACGAACTGATGGATGTGTGTATTCGAGTTGAAAACCTGGGAGCCGCCGAATTCCAGATCGTTATTGCTCCGCTTGAAGTCGTATCCGATCTGGACGAGCTGGGTCGTGTCCGTGATGGTCGGCAGTCGCAAGTCATAACGGAAGCTAAGCTGCGCGGAAATGCCCGTTTGCCCATACGTGTCGGGCAGGCGTGGCGTGCTCTGCGCGTAGACGCCGAACAACTCGATCGTGTCGAGCCAGGGCAGCGGCGCCGTGTAGTTCAGCGCGTGCGCGGTGAAGCGGGCGCGGTTCGGCCGGCCTTCGATATCCGGATTGCCGCTGAAAAAATCGTTGCTGGCCGTGAATTGATAGGCGATCTGCTGATCGAGCCCAAACAGGTTGCCGTAGCCGATGCCCGCAAAGAACCGGTCACGGCCGAGGTCCGGCACGCCTTCATTGTCGTAACCCGCGCTGACCCGAAGCGGCAGGCGGTCTTCGGTTTGCAGCACGACGTCGGTCGTGTCCGCTGCTTCACCGGGTGCAAACACAGCATCGACCCGTCGATAAGGATTCGCGTTGAGCACGGCGAGTCCCTTCGAGACCGTCGCTTGCGGGATTGGTGCGCCGGGCTCGAGCGGCATTTCACGTTCGAGAAGGCTGCTCGAAAAGTAGCTGTTGCCGCTGGCATGAACCCGCCCGAGCTTGAACTCGGCAATGGCGATACGCACGACGCCCGAGCTGACGTCCTGTTCCGGCACGTAGACGTCGACGAGCGGCTTTCCCGCTGCCCGATACCGCGCGACCACGGCGCGGCGAATCTCGGCGAGGCGGCCGAAAGTCAGCGGCTTGTCCAGGTCCGTGGCGAAGCTCTGCAGGAACGCGTCGTCGAGTACGGGCAGTCCTTGCGCGACGATGCGTTGTTGCTGCATTGGTGATGCCGTCGCGGGCGCGGCGGCCGGTTCGAAGACGAGCCCGGCAAGCCGCTCGACTGCGATCCGTGCAGAGTCCGCCTGCGTCTCCGGGGAGGAGGGCGGCGGCGCGCTTCGCGGCGCCTGCGGGGCGGGTTGAGGCGCGACATCGCGCCATGCCTGTGCGGCTACGGGTGAGGTCTGCATGAGTCCCGCGATGCACGACGCGGTCATCAGGACGGCAGTGCAGTCGGCGGATCGCGGTTTCATCGATCGCTTTCATGCAAAGCGCTGAGCCTACCGGCAGCAGGCTGCGGCGACCAGACGCGCGCGTCGCGCTGCAAGCGATGCCGTCGCGCATGTAATACGAGCCTGCCGTTGTTCATCGCGATACCTGATGACGGGTGTAGTGCATCGAGTGCGGAGCCGCGCGTCGACATCATTCTAGTCGAACCGTCTCGCGCGAAAATCCAAAAGAAGCTCGAACCCTCTAAACGCCTCCGGTCACTTCCTGCCGTGTCCGGGGTGTGTAGGAAAGATTCAGTCAGGGTATCCACCATGTGTACTGCCGCGAATCTTGTCTTTACTCTTCCAGACTTGTCATACAACTGTTGCAATTTGTCCGGAGGAGACCCGATGTCCAGGCTGTCGTGCGATCTTGATAAAAATGCGCCCGCAACGGGCGACACCTTGCGCATTTCGCGCCGTGGCTTCATTGGGCTGGGAGGCGCGTTGGCGGGCAGCGCGCTCCTGCAGGCGTGCGGCGGCGGCGGCGGCGTTTCCGCTGCCGCGGGGGGAGGCGGCAGTTCGACGCCAGCGGCCGGAAGCACGCCGTCAACGGCCGCGGCCGATCCGATCTGGGGCCCCGACGGCTCGGCGACGAACATCATCAATGCGCTGCAGAAAATCACCCAGAGCGCTTTCCCGGCCGTCGATTTCCCGGTTGAACAGTACGGTGCGCAACCGTGCGCGGTCATCGCGCAGGCCAGCCCTTATACGGGCAGTTCATCGCCGGTGAGTACCGGTGCTGGCGCGACCAACGCACCGGGATCGTTCGATTCACGTCCGGCTTTCCTCGCGGCAATCGCGGCGTGCAGTGCAGCCGGTGGCGGCCGGGTCGTGGTGCCGGCCGGCACGTGGTATTGCGCGGGTCCGATCGTGCTGCAGAGCAACGTCAACTTCCATCTGAGCGCGAACTGCACGATCTACTTCAGCCCGAATCCCGCCGACTACGCGAAAGACGGCCCCGTCAACTGCGGCGCCAACGGCAACCTGTACTACAGCCGCTGGCAGGCAAACGACTGCCTGAACTTCGGCTCGCCCGTGTATGCGCGCAACGCGAACAATATCGCGCTGACCGGCGAAGGTCCGACATCGGTGCTGAACGGTCAGGCGATGACGCCGTTCGCCGGAAGCGGAAACACCAGCACTTGCTGGTGGACCTACAAGGGTACCAGTGGCGCATACGGTTGCGCCGGGTCGTCCACGCCGTCGCAGGCTTATACCAACCCGAACAACGTCGATCTGATGGTGGCCGTCCCCACCATTTCCGCCTCGCTGTACGCGCAGTTGACCAATCCGGCTACGCCCTGGCAGCAGGACCAGAACTACCTGCCAGCGCTCTCCGAAGCGGGCGTGCCAGTCGCGCAGCGAATCTTCGGTCTCGGCCACTATCTGCGGCCGTGCATGGTCGAATTCCTCGGTTGCACGAACGTGCTGATGGAAAACTACCGGACCAACAACACGCCGTTCTGGCAGCATCATCCGACGGACTGCACGAACGTCGTGATCCGCGGCGTGACAGCCGACAGCATCGGACCGAACAACGACGGCTTCGATCCCGACGCCTGCAACACGGTTCTGTGCGACAGCGTCACGTTCAACACGGGCGACGACTGCATCGCGATCAAGTCAGGCAAGGATCTCGACACGGAGTACGGACCGGCGCAGAACCATGTGATCCAGAACTGCATGATGAATAGCGGTCACGGCGGCATTACGCTCGGCAGCGAGATGGGTGGCGGCGTGCAGAACATCTACGCACGCAATCTGACCATGCTCAACCAGTTCTGGGCAACCAATTCGCTGAACATTGCGATCCGTATCAAGACGAACATGAACCGCGGAGGCTACGTCAAGAACTTCTATGTGAACGGCGTCACGCTCCCGCACGGGGTGAGCCTCACCGGCGGCGGCTACGGCAGCAAGATGCTGACAGGCAGTCCGATCAACGGCACGGTGCCCATCGGTGTGGCCACCGCAACCGCCGCTAATCCGTCCGCGTCGCAAGGCGGCCTGATCACGTTCGATTGCGATTACCAGCCTGCTGCCGATGCCATCCGCACCCGCCCCGCGCTCGTTGACAACGTCAACATCACGAACGTCAATGCCGCGAACGTGACGTTGGGCAGCACAACCGGCTCGTGTTTCCAGGCCATCGTTGCACAAGGTCCAGTCGCGTTCGACTACAACGGTCCGGCGCCTGCGCCGAGCGTCCCGGCAATTACCGGAGTGACGATTTCCAACTGTGATTTCGGCACGCCTGCGGCCGCGGGCCCTGCTAGCGCCAGCACGCCGGGACCGATCTACCTCTACAACGTGCACGACATCACGTTGCAGAACGTGATCATCGCTGGGCAGACGCTCAATCAGACGCTGTCGGATCCGCGTTAAAGGCGCCGGGCCAAAGAGCGGCGAGGCGCCGCTCTTTGGCGTCGCAAGGCCGAAGTGAAGTCGTCGCGCGCGGGGCTGTCACGACGAGGCATTTTGCAACTCGTGCAACTCGCCGAGCAGACTCGCCGCGTAGGCCGGAATATTCGCCGCTTGCTGTGGCGCGGCGAAGTAATATCCCTGAACGATCTCGCAGCCGGCCTCGGCAAGAAAAGCCAATTGCTCCGCTCGTTCGACGCCTTCCGCGACGACTTCGAAACGCAGGTTGCGGGCAAGTGCGATGATCGCCCCGATGATCGTCTCATCCGCACGACTGCTGCCTATGCCGCGGATGAACGACATGTCGATCTTCAGACGGTCAGCGTGAAAGCTGCGCAGATAAGCCAGGCTCGAGTAACCGGCGCCAAAGTCGTCGATCGCTATGGAAACACCGATGTCGTGCAGCGCGCGCAGCGTGGGCAGCGCGCCCGGGGCAACCAGGCCTCCTTCGGTAATCTCCAGTTCCAGCCGGTCCGCGGCCAATTGCGACGCGGCAAGAGCACGGCGCACGACGGCGCCGAAATCACTCGACGTAAGCTGGCTCGGCGACACGTTGACCGACATGCGCAGCCCCGGCAGCACTTCTTCCCAGCGCTTTGCCTGTGCACAGGCAGTTTGCAGCACCCATTCTCCGATTGGCGCAATCAAACCAATGTCTTCGGCCAAGGGTATGAACGTCGTCGGGCTGACCGTGCCGAAGTGCGGGTCGTGCCATCGGATCAGCGCCTCGACCCCGCTCAGCCGGTAACTGCGTATGTCCACTTGCGGCTGGTACACCAGCTCGAAGCCGCTCTGCTCGACGGCGTTGCGCAGCTTGTGCGATAGCGCGATGCGCTGAGCCGCTTCATGTGCGAGCGAAGGCGCAAATCGCTCGACGCCGTTGCGCCCGCCTGCCTTGACCCGATACATCGCAAGGTCGGCGTGTTTCAGCAGAGTTTCGCAGTCCGTGCCGTCCTGCGGATAGCAGCTGACCCCAACGCTCATCCGGACCCGCAGTTGCATGTCGTCGATTTGCACCGGCTCGTCCAGCGTTTGCGTCACGCGCGCCAACAGCGCCCAGAGTTCGGCATCGCCGGTTGAACCCGTCAACATCGTCACGAACTCGTCGCCGCCATAACGGGTGACCACGCCATCCGATCCGACCGATGCCGACAGCCGCCGCGCGACTTCCTGCAACAGGCGATCGCCGGCGCCGTGGCCCAGGCTGTCGTTGATGTCCTTGAAATGATCGAGGTCGATGAACAGCAGCGTGAACTCGCGACCCTCGAAGATCGCCGTGTCGACCAGTTCGCGCAGCGTCACGCGGTTGGGCAAGTCCGTCAGCGCATCGCGGCGCGCCTGCCTGACCAGCAGATCGCGCGACTCGATGAGCTCCGTCAGGTCGCTCACCACGCTGATGTGATGCGTAACCTTTTCCGACTCGTCGCTTACTTGTGCAACGTATAGCTGATACCAGAACTCTGTTCCGTTCGCGCGCCGGCTTTTCGTCAGCGTGGTGGCCTCGCGTTTCTCGGCAATCGCCGCACCGATCTGTTGCCACAATCCGGGTGTTTCCGGCCGCGCGGAGTGATCGCCTGAATTCTGCGGGCGCTCATAGCCGGTTATTTTCTCGAATGCCGGGTTCGCGTATTCGACCACGTCGCCGTTCGGATCGGGTCGAGTGATGAGCACGCCGTTGCCAATCGCGTCGAGGGCACGGCTTCGCAGCAATAGCGCGAGCTCGGCGTTCTTTCGCTCCGTGACGTCAACAGCTGTGATGAAGCACGCTCGATGACGGCCATAGGTGAGGAAGTGGTACGACAGTTCGACGTAGACGGGCGTGCCGTCGCTGTGTCGATGCCGGCAGACACCGGCCGAGCCGCTTGTGGTGGCCGCGGCCAGCAGCGCATGCAGATCGCGCAGAAACGACGGCAAGTCGGCTTGCGCATACAGGGCGGCCATCTCGAGCGAACATAGCTGGCGGCGCGTGCGTCCGTATTGCGATGCGGCAGCTCGGTTCGCAGCGAGGATCGATAGCGTCTCGACGTCGAAAATCAACATCGGCAGTGGATGATGATCAAAGTACTGACGGAACCGGCGCTCGCTTTCTGTTGCGATGACGCGCGCGCGTTGCCGCGCGAGACGGGCGCGATAGTGAGCGATCAGCGCATAGCAAAGAAGCAAACACGCCGCCAGCGCCGTGGTTGCAAGCACGGTCCGTTCTATCACCAGATGGCGCGTCGCGCTGTCGGCTGCAGCCCTCAGGGAAGCGGTCTGCGCGTCGCGGAGGGTCACCAACTGGGTGACGATGTTCGCCAGCATGCGGTTCGCTGCGAGCAGCTCAGGGCTGTCGACCGAGGCACGGCCATCCGCGACGTGCGCACGTACCGCGATGTCGGCCAGAAGCCATGCCCAGCCGGCAGTCTCACCGCGCAGACGCCGTACCACCAGTTCGCTTCGCGGGTCGCTTGCGTAACTTTGTTCCAACCGGTCGAAGCAGGTGGCGGCCAACACTACACGCTGCACCGGCCACGCGAAAGATGCGACCCGTGCACTGTCGAGCCCCTGCAGGAAGTCGGCGTTCGCCTGAATGTGCACGGCTTGCAGCGTCTCGATGTCATCGCGCGCACGCAGGGCGTGAATGCGCTCTGCAACGGACCGCTCGTGCCATATCAGCGTGTAACCGATGCCGACCGCAAAAATGACGAGACCGGTCAACACCAGTGCGACGGTGATGATCAGTTGCCGGTCGACGCCATGTCGCCGCCTCCACCGGCCAATGACGCCAGCGATGCCTAAGCTCGGAATATATTGCATCGATTCAGAATCAGCGCGCGTGAGTGCAGAACATTGATACTCGACGGCGGCATGGCGGTGCGTCAGCATCTTTTACCCGTTATTGCGCGCAGTAACCGGGCTATTGTCTCCTCAGTGAAGGTATCGGCAGCAATACGAAGAACTTGAGAATCAATCTGCATCGACCGCAGTCTGGCGGACCGATGGTTCGACGGAGAACGTTCAAAATGCGAGCCGCCGTCGGCTTAATAGTTCGCTCGGAGTTTGCGCGTAGAATCCATTCACGAATCCAATACGCCAGTGTCCGGCCAGCGCTTGTGCCTGGCGTTCGTCGAAGGTCGCACATCGGAGACGCCACAGTGAAAAGCTCTGCCACTAGCTACGGTTCGATTGCCCAATTCCTTCACTGGTGCACGGCAATTCTCGTGCTCGTGACGTTCATTTATGGTCCAGGTGGATCCGAGCAGCGCGTCTATTCTCCGGTCCACGAGTTCGACCGGCGACTTCACGAGACTTTGGGTTTGTGCGTATTTGCGCTCACGCTCATCCGCCTGTCGTGGCGGCTAGTCGACACGCGTCCCGAGACACCGCCAATTTCTCGCTGGATGGTTGTTATGTCAGCAACCGTTCAATGGATGCTGTATCTGCTTCTCCTTGCATTACCGCTGACCGCCATCTCTGGCGCGTGGCTCGAAGGGCATCCGCTGACGCTGATCGGCGCTCGCGATATCCCGCCGTTGCTCGGTACTTCACATGGAGCAGGCTCAGCCATCGCATCGCTGCACACGTGGCTCGGCGACGCCATTATGTGGCTTGCGGGGTTTCACGCGTTCGCGGCTATTTTTCATCATGTCTTTCTTAAAGACGACGTCCTGGTCGGCATGCTTCCGCGCTGGTTTCCGACTGGGCGGGCGCGTACTGGCCGATAAACCCGAATGGCAAGACCGCACGCCTAGTGATTCACAGCGGGACTGGCCGCCGCCTCTGTCTCTGCGGGAAACGCCTCCATGAAGGCAGCAACGGCTCGGATGTCCCGATCCGACATATTGTCGGAGATAGTCTTCATCACTTCGCCACGGGGGCGTAGCCCGGCACTCCGGAACACCAGTAGCTGTTTTTCAACGTAGTCCGCGTACTGCCCGGCGAGGCGAGGAAATCCTCCTGTCCCTTCCCCACGCTGACCGTGACAGGCACTGCACGCCGGTACACCTTTGTCCGGAATGCCCAACAAAAAAATCGTCCTGCCCGAATCGATGAGCCGATGATCGGCTGGCGCTCGCGGTACCGGAGGCGGCTGGCTGGAGAAGTACGCGGCGAGTTGCTCGATTTGCGTTTCACTCAAATGCGTGAAGCCCCACATGAATCTTCTGGCGTTCGGGTCGCTTCGCGCATGAGCCTTGAAGTCCGTTAGCTGATTGACAAGGTATTCCCGTGGCTGACCCGCGAGTTTCGGAAACGTGGGAGATACCGAAACGCCATTCACGCTATGGCAATTCGAACATACCTGCAATGCGATCGTCTTTCCGGCGACGGCGGGATTGTCGATTTGCCTGGACTGCTCCAGGTTGTGGCAGCCGGTTGCGCCGAGCGATAGGGCGACGAGGATCAATCGCGCTCGTGGGAAGCGGCACGTTGAATCCTCAATGGAATTCGCTGGATATTTCATCGATGAGCCTTTGAAGAACGTGAGCCGATACCGTCACCAGTACGCGGCCCATAGGTATAGAAATAGCGTGTCGTTGTCGCTCGCATTGCGTCCATGGCCGTCGTAATTCGACCGGGCGCCGAGGTATTTGGTGAAATGCGTGTATTGAAGACCGACGCGAATGTTCGGAACCGGAATCCAGAAGATCTCGGGCATCCACCCTTGCGTGGCCGGCGACGAGTTCGCGCTGCCGGCGTACGCAACACTATCGGCGGTCCCAGTCACGTTGAAGAACGAAAGACTCACGCCATATTTGGCCTGATAGATGTACGAGGCTTTCAGGCGTAAGGAATTCAGATTCGCTGACTGGCTGTTGCCAAACACGAAGTTATTCGGATCGCTGATGTTTTCATGGATGTAGCGCGCCTGTGCGGTGACGGTGTTCGGCTCGAGGATGTACTGGTACTGCGCATCCACACCGATGTCGCGATAGCGGGTGACACCCTGGGTGAAGATCGGCATCGAGTTCGCGTCGTTCGGATAGACGTTCGCATTGATGCCAAAGGTCCCCACCATGATGTTGTGCGGCCCCCACTCATGAGTCAGGGCCAGACGCCAGTATGGATTTTGACCCTTCAGATAGATCTGCGGATGGTTGGGGTCGCCGGCCTTCTTGCCCTTGCTCATGAACGACCAGATGCCATCGGCGGTGCTATACAGCGACACCTCCGCATAGACCGTCCGGTTCCAGTAGAGGTAGCCGCCCGCACCCACGACCTGCTGCGCGAGTGTGCCTTCGAGGATTGGCAGAAACTGGGGCGAGCCGACCGTGCTGATCGAAGAGGAAATGTACGGATAACTCCATGCCGGAGAACTGTTCCACACATCCTGCACGGTCGGATTGTTGTGCAGGGTGGTGCCGAGAATCAGGTCGCTGGCGTCCCCTATGATCCTGTCCACATAACGGAAATCCATGTTGTCCGATGCCCAGTGGCCGATCCAGTGTCCGTCGCTGTCCTGATGATCGTAGTTCGAGTAGGTGAATTGCGTGAACGCACCGATCCTGTCGGTGATCTTGCCGGCGAGGAAGATGCTGGCTGAATCGAAGATCGGCAGACCGTCTTTGGGCGAGACGATATTGCCGCTGGCATCATGGTTGAGCCTCGTCCTGGTCATGTCGAGCATCGCCATCACGGCAAT
Organism: Paraburkholderia sp. BR13444; assembly: GCF_040948755.1. Taxonomy (NCBI): domain Bacteria; kingdom Pseudomonadati; phylum Pseudomonadota; class Betaproteobacteria; order Burkholderiales; family Burkholderiaceae; genus Paraburkholderia; species Paraburkholderia sp. BR13444. Next base: position 425,951 of record NZ_JBFPKM010000006.1, on the reverse strand, counting down.
CGGGACCGTACGTTCGCCGAAGGTATATCCATTGAGCTTGAACATTCGACCGTACGGCGTCAGTTCAGGGAACTGTCCGCCCGCGTGACACGCGACGCAGCTTTGCCCCGTTTGACGGGCGAATATAGGCAGTGCGCGAACGACTGGAGCAACCAGCAGGCAAAGCACGGCGAGCGCCAGCATCCAGGTGCGCCCCGTCAGCCGATGGGCGGCGTCATCGCCTGCAAATGCCTTTGACATGTCCGTCTCCCCGACGGCCAGTTCCGCGTTCGGTCATGCGCAGCGCGCACGAACCCCTGCCCACTGCGGAAACTGGGCGACAGCATCGCACTTCGCGCTCGGCATGACCGGCGTCGCATTTACATCGGCGTAGTGGGGCAAGCTGATGCCGCGTTCGGGTTGATGCTTGCCTGCGCGAAGCGCTTTCTCCAGACTCCAGAACGAGCGCGCACGCCGATTTATTCCCGCGCATGCGCTTGAACGCGCAAGGCGGGAGATCGAAAGGGGCCTTGTTGAGTTGCCGCGGCTTTGGTTATTCGGGGTCGCGCTAGATCTTCATGCGCTGTAGAACGCGGTCGCCGGAGACGAACTGATGAAACATTGCCGCAGCGATATGCAGGCAGATGACACCGAACAGCACCCACGCGAGAACGCCGTGCACATCGCCCATTGCATGCCCGAACGACGAGCCCGGTGCCGACAGTGAGGGTAACGAAACAAGTCCGCCGAGGCGTACCGTCCACGTGCGCGACGAAGCGTTGATCCAGCCGAGCAGCGGCACCAGCACGAGCAGCGCGTACAGCGTCAGGTGGGTGACTTTGGAAGCGACCCGAAACAGCGGCGGCAGATTGTCCGGCGGCGACGGGTGAGTCACGCGCCACAGCACCCGCAACACCATCGCCGCGAGCAGTGCGGTGCCGACGCCAAGGTGCCAGGCGATTTCGCCGTCCGGCACGGTATCGCGGTGCACGTCCGGCATCGTCCAGCCGATCACGAACTGCGCGGCAACCAGCCCGACCACGAGCCAATGGAGCAAACGGGCGACGATGTCATAGCGGTGTTCAGTCGAGACTTGCATAGGGGCGCCTGTGAGTTGGTTTCTGTCGAAACGGAATCGTACACGGCGGCACCTTAAGGTCAGGTTAAGAACCGGTCGCCAAGGCCGCCTGTCTGCGCCGTTCGAATAACTCGAAGATGGCCATTCCCGCGATCATCGCCGCCACGAATACCCACGCTTTGGCCGACCCGAGCCCGAGCGCGACGAGCGCGGGGCCGGGACAGAACCCTGCAATTCCCCAGCCGACGCCGAACGCGCCACTGCCCAGCACCAGCCTTGCGGTGACGTGCGTCGACGCGGGAATTTGCATCGGCAATCCGAGCAGCGACTTGTCGCGGCGTTTCGCGATCGCGAAGCCGATTGCCGCGACGGCCACCGCGCCCATCATCACGAAAGCGAGCGACGGGTTCCAGCCTCCGGCGAGATCGAGGAAGCCCTGCACTTTCGCGGGGTTCGCCATGCCCGACAACAGCAGGCCGAAGCCGAACAGCAGCCCGCATACGAATGAAACAGCTGTTGCCATCTTAGGCTCCGAGAAGATGTCGAATGATATAGACGGTGACGAAGCCGGCCGCCATGAAGGTCGCCGTCGCGACCAGCGAGCGCGTGGCGCCGCGTGAAATGCCGCACACGCCGTGTCCGCTCGTGCAGCCGCTGCCGTAGCGGGTGCCGATGCCGACCAGCAAGCCGGCCGCGATCACGGCGGGCCAAGACGCGTCGACGGTGATCGCGACGGGCGCATCGACCGCACGCGCGATCAGCGCGGCAACGATCAGCCCGGCGACGAAGGCGACGCGCCATGCGCCGTCGCGCTTCGTCCAGCGCAGCAGGCCGCCGACTATCCCGCTGATTCCGGCGATGCGGCCCAGCAAAAGCACCATCGCCGCAGCCGCGACGCCGATCAGCAGGCCTCCGCACAGGGAGGCGATCGGGGTGAAATGGTCGAAATCGATCATCGTTCGCTCTATTTGATTGTTGGGTGGGTTGCGGCAGCGCTTACACCAGCGCCGCTTTGACCAGCAGGCCGAGCGCCACACACACGAGGATGCTCGCAAAGCCGAACTGCACGTGATGGGCGGCGATGTGATGCGACGCGAGCCGTCCGCTGAGCATGCCGGCGGCGGTGGCGCTAGTGAACCACAACGCGACTTCGAGTGGAAGTGTCGCGCCGTGCGTGGCCGTCGCGAGAACGCCGCCACTGCCGACGAGCGCGATCACCATCAGCGAGGTCGCGACGATGCCGTGCATTGACACGTCGGTCAGCTTGCGCATCATCGGCACGATGATGAAGCCGCCGCCGACGCCGAGCATACCCGTCATCAATCCGGTCAGCGAACCGGTGGCCGCGAGTGCGGCTGCGGTCGGCCAGGTCCAGCGAAAGCGGCCAGTCGCCGGGTCGACATGCGCGACGCACATCGACGATTGCGGCTCGCCCGACCCGCGGCGCGCGAGCGTCTGACGCAATAGCCGGAACGCGACGACCAGCATCACCGCGGCGAACAGCGCGAGCAACACGCGTTGCGGCAACGCATGCGCGAGGCGCGCGCCGGCGGCGGTCGCGGGCACACCCGCGGCGGCCATCAGCAGCGCGGCGCGATAGCGGACGAGCCGCTTGCGGAACGCCTCGAGCGCGCCCACCGCTGCGCTGCCGGCCACCGCGACGAGCGCGACCGGCGTGGCTTGCTGTAGCGGCCAGCCCATGCCGAACACGAGCGCGGGCACGGCAAGAATGCCGCCGCCCGCGCCGGTCAGCCCGAGAGTCGCGCCCACCAGTGCGCCGAGAACAAGAGACAGCAGCATCGAAGACCCCGTGAGCAGTGCGTGCGAGCGCTCAGTCCGCCAGTTGCGGATTAGCGAGCCATTCGCGTCCCTTCAGCATGCCGCGCCAGTAGAGCGGCGGCAGGATTCGCTCTTTCAGCAGCCACGCGAGCCGCGATGGCTTTCTGCCGTCGATGAGCCACGCCGGAAACGTCGGCGCGACCTTGCCGCCATACAGAAACTCGGCGAGCACGATCTTCCCGCGCTCGACGGTGAGCGGGCAGGAGCCGTAGCCGTCGTAGGTCGCGAGGCCGCGCGCCGCACCCAGCGCGGCGAGCACGTTGTGCGCGACGACCGGCGCCTGCTTGCGCGCGGCGGCGGCGGTCTTCGCGTTGGACGTGCTGGTTGCATCGCCGAGGCCGAAGATGTTCTCGTGGCGCTTGTGCCGCAACGTGGCCTGATCGACATCGAGCCAGCCGGCCGCATCGGCGAGCGCGCTGTCGCGGATGAAGTCGGGCGCCTTTTGCGGCGGCACGGCGTGCAGCATGTCGAAGCCGGTCTCGAAGCTTTCCTTGCTGCCGTCGGCAAACGTGTGCGTGAATCTCGCCATCTTCGCGTCGCCATCGACCGCACTCAGCGTGGAGCCGAAGTTCAGCGCGATGCCGTAACGCTCGACGTATTGCATCAACGCAGGCACGTAGTCGGCGACGCCGAACAGCGCCGCGCCGGCGTTGCGGAACTCGACGCCGATATGTTGCAGCCGCCCGTTGCGGCGCCAGTGATCGCACGCGAGATACATCGCTTTCTGCGGCGCGCCGGCGCATTTGATCGGCATCGGCGGCTGCGTGAAAATGGCTCGACCCGTTTCGAGCTGCTGCGTCAGCTTCCACGTGTACGGCGCGAGGTCGTAGCGGTAATTGGACGTGACGCCGTTGCGCCCGAGCGTGTCGACGAGGCCGTCGATCGCGTTCCAGTCGAGTTTGAGGCCGGGGCACACCACCAGCTGGCGGTATTCGACGGCGCGCGAGTCGTCGAGAATCACCAGGTTTTGCGCCGGCTCGAAGCGCGTGACGGCGGCGTTGATCCGCTTCAGGTTCGCGGGCAGCACGCTGTCCATCGAACGTGCCGTCGTTTCCGGGTGGAATACGCCGGCGCCTACCATGGTCCAGCCCGGCTGGTAATAGTGCGTGTCGGCGGGATCGATGACCGCGATGTCGAGATCGGCACAGCGCGCGAGCAGGCTCGATGCCGTCGCGATACCTGCCGCGCCGGCGCCGACGATCACCACGTCGTGCCGGTGCGTCGGCCGCATCCGTTGCGAGGCGGCGGCGAGCGTGTCGGCCGCTGGATTCGAAGGGGCCGTGAGTTTCGTGTTCCGCATGTAGGGTCCTCCTGTTTGTAATACGCCGTCGCGCTTACAGCGCATCGACCGGTACCTTGATGTACGACACGCCATCGCTTTCGGGCGGTGGCAGGTGGCCCGCTCGCATGTTGACCTGCACCGAAGGCAGGATCAGCACAGGCATTGCGAGCGTCGCGTCGCGGGCCGTGCGCATCGCGATGAACGACGCTTCGTCGATACCATCGTGGACATGGATGTTCTGTTCGCGCTGCTCGGCCACCGTGGTCTCGAACAGCAGCGGCCGGCCGCCCGGCTGGTAGTCGTGGCACAGATACAGGCGGGTTTGCGGCGCGAGACCGAGGATGCGCTGGATCGAGCGGTACAGCGCCGCCGCATCGCCGCCTGGGAAATCGCAGCGCGCGGTGCCGTAGTCGGGTGTGAAAAGCGTGTCGCCGATGAACGCGGCTTCTTCGCTGCCGTCGCTCGCGACATAGGTTACGCAGGCGGGCGTGTGGCCTGGCGTGTGCATCACGCGCACGGACAGGTCGCCGACGTTGAACGTCTCGTCGTTGTCGAACAGGCGGTCGAACTGCGAGCCGTCGGCGCAAAACTCAGGCCCCGCGTTGAACAGCTTGCCGAACACGGCTTGCACGCGCGTAACCTGCGCGCCGATCGCGATCTGACCGCCGAGCCGTGCTTTCAGATAGGGCGCGGCCGACAGGTGATCGGCGTGCACGTGGGTTTCGAGTATCCATTGCACACGGGCGCCGAGCGACTCCACGCGCGCGGCGAGACGATCCGCGCTTGCGGTGCAGGTGCGTCCCGACTTCGGGTCGTAGTCGAGCACGGTGTCGATCAATGCGCAATTCCTCGTGCCTGCATCCATCAGCAGATAGCTGACGGTCGATGTTGCAGGATCGAAGAAGCCCTCGACGGCGAGCTTGCCGGTTGCCATTTCGGTGGGTTCCTCACGATAGCGGACTAAGCCAGTCCGAGGCGCCCACTACTGCAGGAGTCGTGCCATCGAGCCGCAGCGTCGCGATCCTCGTTTCTAACGCACTGATTTTTAAAGACTTGTCGCGCGAGATATGGCGGATTGACGATGCACCTGCCGGACCGTCGGCATCACCCGTGGCATAAAGTCACTGCCATTTGGCAGTCGTGGCAGAAATGGCAGTTCCGGCGTATAGTGCGGCAGCCAAGGAGTAATCACGATGATCCCGCCCGACATTCCGCCGCTCCCTTCGACCGAGCTTCCGTCGCAATCGTTTGGCGCGCCTGACGGCGTGGCCGCAGTGGTACCCGACGTGAGCACGTTGGTGTCGTATCTGGAGCACGATCCGCAACCGGCGATCGTGCTCGATCCGCACTATCAGATTCTGGCCGCGAACCGCGCGTATCAACGCCAGTTCGGCGTCGAAGGCCAGGCGCACATCGGGCGCCGCTGCTATCAGGTTTCCCATCACTACGACGTGCCGTGCGATCAGGCGGGCGAGCACTGCCCGATGAAACGCGCGACGGAAAATCGCAGTGCGGATCGCGTGCTGCATATCCATCACACGCCGAGAGGCCCGGAGCACGTGGACGTCGAATTGCGGCCGATCTTCGACCGGCAAGCACGCATCGTCGCCTATGTCGAACGTCTCGCCACGGTCAGGAGCGCGTCCGCGCGGCCAAGCTCCGAAGGTCTGGTCGGGCGCGCGCCCGCGTTCAACGAGGCGATTTCCGCTTTGCAGCGCGTCGCGCCTTCGATGCTGCCCGTGCTGCTGCTCGGCGAATCGGGCACCGGCAAGGAGCTGTTCGCGCATGCGCTGCACGAAGCGAGCAGCCGCGGCCAGGGGCCGTTCGTCGTGGTGGATTGCTCGGGCATCACCGAGACGCTGTTCGAAAGCGAGTTGTTCGGCTTCGAGAAAGGCGCGTTCACCGGCGCGACGAGCCGTAAGCAGGGCCTCGTCGAAACCGCGCAGGGCGGCACGCTGTTTCTCGATGAAATTGGCGACGTGCCGCTTTCCATTCAGGTGAAGCTGCTGCGGCTGATCGAAACGGGCACCTTCAGGCGCGTGGGCAGCACTGATATGCTGCGTGCCGACTTCCGGCTCGTCGCGGCCACGCACAAGCCGCTAGAGCGGATGGTCGCGGACGGGCAATTTCGCGCTGACCTCTATTTCCGCATCAGTGCGTTTCCGATTCATTTGCCCGCGGTGCGCGAGCGTGTCGACGACATCGCGCTGCTCGCGGATTCGATCCTGACGCGCATTGCGTCGACGCGAACGGGGGCGTCGCATAAGGCGTCGATTTCGGCCGAGGCGTTGGCGCTGTTGCGTGCCTATGCGTGGCCCGGCAACATCCGCGAATTGCGCAACGTGCTCGAGCGCGCCAATCTGCTCGCCGACGGCGGCGTGATCCGCCCGGAACACTTGCCCGAGGCGGTCCGCGAAAAGGCTTCCGGCGCGGCGAAGGAATCGCTGGTGGTGGGTCTGGGCTTGCCGCGCAAGCTCACCGATGCGGAACTCGCGAGCGCAGCGGCGCAATTCCGCGGGAAGCGCAGTGAGCTTGCCGCGCAGCTGGGTTTGAGCGAGCGCACGCTTTATCGCCGGCTTAAAGCGATCGCGGGTGGTGAGGGTGCCTAACGTTTTAGGCGTCGTGGCGAAAACCCGCGCGCGTGCGCATCCGATTCAGCGTCGCAATAGTTCTGAAACCCGGACCCATTGGCTGCGAGGCGTGCCGGCCAGCCGGGAAAGCAAGGGAGCCTCGGGTACCAGGCACACGACCGGAAAGCAGCGTGCCCCGGTCGAAGTGAGCCAGAGCATGCGGTCGATGCCATCGGCCACACACACATACGGCTGGGTCGTCGTTTGAACAAAGGACGATGCGTTGGTCGATCGAGCAATAGATTGCGGACGCACCCGGCATCGAACTTCAGCCAGCGGTATAGGGGCGATCCTGCCCAGCATGAAAGCTTCGTCGGCGAACGCAAGCTTTCTTCTCAGCGGGGTCGATGGTGCACGAGACGAGCAGACGAGTTCGTTTTCAGTTGTGGTCCAGTTCCGCCATAGCCCCAGCAAAGCATCGCGCCGGACTTCAACGATTGCGCGCTCTTCGTTCTTGTCTTGATCCGAGTCCACGCTCATGATGATGTGACCGCGATCGGTAGCAACCTTAAACAGAGCCGCTTTGCTAGCAACTGCGGATTCAGATGGTCCAATGTAAGTTTGCACGGTGATCCCGATCTGCAGAAAACTAGTCGAGCGGCCCGCGGCCGGCTCAGCGTCCAGCCAAACTGCTCCACTGTTTCAAGAATGCTCCATTCAGTGCCAGGCCCGCTCTGGCATTCGCGGGTCGGAGGCTGCGGGGGCATCGTCATTTGAATACATGCGTCGGCCCGGCGCTAGAAGAATTGCGACGTTTCGCTGGAACAGTACGCTCGCTATTACGTGCGGTACTGACCAGCGTCTACACCGCTAGTCACCCGCCAGATAGAGCGTGCCGGTATCTCGAGATGATGAGATCCATGGCGCAGGCCCGCATCGCCTTGCGAACCCGAAATCTTGCGTTTTCACGGATGCACCATCGAATACGTGGCTGAGGCGATGTCCCAGGCAACGGATTCGAGCGCCCTGTCGTGCGCGCTCACGAAGGCGTCGTACCTCCTACCTCGAACATTTCCAGATACGACAGAGCGTCCGTCCGTAATCGTCTATTCGATCGGCTTCTTGACGAAGAAAAATGGCACGGGCCGCGCGCGCTAGGAAAAGGTCGCAAACGATCTGCCGGATGAACTGGCGGTCGGACCCGCTCATGCGATCAAAGGGGGTGTCTCCTGGCGCTTGTGAGGCAAGGCTTGCCGGCAGATCCGTCGAACTCTTCGAACCTCGCCGCTCGCCTCTCAATGCACGATGCCGAAGAACAGGATTGCACCTTCGGCTGGCGTCAGGCCCGCCTTGAAGTAGCCTTCGAGCCGGTCGGTTGTCGCCTCATCGAGTGTGAAGGGCGGGTGGATGTAGCCCACGGCGAATACATAGTCGTACCAGTCGCTGAGCCACGCGCGCAGTTGGATCACGTCCTGCGGGCCGATGAGTTTTTCGACCTGAGAACGCAACGATATATTGCCCGCCATGATTTCCCCCCTCGATGCACGATGCGTCGATGCTATGGCGATCGGCGAGTGCGTCCAATCGGCACCGGCGGAATGTCGTCTCAGGAAGGGCTGGTTTTAGCCGTCAGGATTTGCTCCATCGGAATCGGCATGGCCTCAGGATTTCCTGATACGCGAATCAGGATGTGTCACCCTCGTTTTCCAGCTTGCACTGAATGCGACACGACTTCTGCTCATAGATGATGAGGTATCGAAATGCAATGTCGAATTGATGGATCATGATGGGCTATCTGTCGGAGCGGGAGAACGTCGTCGAGCAGATCGACTCGATATGTCTACGACTGTTTGACACCTGGTGCGAGGCGCGCAGTGTGAAATCGCTCGCATATTTGATGCACTGCTGGCCGCTGATCGACAGCACGCCCAACGCGCTCAAACGGCTGGGTGAAACGATGCGCGAATTGCGTCGCAATCACGCGGAGCAGATCAGCGAGTATGACTTTCGCGCGCTGTGCGAAGTAGCCGACCTGATCGACGAACTGACCGAGCCTCGCGCAGTCCGGCTGCTGGCCGTGGCGGGCGGGCTGGCGCAATAACGAGCCGCAACGCAGCAAAAACGCAGAAGAGCGGAGCAAAGCGTGCGAGCGGCGGGAGGCGAGCAGCGTGCGGCGGCAGTGAGGCCGCGGCGCGGCTGTTTCATCGGACGTTTCAAAACCGTCGAGCGTGCGATAGACCAGGCTCTGACATCGAGTGCAGAATAGGACAGCCTGCAACTCGTTGAGCGGTCTCTGAAAGGGAACACCGCATCATGAGCCATTTCGCCACCCCGGTCGCGCAGACCGGCACTATTCTGATAGTCGACGATACGCCGGGCAATCTCGGCGTAGTTGTGGACAGTCTCGAAGCGCGAGGCATACGCGTGCTGGTGGCGCTCGACGGTATCGAAGCGTTGGAGCGCGCGGTCTTCTCGCAGCCCGATGTGATCCTGCTCGACGTGAAGATGCCGGGCATCGACGGCTTCGAGACCTGTCGACGCCTCAAGCTCGATGAGCGCACGCGTGATATTCCCGTCCTGTTCATGACCTCGCTGACGGGCAACGAGGACCGCGTCGAAGGTTTTCTTGCAGGTGGCGTCGACTATGTGACCAAGCCGTTGCGCGTCGACGAGATGGTCGCGCGCGTCGGCGTGCATCTCGAGCTGCGGGTGATGCACAAGCGGGTTCTCGCGCAAAACCGGCAACTGCTGGCGGAAGTGGCCATGCGCAAGGAAACGGAGGCTGCGTTATCGCAAGCGCGCGACGATCTCGAGCGGCGTGTCGCGTTGCGTACGGAAGAACTGGCGCGCGCGAACGCGTGCTTGCAGGCAAGCGAGGCCCGCTTTCGCGCGATTGTCGAAACGAGCCCGGTGCCGCTGTGCATCACGTCGATGCCTGACGGGCACATCCTGTACACGAATCAGCCGCTGCGCGAACTCTTCGGCATGGACGAACGCATGTCCGCCAACATCGCGGATTTCTACGCCGACCGCGGGGAGCGCGAGCGTCTGATCGAGCATCTGCGCATGGAGGGCAGCTTGCGCGATAGGGAGATACAGTTCCGGCGTGCGGACGGTACACGGCTCTGGGCGATGGCGACGGCGCGCGTCGCGACTTATGACGATGCTCCCGCGATCTATGTCGGCCTGAACGACATTACGGGTCGCAAGCAGATGGAACAGGAACTCGTCGAATCACGCGAGCAGCAGCGCGAACTGTCCGCGTATATGGAGGCGATCCGCGAGGAAGAGAGAAAGCGCATTGCGATGGAGATTCACGACGAACTGGGCCAATTGCTGACTGCGCTCAAGATGGACGTGTCGTTGCTCAAGATGCGCATAGCGCACGACGCGGAAGCGTCGAAGAAAGCCGATGATATGCGTCAACTGGTCGAAGGCACGATCTCGATGGTGCGCAATGTCGCGAGCCATTTGCGGCCTGCCGCGCTCAACTTCGGAATCGTGTCTGCGCTCGAATGGCTTGTCGAGGAATTCAACCGCCGCCATGCGATTGCGTGTGAATTGCGCATCGAAGGCGGCGACCCCGCGTTGTCCGACGCCCATGCGACGGCCCTGTTTCGCATCGCACAGGCGTCGCTGACGAACGTCGCGCGGCACGCCGACGCCACCCATGTCGAGGTGACGCTTGTTTCGACAGCGGCGAAGCTCCTGCTGCAGGTGCGTGACGACGGCCGAGGCTTCGATCAGCAAGTCGTGAGGCGCGACTATTCATATGGCCTGCTCGGCATGAACGAGCGCGCGCGGCTGATCGGCGGATCGCTTTCAATCGACAGCGCGCCCGGCGCGGGCACCATGGTTTCGATTCACATTCCGCTCGATGCTGTTGGAAGGTAAGGCCCAGCGATTCACGTTCCGCGGCGCAAAGCATCGGATTTATCTTCCTTTCAGATATTGCTCGACGAAATTGAGAATCGACTTGGACCGGTAAGCCTTCGCCAACCTGCTGAGGTGGTCCGCGAAGGGTCGATAGCGCTCGTCGAGCTCGGTCAAGTGTTGCGCGTGTTGCGCAATGGCACGCATATCGCCGAGCCGCGCGAGGTAATGCAGCGCTTGAATTTCCTCCGGCGGGGGCGCCTTCAAGTCGTCGGGAAGAGGCGCGACGGCGGGTACAGCAGATGGTCCCGCTTCAGCGACTTGCGCCTCTGAAGCTGCATCGATCCACTCGACATTCAGGAGCGCCGCGACGACGGACAATAGCTGGCCGAAGTCGATCGGTTTGGCCAGAAAGGCATTTGCGCCGGCCTCCAGACTTTGCGCCGCATCGGTTCTCGACGCGCGTGCGGAGACTGCGACGATCGGGAGGTCCCGGAATTCGGCCATCTGGCGCAAGCGACGCGTGGCTTCGAGGCCGTCCGTCCCGGGCATGACCACGTCCATCAGGACGAGCGCAGGACGCAGGGATTCGATTTTCTCCATTGCTTCAGAACCATTACCCGCCTGCGCCATGTCGAATCCGAGCGGACCGAGCATATCGACAATCACGGCACGGTTCTCCGCCACGTCATCCACAACGAGGATAGTCTTGCGCGGCCCTCTGTAGCCGCTCACGATCCGTTCGGGCGTGGCGACAGCCGCGCAAGGCGCTACCACCTCGACGTCCAGCTCGATCGAAAAGGCGCTGCCTATATCGCGGCGACTTTCGACATGGATCTCGCCTCCCATCAGGCGCACGAGTTGCCGGCTAATGGCTAGCCCGAGGCCCGTACCGCCAAAGCGATGATGGTCCTCGCTGACCTGCTCGAAAGGACTGAAGATTTCCTCCAGACGCCCTTGATCTATGCCGATGCCGGTGTCGCGGACTTCAAAACATAGTCGCGTCGGCGGTGTGAAAGCGACGCGCAGACGCACGCTTCCCTGCTCGGTAAATCTGATCGCGTTCGAGAGCAGGTTGAGCAGCGCCTGGCGTAACCGTATTTCGTCCGCCCGCACACACGCGGGCAGATCCGGCGGCATCTCGCAAACGAAGGCCAGGCCTTTTTCCGTGGCCTTCACCCGTATCGTCTCGGCGATAAAAGAGACGAACTGTTCGAGCGGGACGTCGGACAGATTGAGTTCCATTCTCCCGGCCTCGATTTTGGCGATATCCAGGATGTCGTCGATGAGCGTAAGCAGGTGTTCGCCGCTGCGCTGGATCACCGCAAGTCCGTCGAGCTGGTGCTGATCGAGGGTCGTGTCGCGCTTGAGGATTTGCGCGTACCCAAGAATTCCGTTGAGCGGCGTGCGCAGTTCGTGGCTCATGTGTGCCAGAAACTGACTCTTCGCCTGATTGGCCGCATCGGCACGCTCCTTGGCAACGGCTAGTTCCGCTGTCCGCTCGCGAATCATGTCTTCGAGGTGCTCGCGATAGCGCCGCAACTCCGCTTCGGCATGCCTTTGCTCCGTGATATCACGCGAGATGCCGAGCAGGAACCGGGGCTCGCCGCGCACATCGACGATCGGAATCTTCATCGTGTGCACGAGGCGAAGTCCATGGCGCGTATGAACCGGCTCCTCCGGTATGTCGATCATTTGCCGCGACTCCAGCACCTCGCGATCCTTCAGCGCGAAGAAATTGGCCTCGTCGACGGGAAACAGGTCATGGACGGAGCGGCCGAGGAGCTCCTCGCGCCGGTAGCCGAGAAGTTGCTCCGTCGCCTTGTTCAAGCGCACGAAATGGAAGCTCTCGGCCTCCTTGACGAAGACCATGTCCGGGATGTTTTCGATGATGCTGTTAAGAAAGTTCTCGCTTTCCCGAAGCGCATCTTCGGCGTGCTGACGTTCGGCGATTTCGGCGGCCTGACCCGCGAGCGCCGTACTGAGTTCCGCCGTGCGCTGGGCGACGCGTGCCTCGAGTCCGGCGTTGAGCTCTTTCAGCGCCTGCTCGGCCTGGCGGCGTTGGCGTCGGTCTTCGAGGAACTGCTCGACAGCACGCGCCATATCGGCGATCTCGTCGCCGCCGTGCACGGGGACGCCAGCTTGCGGGTTGCCGGCATCGCCATGTCGCAGAAAATGGCTGACGCGGCGCAGGCGCGCCACCACATGGCGCCCGAGGAATTCGCGGGCGATTAGCCAGGTGAGCAACAGGCTGACAGCGAGTCCGCCTGCCACCCATTTACGAGTGCGATCTGCGCGAGCGGCCAGATCCTGGACCGCTTCACGGTATTCGCTCGTCAAATCATCCGACTGCCGGTGCGCCGCGGCGGCGAGCGCGTCGGCCGCGCCGCGCAGATCCGCGTCGAGGCTGGCCAGCGACACGCCTGCCGGTTGCCCCGACGCCGAGGCCCCCCGGCGGGCGAGCGCGGTCTCGCGCACCTGCGCCTCGATGTTGACGATGTTGCGAAAGCGTTGGCTCGACCGATAAAGTGTCAGCGGGTCGACACCTGGGTCTTCGCTCGTGGTCGCCGAGGCCAGCCGGCTGACCAGGCCGTCGAAGGATGCCAACTGTTCGAGCACCTGCCGATGCGTCTCGCGCACGGCTTCAACCGTATCGTCGCTAGACAGCTGCAAGGCGAGGCGTTCGATCGTCAGCGTGTGCTGCACGAGATCCTGCGCATCCACGAGGCGGGCGAGCCGCTCTTCGGCCAGCTGACGGATCGAGTAGGCCGAAGTGGCCAACGAGTAGATCGACGTGGCGCCGATCACGACCACCAGCGCGGCCAGGCACGAGGCGACGAGCGCAAACTGAGCGTTCAGCGATTGTGGGAATGGCAGTTTCACGGGCGTTGCCAGATCCGACGATAAATGTCGCGATAGCCGTTGTCAGGATCGTAGAGCAGGTGATCGCCGCCGTCAGCGGCGATGTTGTCCGCCGTGACGAGATGCACGGGGCTCACGTAACCCGTTACGCCTTCTCCGGCGAAAAGCCGGTTAAGTTCGTCGACCAGCTGCCAGCCGTGCAGATTCAGGGGTTCGGCGACGGTCCCCGTCTGGAACGTACCCGTGCGGATGCGCAGGAAGGCGGACTCGCTGCCGTCGCCGGCCGACAGCATGATCATTGCGGCGTTTGGTATTCCCGCCTGCGTCAATACCGGCACGGCGTAGTCGAAGTAGATGTCGTTGATCCCCAGCGCACAGGTCCAGCGCGGGCCGTAGCTCGCGAGCAGGGCGCGTGTCGCCTCTGGCACCAGCTTCTCGCTGCGCGAGATCGCCACGTCGCGCACTTCAAGCAGGGTACAGCCACTGCACTTGCGAACGAGAGCAGCCATTGCGTCCGCCTTTTCCTGTGCGATCCGGAAACCGGTATCGGTGAAGATGACGACGCCCGCATGTCCGGCAGATTGCACGATGGCCGCGAGCGCGGTCACCCGTGCAACCTCGAGCGGATCCGTCGAGACATTCATCGCGACGGGCGTGCCGGGCACGGGTCCGGCCCGCGCCGCCACGTGCCAGCCGACGATCGGGATGTTGCTGTCGGCAAACTGCCGCAGTGCGGGGAGCAGCGCATGTGCGTCGCCCCCGGCGAGGATCAGACCGTCGGGGTGGCCTGCCAGCGCATTCGCGAGCATCTTCAGACGGAGCTCGGCCGTACCGCCGGAATCGAAGATCCTGACGCGCCAGCCTATGACCTTGGCCGCCTCCAGCACACCACCGACCACCCCGAGGATGCCGCCGTTGCGCAAATCCTCGGCGACCACGGCGATATGCTTTCCGGATTGCGCGCGCGGGCCAATGCGCGGCCCGCTCCAGGGCGCAGCGGGTCGCGAAGCGGCGTCGACCACTCGCTTCGCCATGGCCAGAAAGTCCGTCGCGGCGACCGGCGCTGAAGTCGAAGGGGCAGGTAATAAATCCTGCGCCGTGGCCGCCGACAGCTCACACGCGCATGCCAATGCCAATGCCAGAAGGAAGCCTCTCATGCTGTCCCTCCACGGGGCTCCGTCGAGATCGATTGGTGTCGCCCGAGCTGCTCGCGGAGCATTTGCTGGTTAGCATATTACAACCGGATTCCCGCGTGGCCTTGCGCCTCGCGCGACGGCTGGCCCGCCTTCAGCAAAAGGGCGCACGCCGGCTCGAGCCATCAAACGTCGTGGCGCGTGGCGGGCTGCGCGACCGCGTCGCGCAGTCCGCGCCTTTGAGAAGGCGTCGACAGGATCGAATCGATATAGGTGTGCGCCCGATTTTCTCCATACCTGAACGCCTCCCGCTCAGTCAGAAAATCGAACTGTTCCGGGAAACTGACCACCTCCTGGTGCGGATTGCCGGGCAACGTCACGGTCCATGACACGCGATAACGGCGATATTTCCCGCCGAGCCAATGCGTCTTCGATAGCGTGACGTTTACCTCGATATTGCAGCCGCGATACGGCGCATATTCCTGAATGGACATCGCTTTTCTCCCGCCACTGAACGGGTCGCGCCGTTCGGCCGCGAAAAGCGCGCAGCCCATGGCTGTCTCCGTTATGCGTTTCCTATTGATGATGCACGTATAGCAACGCGCGTTCCCGGCGAACCGCCGCGGCCGTAATCGCGAGGCGGGCAGCAGCATGCGGAATGCGGAATGCTCGCGGATCGGTACGGCCCGTCACGATGGATCACAAAGACCGAACACGAGAACACGCGCATACCGAAGCGCTGTGGTTAGGAGCAGAGATGAGCGCGCAGTTGAATTGGACAAAGCACGCCGTTTGCCACGGCAATATCGTGATCATTGGACTAGGAAGCATCGCGAGTTCGCTGCTACCGATACTTTTCAGGCACATCGATGTTTGCCCGGAACACGTGACCGTGTTTTGCCCGCCCGGCAACGATACGGCGATCGCTCGCGAATGCGGGCTGAGCGTCGTCGAGCAGGCGCTGTCGGAGAACAACTTCGAGGTGCTGCTCGCTGGCTACGTCAAAAGAGGCGACCTCGTGCTGAATCTGTCAGTGAACGTGTCGAGCGAATCGCTCGTGCGTTTCTGCTGGTCTCGTGGCGCGCTGTATCTCGACACATCCATCGAGCCATGGGAAGGAGAGTCGACCGATCCCGATCGTTCCCCCTCCAGGCGCAGCAACTATGCGCTTCGCGAAGCTTTGCTGGCCTTTCGCCTCGACAAGCGCGACGGTCCGACCGCCATTCTCACGCAAGGCGCGAACCCCGGACTGGTTTCGGCGTTCGTAAAACAGGCGCTGCTCGATATGGCCTCCAACAGCGGCATCGAGGCAACAGCGCTGCGCAGCTACGAGGACTGGGCTGCGCTCGCACACCGGCTGAACATCAAGGCGATTCACATAGCGGAGCGGGACTTCCAGGTCGCCAAATGCCGCAAGGCGCGAAACGAGTTCGTCAATACGTGGTCCGTCGACGCTTTCGTGGAAGAGGGCATGCAGCCGGCGGAACTTGGATGGGGTACGCATGAACGGCATTGGCCTGCGGACGCGCGTCGGCACGGATTCGGCAGTGATGCGGCGATCTACCTGCAACGCCCGGGACTCGCGACCCGCGTACGCAGTTGGACGCCGCTCGCCGGTAGTTATCATGGGTTCCTCATTACGCACGGAGAGTCGATCTCCATCGCCGACCATCTGACACTTCGCAAGGATGGCGAAGTGATCTACCGTCCGACGGTGCACTATGCCTACCGGCCTTGCGACGATGCGTTTCTTTCGATCGACGAGTTCGCCGGACGAGGCTGGCGTCTGCAGGACCATAAGCGGATCATGCGCGATGAGATCGTCGATGGCGCCGACGAACTCGGCGTGCTGTTGATGGGAAACGACAACGGAGTCTACTGGTACGGCTCCCGTCTGACCACGCCGCAAGCCCGTCGACTCGCGCCGCATAACGACGCAACGAGCCTGCAGGTGGTGGCGGGCATCCTGGCCGGCATCGTATGGGTGCTCGGGAATCCGGACGCCGGCGTAGTCGAGCCGGACGACATCGACTATCAAACCGTGATGCGGGTCGCGCGACCCTATCTGGGCGAGATGATTGGCGTCTATGATTCATGGACGCCGCTCGCGCAACGCTCGCTCCTTTACGATTCGCCGTGCGACGACGATCCCTGGCAATTTCTCAACATACGCGTTCCATAGCGGGCAGACCTTCGGAGACCGGCTTATGTCGTCACTGTTGAACAAGGAACAGGGCGTTGTCGAGGACTCGTATTACGAGGCGAGCGTCACCCGTGCGCAGCCTCGTCCTCCATTGCAGGAGAAACTCAACGCGGACGTGTGCGTGATCGGCGGTGGCTATGCCGGGCTTTCGTGCGCGCTGGAGCTAGCCGAGCGTGGCTTCGACGTGGCATTGCTGGAGGCGCAGCGCATCGGCTGGGGGGCGTCGGGGCGTAACGGTGGACACGCGATTGTCGGCTTCGGCGACGAGGGTGAAGATGCAATCGAGCACCAATGTTCCCGCGAGGTCGCGCGAAGGGCGTGGGATGTGTCGCTGGAGGGTATGCGACTGTTGGAAGATCGGCTTGTGCGCTTCGGCATCGATTGCCATTATCGGCGCGGATATCTGACGCTTGCGGTCAGCGATCGGAAGGCGGAACAACTGATGAACTGGGTGCGGCGCACGCGCGACAGGTACGACTACCCGCTCGAATGGCTGGGCCGCACGGCGCTTGACGCTCATATAGCGTCGCAGCGGTTCGCCGCGGGCGTGTACGACGCCGGGTCTGGCCATCTTCATCCGCTTCTCTATTGCCTTGGTCTGGGCGAGGCGGCGCGTCGCGCGGGCGTCCGGATTTTCGAGAATTCCGCTGTGTCGCGGCTCGATCGGGGCGCTCGGCCTGTGGTGAAGACAGCCGAGGGAGAGGTGTCGTGTGACCGTGTGGTAATGGCTGGAAACGTTTATCTGGGAGAGTTCGGCGATCATCCCGCACCGGAGATCGAAGCCCGCATCATGCCCGTGGGCACCTACATGATCGCGACGGAACCGCTTACCAGTGCGCGGGCCGACGCGCTGATGCCGGGCCGCGCCGCGGCGTCCGACAACAATCTGATACTCGATTACTTCCGGCTCAGCGCGGATCACCGTTTACTGTTCGGTGCAGGCGAATCGTATGACGCCACCACCCCGAGCAATCTGATCGACCGCATGCGCAGACGCATGACGGGCGTTTTTCCGCAACTCGCCGACGTGAACATCGAATATGCATGGGGCGGCTATGTCGACATCACGATGAACCGCGCGCCGGATCTCGGTCGTATCGGCGACAACCTCTACTATGTGCAAGGCTTCTCCGGACATGGGCTGGTGTTCGCGGGAATGGCCGGCAAGATTCTGGCGGACGCGATCGGCGGCGATGCGTCCCGCTTCGACGTATTCAGCCGCATCAGGCATCGACGGTTCCCGGGCGGCAAGAGGCTACGCACACAGGCTTTGGTTCTGGGCATGTGGTATTACAAGCTCCGTGAACTCATCTGACCGACGCTGGTGATGGGGCGGTGCCCGCTGATGATGTTCGCGGGCAGCCGCCTCCGCTTATGTCCTCATACGTCCATCGGACCAAGCGGTAAGTCTCCGGTGTCAGGCGCCGACCAGTATGGTCGCCGGTTGTAGTACTTATGCAACTCGGTTCCCCATGCTGGATCCGCCATGGACGGCCAGTGATCCTTGTCGAAGCCTGGGTCGTCCTTGATCCGTTGCGCGGTGATGTCGACACGGAAGCATTTTTCCGCCGTGTCGAGAGTGAGTGCATTCCACGGAATCGCGTGCAGCGTGTCGCCCATGCCGAGGAAACCTCCTTCCGACAGGACGGCGTAGGCGACGCGACCACCCCGGACGTCGAGCATGATGTCGGAAATCTTGCCGACATGTTCGCCGTCGGTGGTGATTACCTTGTTGCCGTCCAGTGTGTCGGCGGACATCACATCCGGCCCCGGTCCTTCTCCTACGCCACCGCCAACTATCCGCGCGCCCGCTTCGCCGGTCGTTCGATGTGGATCAAGCCTCGTCATGATGTCCTCCCTCGTTTCTGCTGGTATCAGCCGGGTCGCAACCGCCATGCCCGCCCGAACGAGCTAGGCGGCAGGTGAGTCGCAGCGGACCGTCGTGGCGTTGGTTCTTTCTACCGTCAGATTGATCGAGCGTTCCGTGGCAGGACGGGTACGGTGGCGCATGCCGGCCGGAACCGTGAGCATTTGGCCTCGCCGCAACTCGACCTGGCCGTCGTCGAAGTCAATGATCAATGTTCCGTCGATGGCGATGAACGTTTCGTCGGAGTCGGGATGGATATGCCAAAAATATGGCGCATTCATCACGCTAATATGGACGTCGTGATCATTGACGGTCGTGAGGACTTCATTTCGGTAGCCGTCGCAAGCGGTATCGATCCTGGTGAGAAATTCAACTGGTTCGATCATCCATCTCTCCCTACTGGATCGGCGGTACGACGCCGAGCTTTTCGGCCAGCATTCTTTCATAGACGCCGAAGTGCAGATCGACCTCTTCCTGCGTAACCACCGTCACGAAGATATTGATCTGGTCCAGCTGCAAGCCCAACACCGTGGCGATCGCCGCTTCCAGCTGCGGCGCGCAAAGCCGATCGTCCGCGAAAGTGGTGCCGACAGAGATTTCGAAAGCCGACTCCTGCCGGAATACCACTTCGACCAGCCGCGCGCGGGCGCTCATATTGTTGTCGATCGCCAATCGGATGACTTCGGCCGCCGAGCGCATCGTCTCGGTTGGAAAACCTTTCGTTGAGCGCAACCGGATTCGGTGCCGCCCAAGGGTGAGCCAGTCATGTTCGAATTCCATGAAGACCTCGCATGGTTCGTCGGAGTGTCGTAAAAATAGTGCTCAGCGAGCCGATTTCAAGAACAAAATTTTGCGTCACCCACCTTGAAATTTTCTCCGTCCATACTATTCTAATTTCCGCTCAGGCAGTCGCGCCGGCCATGCGGCGCGCTGCGTGTTTCGATTTGTTTGCCGCAGCCCGGCAGACGGACTGGAGCGCGTAGGCCGGTTCGTTTCCGTGCTGCATCCAAGGAGGAAACGATCATGAGTGACCTTTACTTCGGGACCGACCTTTTCAGTGAGTTCGACCGTCTGCAACGGCAGATGGCGAGCCTCTTCGGCGGCTTTCCTTCCAGTATCCGTTCAGGCCGCGCTGGCGCCTTCCCGCAGATCAACATCGGTTCGACCGACGACTCGATCGAGATCGTCGCGTTCGCGCCCGGGGTCGATCCGGCCAAGCTCGACGTATCGCTAGACAAGGGGTTGCTGACCATCAGCGGCGAGCGCGCGAGCTCGCAACCGGAAACCCGCGGCGACGATGCGCGCACCTATGCACAGGAGCGATTCGCCGGCGCGTTCCGGCGCGTGGTCGAACTCCCGCAAAACGCGGACCCTGGCAAGGTCAGCGCGCGGTACACCAATGGATGCCTGATGGTGAGCATCGGCAAAAGCGAGGCGTCAAAGCCGCGGGCGATCACCGTTCAGTGAGCGGCTGGCAGAACTACGGAGGACATCATGAACGACACGACTGAACTCGCCAGAAAGGACCAAACAGCGGTGGCCCAGCGCGACGGTGATGCGTCGCAACGCCGGATCACGTTGACGCCGCCGGTAGACATCTTCGAGGACAGCCACGGCATCACGCTATGGGCGGATCTGCCGGGCGTGACCAGGGAGCGGCTGGACGTCAAGGTCCACGATGGCAACTTGTACATCGAAGCAGAAGCGGTGGTGCCGACACCGGCGGAACTGCGTCTGCAGCATGCGGAGATTCGTGAGCCTCACTTCGCGCGGGCGTTCTCGATGAGCGCCGACTTCGACGCGTCGAAAATCGAAGCCAATCTGAAGGACGGCGTATTGAAGCTGACGATACCGCGCCGCGACGAGGCGCGACCGCGCCGCATCGAGGTGCGTACCGACTGAAAGAACCATCCACATCGGCTAGCACCGACGCCAGGATTACCCGGCAGAGGGTGACGATCTGGCTGGCCGGGCCGTTAGCTCAATTGGTAGAGCAGCGGACTTTTAATCCGTTGGTTACTGGTTCGAATCCGGTACGGCCCATACGCGTTCCTGCTATATGGCGCAGACGACAGGCAATTCGCGCCTGCTTCCGAGTGCGAACTTCGTCGCGATGAAATGTCTTGCGCTCCCGGGCATCGTCCATGCTGAGTGATGTTCACGCGCGGCATCACGCGCCGCGTGACATTGCAAGGAGCAAATCATGACGACCCAGCAACAGCAGCCGAAAACGCCGAAACCTGCTGACGCCGACACGGGCAACGAAGGCACGTTCGAAACGGACATTTCCGAATCCGGCGATGACGGCACGAGCGTGCGGCAAGCAGAAGTCAAAGAAGAAGACCTGTCCGAAGTGAAGCCATCGCAGGAAAAGGGCGGCCAATAATGATGCGCACAGCGTCTCGCGTGTAGAACTGTCCGTCGCGCAGGTTTACGGACACTCCGCGCTGCGCGCGCGTTTCCTATACTGCCCTCGTCCTCCGCTTGGACTCCAGGGGACAGCGTTCTCAGACGTGCTTGTGGCGACCATGCCGGTTGAAGGCTGGTCGCACTTTTTACGCGAACGTTGCCGCGCATCACGCGATCTCGGCCTTCACGAACGTCGCCATGAAGGTGCGGGTCGTGCCATCGGGAAACAGCACCGCGACCTGTTCGTCGGTTGAAAACACCACATGGCCCGAGCCGTATTTACGCACGCGGACCGGATCGCCTCGGCCGAAGCGCGCTTTCCTGCTGGCGTGGCGCGGCGGCCGTTTATCGTCGGGGGCGGTTCGTTGCGCTTCTAGCGTCGCCGCCAGCGGGTTCAGGCAGTTGTCGCAAGTGCCGCAGCGCTCGAATCCCTGCGCATCGCCGAAATATTCGAGCATCACCCGCCATCGGCAGCCGCCGGTTTGCGCGTAGTCGATGATCTGTTGAAGTGCGTCGCGATCGCGCATCGCGAGTTGCGCATAGCGTTCGACCGCAGCCTCGATCGCGCTGTCCTCGGCGTTATCGCGGCCATGCTCGGAGCCACGCTCGCGTAGCCGATACCGCTGCAGCCGGCCGCGCGATACGTGCCCCGAGTCGGTCAGCATCTTCAGCGCCACGGCGAGCTTGTTGCGGCCCACGTCCGGCACCTCGTCGAGCAGCTCGCGCGCCGTCACGCCAGGACCGGGCGCTTTCGCGCGCTGCGCGAGCGCGTCGCAGATCCGCCGCAGCAGCGCAGCGTCGGGATAGCGGCCCAGCGCGAGAAACTGCTGCACGCGCCGATCGTTCAGGTCGAACAGCAGCTCGCAGCGCGCGACCTTGCCGTCGCGTCCCGCGCGTCCGCTTTCCTGGTAATACGCATCGATGCTGCCGGGAATCTGGTAATGGACGACGAAGCGGATGTCGGGAATATCGACGCCCATCCCGAACGCGTTGGTTGCGATCATCACGCGCACGTCGCCCGACACGAAACGCTCCTGCGCATCGTGCCGCTCGCGCCCCGGCATCCGGCCGTGATAGCAGGCGGCGGCAACTTCCCAGCTGCGCACCGTCGCCGCGAGTTGTTCGGCTTCGCGCACGGTCGCCGTGTAGACGATGCCCCGGCCGGATTCGCTCGCGAGCAGCGTGCGCAACGCGGCCGTCTTCGCCTCTCTCGCGCGCGTCGATGCACGCTGTCGTCCGCCGCCCACCGACACCTGCGTCACTCGATAGTGAAGGTTGTCGCGATACACGCCGGTGTTCACGATGCGCGGCTCGTGAAGGCCGAGCGAACGCACGATGTCCTCGCGGATGTCCGGCGTCGCCGTCGCGGTCAGCGCGAGGATCGGCGGCTTGCCGAGCGCCTTGACCGCATCGACGATGCGCAGGAACGCCGGCCGAAAATCGTGGCCCCACTGCGATACGCAGTGCGCCTCATCGACGACCACGAGTTTGATGCGCTGGCGCGAGCCCGCCTGCAAGGCGTCGATCAGCTCGGGCCGGGTCAGCTGCTCGGGCGTGACGAACACGATGCCGCGGCGCATGCCGCGCAACGCTTCGTAAGCCTCGCGCAGTTCGGCAGCCGGCACCGCGCTATTGATCCGCCAGGCGTCGATGCCGGCCTCGCACAGCTTGTCGAACTGGTCTTTCATCAGCGCGATCAGCGGCGACACGACGAGCGTCCAACCGTCGAGGTGCAACGCCGGCAACTGGTAGCACAGCGATTTGCCGGCCCCCGTGGGCATCACGGCGAGCGTGTCGCGCTGTTCGAGCACGCTGCGGACGATGTCCCGTTGGCCCGGGCGCAGCCGGCTGATACCGAACACCTCGCGCAGCGTCCTGCGCATCGCGTTCAGACGGGCAGACGTGTCGCGCGTGGTGTCGGTGTCAGTCATGAAGATCGGGTTCGCCGGTTGGGCTGGGGTGCAGCTAGTCCGCCAGCGATGTAGCAACCACCGTACCTCGACGGGGCGACGTGGGCGGGATCGCCCAGGTGTTGAATATCCGCGGCGCCTGGGGCAACAATGCGCAGCCCGTCACCGCCAACGACGTCGCGACGTTGCGCAGCGAATTGCACAAATAGCCGGAAGCCGCGCGCGGATCATTCATTAACCGACGCGCTGATATGCGCGATCAACGGATAGTGATCCGACGCGATTCGCGAAAGCGCCGTGCGATGCACGACGACACGCAACAGCCGTTCGCCCGGATGCACCCAGATGCGGTCCAGCGCGAACAGCGGAAAGCGCGTAGGAAACGTACGCAGCGCAGTCGCGCGATGGAAGTGTGTGACGAGCCGCCTGAGCGTGCGGCCGTAGACGAACCACTCATTCAGATCGCCGAGCAGGATGACGGGCAGCGCGGGCGTGTCGAAGCTCTGCAATACCTGCTCCACTTGCGCGCGCCGTTCGCTGGAGGCAAGGCCCAGATGCGTCGCTACGACGCGCCACAGCTCGCCGTTGCAATCGATATCGGCATCCAGCGCGCCGCGCGGCTCGCGGCTCCTGAAAGACAGGTCTAGCGTGCGCACCGCGCGCACCGGATAGCGCGTCAGCACGGCGTTGCCATAGCGCCGCGCGGGCGTGTCGAAGGTTGGTCCGGAGACGGCGTAGAGGCCCGTCATGCGTTGCAGCACGGCAAGCACATCGGGCGAACTCGCGCCGCCCAATGGCACTTCCTGCAGCGCGAGAATATCCGCATCGATTTCAGCGAGCACATCGCCAATGCGTTCCGGCGCGAACTTGCCGTCGATCCCCACCGCGCCATGCAGGTTGTAAGTCCCGATGCGCAGTTCGCGTTCGCGCGCAAGCGTCATGCGCGGCCGTTCGATGCCAGGGTCGTGCATCAGTGTCATGGGCTGGCCTCGTCCTGACATCGTGATGACGTTTTGCCCGATGTATCGCGAGGCATGCAGCTGTGGTCGCGCAAACGCTGCGCGCGTTCGGCTTCATCGCTGGCGCGCGGCTTGTCCGCATCGCTCGGGGCGCCTTCGTGCGCATCGCTCCCGCCCGATCTGCCGAGAAAACGCTGCAACAGCACCGACAATCCGATCAGCACCGCGCCAATGCCGATCAGCACGGCGAACGAGCCGGCCGTCGGGCGCCGCAACGAAGCGACCAGCTGATGCGCGAATGCAACCGTCAGGAAGATGCCAGGACCCATGCCGAGCATCGTGCCGATGATAAAGTCGCGCATGCGCACGTGTGATGCACCTGCAACGAGATTGACGATGGCGAACGGTGCGACCGGCAGGAGCCGCAACACGACGACCGCGACGATTCCGCGCTTAGCCACACGCTCCGACAGCCGGTTCACACGTGCGCCCGCGAGTTTGCGGACCGCATCGCGCCCGAGCCGGTGGCCTATCCAGAACGACGTCGCGGCGGCCACGGTGGTGCCGATGAACGCATACAAGCCGCCCCACGCCGCGCCGAACACGACTCCCATCGTCGCGATCAGCAAGGTCACGGGCGCGGCGACGACAGCCGCGGCGACATAGGCGAGCACGATCCACAGCGGCGCAAGCGGCAGCGCCTCGATCTGCCGCGTCGCATTCGCGAACGATTTCAGGTTGAGGTAGCTGGCGAGCGGCGACCAGTGCCACGCCGCCGCGAGCCCGACGACGAGCAATGCGAGCACGCCGAGCAACGCATATCGTCCAATCAGCGGCCGCGCCTTCTCGGCGGGCACGAACTGATCGATGAGCTCGTTCGCGGCGATGGGTGTTTCGGGATCGATGAGCGCATCGGGCGGAATGAGTCGATCGAGCTCGGCTGAGACCTGCGGATCGAGATCGACGAGCGTTCGATGCTTCGCGCGATCGCGCTGCAACGCATGAATCGCCGCTGTCACGCTGCCGCGCGCATCGCGCTCGCGCACGAAGTCCGCGACTTCGCAGCCGAGATGCTCGGCGAGCAAGGTATCGCGCATCTTCGCGATCGCACGGCGGATACGTGCATCGGCACCCGCATCGATCGACACATTGCACTCGCTGTCGAGCACCATCGAGCGATTGTTCAGGTTCGCGGAACCGACGATCAGCAATTCGTCGTCGACGATCATCAGCTTGCTGTGCACGTTGACGATGGATTCGCCCAGGCCGGGCACGTCGGGACTCAGCAGGCGATAACGGCCGTACTGGTCCGCATCCTTGAGAATGCCGTGCAGGCGCGCACGCAGCACGCCCATCGTCACTTTCTGCAGCCAGCCGGTCTGATTGCGAGGCACGACGATCGTCAGCTCCGGACCATCCTCCCGCGCGAGCGATTCGCTCAGCGCCGCGCCAATCGATGCCGACGTGAAGTACTGGTTCTCGATATAAATGCTGCGGCGCGCACGCGCGATGGCATCGAGATACTGGGTGCGGATTTGCTGCTTACTTTCGCGGCCCAGGTATGCGGGCTCGGTGAGCGAGATGGCAATGTCGACATTTTCCAAATCGACGCTGCGCGACGGCGGCCACGGGTCCTGCGTCGGCGGCACGGGTTGCGCGTGGATTGCGTGCTTTCTCTTGCACGCGCGTGCCCACCGCTCGCGCGCGAGCATGCCGATTTCGCGTGCGGCCTCGCCATCGAACATCGAATGGACATCGTGAGACGGCTGATACGGCGCGCCGTTTGCATCACGGCGCAGAGGATTATCGGCCTGATGCTGTTGCGTGTCCCAGCGCGACCGCGTGAGATCGAGACCGCCGACGAACGCGAGACAATCATCAATTACGACGATTTTCTGGTGGTGCGAGCCGCCCAGCGGATGCTTGCCGTCCATCTGAAACGCGATGCGCCGGTGCGTGCGCCAACCCATCCTGAACACCGGTAGCCATTCGCGTTCGAACGCGTAGAGCATCGCGAAGTCCCACGCGAGAATGTAGACGCGCAGCAGGCGCTTTTGCGCGGAGACTGCGTGCAGAAAATCGCCGAGCGCTTCAGGAAAGCCATCGTTCGAACCTTCGGGCGTCAGCTTCATGCGGCTGTCGATATCCCAGCCGAGGATGAACACCGTGCGCTCTGCACGCGTGATCGCCTCGCGCAGCACGCGGAAATAATCGGCTCCGTCGATCAGCAGGGTGAAGCGATTCGCATGACGCACGCTCGCGCAGTTGCGTCCCGGCTCGAAGAACGATTCATTCATGGCAAGTTCGCGGTCACATTGCGGGAACGATGCGCAAGATGCGTGCCGCGGCGTCCATCAGCCGCGCTTTCGATGCCTGAAAGTATCGAGTCTCGCCCGGGAAACGGGAGACATCGTGCGGAAGGGGTGTATCGACATGGCAGGTCGAGAACATACCGAGCTTCGCCAGTTCTGCATCCACGCGCAACCGGCCCCCGCGGACAGGCTTGCCCAGCCTGGTAGCGAAAGCAGACGACGAACGCCGCGAACGGCAACGCTTTGTGCTTGAGCTATTTGGTCGCATTGATGCCCGGAGGGCGGTGCCCGGTCTAGCGACCGTGATTCACCAGAATGCACACGGGACTTTTGCGCTTGGCGATCGCGGCGGCATAGTCCTCGGAGAACGCCCGCTGCGCGAAGCAAGGCGCCGAGCTCGCGAGCAGGGCATCGACCTGCGCATATTGTTTGTTGAACACCCATGGCCGGCGTGCGAGCGTGCGGTCGTCGAGCCAGTAGGGACTCCAGTCTCGGGTCGTCTCGATGACCTCGCGCGCGAATTCCGGCCCGTACTCTAGCGCGCCCTCGATAACAACGTCGATATACGACTCGACGAGCGGGAATTTCGCGTCAGGCAGCGGAAGCCCTTCTCCCGGCGCTTTGCCCTGGTCCTTAGGCACGTAGACCCAGACAGTTCCCTGCGTCGGCAGCGGCTGCCACGACACCGCCTCGATAAGCGCCCGCGGCACCTCGACGCGCACGTATCCCTTCTCGCGCTCGTCGAACGCGGACATGTCGTTGCCGGCAACGGGATAGATCACTCCATTGATCGTCATCGGCGTCTCGCCCTCGAACGGACGCCGCAGGCCGAGCGCGGTGAACCCGGAGGATGCGCGGTCGCTCCAGCTGCGCACATAGCCGAACGCCGCCGAGACGCGCACCGGAATCGCCGCAACCGGCTTGCCGGCCGTGGCGGCGCGCGATGGCGTGTTGATGAGCGATCCGTAGCCGAAAATGAACTGCGTCGGCTGATCGGGAAGACGCGTTCCCCAGAAGTCGGTGGTCTGCGCGTGCGCTGCCGAGCCAAGCAGCACGAGTGATACAACGAATCCTCGAATCTTTGCCATCGCCGACATCGTCATGTCTCCGTCCAATGCGTTACCGCAGATGATCGTTTCAGCCAGGGCGGCCCCGGCAAACGCGCGCGCCTCGCCTCAGGGTCGTCCAACCGGATTTCCGAGCCAACTGAAATCGAAACTGGCGGCAGGACCGACGCACGGAGCGATTCTAAGTCGAAAGCGTCCTGTGCGAGCCGGCACGTACAATCCGATAGATCCGGACAGGTGACGCGCAACGGAAGATCTTTCGACAATGACAGGAAAGGACAGACCCGATGCCGAATTCTGAGCGCACGCGGCTGACTGCGCTGATCGACTCTGTCTGGCGCATCGCGTTTCGCCTCGGATTTCCGCTCGCCCGCGCGTGGTGGCACTTGCGGCGGCCTCGCCATGAGGGCGCGCTAGTCGCTATCTACGTCGGCCAGTCGCTGTTGCTGCTGAAGTCATCGTACCGTGCCGAATGGGGGTTCCCGGGCGGCAGCGTCCGGGCCGGTGAGACACCTGCTGCCGCGGCGCTGCGCGAGATGGCCGAGGAGATCGGGCTCGCGTTTCACCCGTTACTCCCGGCAGGCAGCGCAGCCGGCGAGTGGGATGGGCGAAGGGACCGGGTGCATTTCTTCGAAATGCGCGTCGATCACTTACCCGAACTGCGGCTGGATCATCGCGAGATCGTCGCCGTGCATCTGGCGACGCCGCAGGAATTGCCCGGCTTCGCGGTGACAGGCGCGGTCGCTGCGTATCTCCGCAGGGATGTGCGCCGCTAGCCGAGCCGCCCGGCGCGCGGTCGGTGTGACGCCGGACCCCGCGCGATGCGCGTTGCGCGACCATCGTGGGGGCCATGGCCAGTAACGCGTCATCCGATATGCGCGAGCACGATCAGCGTCAGCGTGACGACGATAGCGCCGCCGATTCGCGTGGCGATCTGCGCGAAGGGCATCAGTTGCATCCGGTTCGCCGCGGTCAGGATCGCGACGTCGCCTGTGCCGCCCTGGCCGCTATGGCATGCATTCACGATCGCCGTGTCGATCGGGTAGAGCTTGAGCCGGCGCGCAACCAGAAAGCCGGTGCCCATCAGTGTCGCCACGGTCGCGACGATCGTCACGATGTTGGCCAACGTGAACGCGGCGATCAACTTGTCCCATGGGGTCATGGCGACGCCGATCGCGAACAGCAGCGGATATGTCACCGCGGTCGAAAAGAACTTGTAGACGACGAATGCGCCTTCCTGCAGCTGCGGCGAGACCGCACGCGCCAGCTTGACCAGCACCGCGAGGAACAGCATGGCAACCGGTGCGGGCAGACCGAACAGGTTGCGGCACATCAAGCCAAGCAGGTACAGCGTGATCGCCGTGATGCCAGCCGCCGCGATATGCGTCACGTCGATATGACCGCGAATCTCCTCCTCTTCCGGGTCCATTTCGTCTGTCTCTCCGGGCTGCAGACGCCCCTCGCCGGTGAGATGGGGAAAGCGCTTGCCGAGCATGTCCAGCGCGCCAGCGAGCACGATGGCGGTGAGGCTGCCGAGCATCACCGGCGGCAACACTTGTGCAAACAGCTCGCCCTGCGGCAGATGCATGATTTCCGAATAGCCCACCGACAGCGGAATGGCGCCTTCACCGACACCCCCCGCCATGATCGGCACGACGATATACAGCAGCGTATGACGCACGCCGAGTCCGAATGCCGAGCCGACCGCGATACCGACGATGCATGCGGCCAGCGAACCCAGCGCGAGCGGCACGAAGATCTTGAGAAAGCCCTTGATCAGCACGCGCCGGTCCATGCTGAGAATACTGCCGACGATGATCGACGCGATGAACAGATAAAGGAAATTGCTCTGCTTCGTGAACTCGGTCGTGAGGCCGAGAATTGGCTTGGGCAACAGGTGATAGTAAGTCAGTGCGGAAGGCACGAACGTCGCGCAGATCGCGGCCGCGCCGATATTGCGCAGAAGCGGCAGGCGCTTGCCAAGTTCCGCGCAGGTGAAGCCGAAGAACGCCAGCACGGCGATCGCCATTGAAATCTCACCCGGGATCTTGCCCGTCACCGCGAACCCGGTAATTAGCGCGAGCAGAATGAAATAGACCGGCAGCGGGATGATGCCGATTCTGTATTCCATCAGCTTCCACCAGCCTTCGGGCCAGAATCGAGTGACGTTGTCGGACCGCTGCGCGGCCGCCGCCGGTGAGTGCTTCGGCGTATGTGAGGTGGTGGACAAAATACGACTCCTTGATTTGATGCCGGGAATGTATGCCGGCGTCGCGTTTCGATACGGTCGAAGTGGTATCCGATGAGTGAACGGGAACCGGAATGACAAAAAGCCCCAGGCTGAAAGGCGCCCGCGCGCTTACCCAGGCAATACGCCATGCCGGATCGAACAACGGATCAACTCGGAATTAATTGCAATGCAGAGCTTCTGCATCGTCCGCGTCTTGGGTTTGCTGATGTCTTCGCGGTGAGAAGACTGCCGAAGCTTGCTCCCGGGCGGTCGCGTCATCAACGCTGAGCCACACCTGTCCGTCGCACCGCGCGCAAATGGCCAGCTTTCTCGCATGCGACGCGTCCGGACGAACTACGCTCCCGCGGTATCCGCATGCTGCGCATGCGTAGGTGTAACGTACTCCAGTGAGTGTCTCCATCAGCCTTCTCCTGCCGGTCGCATCAGCCGCTTGACTCTGTAGCAACGGTAGCGGCGGTTGGAACCGGCAACTCATTCATCCGATCCTTTGCCTTGCTTCCAGTTGTCTGCCGCTCAGCTTGCGGATCTCGTCCGGGCTTGTCGTCCAGCGCGCGGCAGATATCGACCATCAGGTCGTTGTCGCTGGCGAAGCGCATCACGAAATCAAATCCGTCCGGACAGATACGTCGCAATTCGTTCGAGATACGTAGGCATTTGATGTCCTGCTCCACGACCGGCATCGCAAGCCGTGTGCTGGCTATAGGGTTGCCTGCGCAGCGTTCGCCTACGAACAGTGCAACGACTCCCGCGAGGCGCTCGGCCCAGTCGCCTGGCCGGAAGAGCTTGCGCTGCGACGTCACGCCGCGGATCAGGTGGTGTTCGATGCCATCGTTAGTCATGTTGCGGCTATCGCGGCATGCGCGTCGTCAGGGAGCAGGTGTAAGCATTGTGATTGCGTGGGCTCGTCCAGCATCGCGTTCCGGCGCTGAAAGCACGATGGGGTCCCCGCAATCGATGACGCAATTCTAGGAGCGCGGAACCTTCTGAACGCTTTCAGCCACTGCACGTTCCGATGGGGGTTTTCCATGAGCAAATCCGCAGGCCATTTCATGGAAATCCCCTAAATGCAGGTCCTGACCGTGAAAGCCGGGAGAAGGGTTGACGCTCCGACAATCCCGCCACCGACGCAATCGAAGTTAAGTTTGTCTCGTCATTGCGGTGGCTTCCAGCCTGTTGTTCAGCCTTGCCTCGCAGCACGCGGCAGCCGCGGAGAGCGGCAGATCACGATCATGGTGGGCAGTATCACGAAGCTCGCCTGGAGTCGGGCAGAACGTATACGAACGAGTTTGTGAGCTCGAAACAGGTCGATGGCGTCCTCGCCTCATCACAAGAGGAATCCGAATGATCGATGCAAGCGTCGTCGTGTATATCAGTGGAGCCACTGTGTTGCATAAATGACACGGGAAAGGAACGTGAAGGGTTTGGATGACTAGCATGGCCAACATTCGCATACCGAACCGGCTGCAGGGACCTTGAGACGCACGCAGCCGTGTGCAGGGAAAACACAATTTCAACGCAGTAGTCTGAGGAGACATCTTGAAGACGAAATATCTTTCGCTGGCCGTCGCGGTCAGCGCACTCGGGGCAAGCGGCGCGCACGCACAGTCGAGCGTGCAGCTTTATGGGCTGATGGATCTGAGCGTGCCGACTTACCAGTCCCACGCGGATGCCAACGGGAATCACGTCATCGGCATGGGCATTGGGGGAGAGCCGTGGTTTAGCGGCAGCCGCTGGGGCCTGAGGGGCGCCGAAGACATTGGCGGCGGTTCGAAGATCATCTTCCGACTGGAGAGCGAATTCGTTGTCGCCAATGGCCAGATGGAAGATCCGGGTCAGATCTTTGACCGCGATGCGTGGGTCGGTATCGAGAACGACACGTTCGGCAAAATTACGGCAGGCTTTCAGAACACCATTGCGCGCGATGCTTCGGCGATCTATGGCGATCCGTATGGCAATGCGCGGCTGACGACGGAAGAGGGCGGCTGGACGAACGCCAACAACTTCAAACAGATGATTTTCTACGCGGCCAGTGCGACCGGCACGCGTTATGAAAACGGCGTCGCGTGGAAGAAGCTGTTCAGCAACGGCATCTTCGCGAGTGCGGGTTACGCGTTCGGCAACCAGACGAGTTTCGGCACCAACGCGAATTATCAGGTTGCGCTGGGCTATAACGGCGGCCCGTTCAATGTGTCGGGCTTCTATAGCCACGTGAACCGCGAGGGCAACACGAACCAGTCGTTCTCGGTCGGCGGCAACTATACGTTCGGTATTCTGCGCGCCAACGCCGGCTACTTCCGTTACCTCGGCAATCAGGGCGCGCTGGGTCAGCGTCAGGATAATGCGTGGACCGTGTCGCTCAAGCTGTCGCCGAAGGGGCCGCTCGATTACCAGCTCGGCTATCAGCAGATGCGGGTGAAGAATGCCGCGTACAACGCCGACGGCAACATTCCGAACGCGAATATCGGCGCCTTCGATCCGACCTCGGGCTTGCACAACGGTTACAAGGAAACCTTGTACTGGTCGGCGTTCTATCACCTGTCCAAGCGCACTGAAGTCTATCTGGCCGGCGACTATATGAGGCTGCATGGCGGCTATACGGTCGGCAGCACGTTCGGCGCGACCAACCAGCTCGAACTGACCACGGGTGTGCGTACCCGATTCTGATCGGGAACACAGCCTCGCAGCGCATCCGTTTCAACGATGTTCTCCAGCGTGCGGTCGCGGACTTTTCCGCGGCCGCTTTTTCGTTTCAGCAGGCGAGGGAGAGGCATGTTCAGCAATACGTCTATCAGAACCGCGCTTACCGTGACCATCGCCGGCTACACAGCCGCGTTGATGTTCGTGATCGCGATATCCGTCGCCGGTTTGAAGACCACGAACGAGGCGCTCGAGAAGATGTACACCGAACAGACCGTTGCGATGCGCCACCTCGCCGCGAGCGGCGAGGCGCTTCTGAACGTGCGCGTCGAGCTCGGCGCCTACGAAACGCTCGTGGCACAGGGAAAGCCCACTGATGCGGTGCTCGCTCGCGTCCATGCCGGGCTTGCGGACAGCGATCGCGAACTGGCGGCCTATTTCGCGCAGCCTGCGTCGGACGACGACGAGAAGGCGCTGACCGACACGCTGCGCGCAAAGCGCGAGCAGTTGCTGAAACAGGTGCTTCTACCTGAAGTCACGGCGCTCGACCAGAACGATTTCATCACCTTCCGGAGCACGGAACGGCAGGCGCCCGATGCGGTGTTCAGCGATTATAAGCATGCCGAATCTGCGCTCGAAAACTTCCAGATGAGGCACGAGGAAGCACGCTTTACCTCGGCCCAACAGCACTTTCGTCTACTGTGCTGGGTGTTCGCCGCAATCGGGCTGGTCGCGCTGGTGCTTGGCCTTTGCACGCGCTTCATGGTGAAAGCAGCGATTCTTCGACCTATCGACGCGGTAATCGAGCACTTCGAACGAATCGCGGCCGGCGACCTCACGGGACAGATCGGCGGCGTGCGCGCCAACGAAATGGGGCGCCTGATGGCCGCGCTGGCCCGCATGCAGCAGAGTCTCGTTGCCGCGGTCAGTCAGGTTCGTTTCGGCACGGCGGCAATCGCACAGGGTGTGCGAGAGATCGCGAGCGGCAATGCCGATCTGTCGGCGCGCACCGAACAGCAGGCGGCGACGCTGGAGGAGACGGCCGCGAGCATGGAGGAATTGACGGCGACGGTCAGGCAGAACGCCGACAACGCGCGCGAGGCCAATACGCTCGCTGAAAACGCGTCGCGAACCGCGGCACGTGGCGGCGAAGTGGTCGATCAGGTGATCGACCTGATCGCCGACATGTCGTCGGGCTCGAACCGGATCGTCGACATTATCGGCGCGATCGAAGGTATCGCCTTTCAGACCAACATACTTGCACTAAATGCCGCCGTGGAAGCCGCGCGAGCCGGCGACGAAGGACGAGGATTCGCCGTGGTGGCGGGTGAAGTGCGTGCGTTGGCGCAGCGCTCGGCGGCCGCCGCGAAAGAGATCAGGGAACTGATCGTCAGTTCGGTGGCGAAGGTCGAGAATGGGTCCGAACTGGCGATACGCGCCGGCGCGACCATGTCGGAGATCGTCGGTGCTGCGCGCAACGTGACCCGTATCGTGAGCGAAATCAGCGTGGCTTCGGAAGAACAGTCACGGGGCATCGAGCAGATCAGCCGCGCGGTCACGCACATGGACAAGGCGACTCAGCAGAATGCCGCGCTCGTCGAACAGGCTGCGGCTGCTGCGGCATCGCTCGAGGAGCAGGCGGCCGCGCTCGACGGCGCGGTCGCGGTGTTCCGGTTGAGCGAGCCGCTCGCGTCTTCCGGAGAGCCAAGCGGGAAGCGGCCGGAGCGGGTTGCCGCACTCTCGCCCGCGTGCGCATGACGATGCGCACGCCATCGCAGCGCAACCTGTGCGGTAATTGAAGATTCAACTGCACTACAGTGACGTGCGTGGAGGTGCAACATGGACACTCGAGCGATGCTGCGCCGCATTGCGACCGGTTTGCTTGCCGGCATGGTTCTCTTTGGCTTAAGTGGTTGCAATGCGTTGAGCGGGCCGCCCGCGCCAGAATGGCCGGGTCCTCACGCACCGTATCCGTTCCCCGGCGATGTCCCGCATCGAACGCAGTGATGACGAGCACTGCCAACCTCGGCGCTTGCCTGTCAATGCCCGAGGCCGGGAAACGCAATCCAGTACTGCGGCAGTGTGTCGATGTGCGACGAGCCCGCTTTCAGCCCACAGCGGCCATGCGTGAATTGCTTCAGAATACAAGCCGACGAAGCAACTCCACGCTTTGTACAACCACATTTCACTGAGGCTACCAATGGTTGATTGGTCTGCTATCGCGATCGTCTTTTCCGTGTATGCGGCGGCTGTCGTCATACCCGGGCCGAACTTCGTCGCAGTCACTCACAAGGCGGTCGCCGGCAGACGCTCCGATGCGCTCGCGCTTGTCGCCGGGATCGTGACGGTGAATCTGTTGTGGGCGACTTGTGCCATCCTTGGTATCGGAATGGTGTTCGCTATTTTCCCGTGGCTCGCTGTCGGCGTTAGGCTTGCTGGCGCGGCCTATCTGATCTGGTTCGGGCTGCGGCTCGTTGTGTCGGCACGTGCAACCCCCTCGGGAGCACGTCACCCAACGAAGGCGCCTCTGTTTCGTGCCGCGTTCCTGCAAGGTATCGCGACAAATATCGCGAACCCGAAGTCCATCGCCTTTTATGCGGCGGTCTTTTCCTCAGCGGTGCCCACCCACGTTTCCATGCCGACGTTCTTCGCGATGCTTGCTACTGTCGGTACATCAGCGACGTGCTGGTACGGAGCAGTCGCGCTCGTTCTATCGCACACGGTGATCGCGACGGCGTATCGTCGCGCGAAAGCATGGATCGACCTCACCTGTGGAGGGCTCATGATTGCGCTGGGAATACGGCAGGCATTGCGTTAACAAAGTGCCCGGCGCAGCCCATCTGAACAGCCGCTTTGCGTGTGGGCGACCGTCCCTGCTATGCGGCTCGCTGCGCTTCGAGCAATTGCGGATAATTGCCCGCGACCTCGCGGAAGATGTCGCTGATTGACTGCCCGCCTGGACCAAGACGGCCGTCGGCTTCCCATGCATCGAACGCGTCGAAGATCTTGTGCTTCAGGAAGTGCCGCCACACGACCGGCACACCGGCCAGGATTTCCGTCAACACCGCGTAGCGCTCGCGCGTCCAGCGCGCTTCATAGGCGGTGCGCGCCGCGCCGTAATCGAAGTGCGCGGCCGGCGTGCGCGGCGCGTTCGCCTGGAGTTCGGTGCGCCGCGCAGCGGTCGCTTCCATATCTACTTCGCCCGCGCGCAGTACGACGCCGTACAGCGCCAGCGCATCCGCTTCGCTCAGATAGCCGCGCGTCACGTCGGTCGCGACCATCCGCGGATCGCGCTCGTACGGGTTGCCATAACCGCCGCCGCCGCAGCCTTCGAGGCGGATCACGTCGCCTGGGTCGCACACGACCAGATCGGTCACGCCAAGGTTCTCTTCCTGCACGGTGCCCGGGTTGCGCGTGAAGCGCGACGTCGATCCCGCCTTGCCGCCGAGCACGCCCCACGACGCGAAGCGTGAGCGGTCGCGATTGCGCGCGGTCACCAGCGTGCCCGGCGAGAACACGCGGAACTCCATCACGGTGCCGAGTCCGCCGCGATAGCGTCCCGCGCCCGCGCTGCCCGGCACCATGCCGTACTTCAGGATGCGGATCGGCACCTCTGCTTCGTTGATCTCGACCGGCGTGTTGCGCAGGAACGCGACGTTGGCGCCTGACGCGTCCGAGCCATCGCCGTTGATCATGCCGCCCGCGCCGCCGCCGACCGGACCGATTGCCGCGATCACGGTGCGTCCGTCGCTATCGACGGTGCGCACGTTCAGAATCGACATGCCGCCGGCCGGGCACGCGGGCAGCCGGTCCGGACAGACCATCGAGAACGCGCCGAACGTGACGTTCTGCGCGACCTTGCAGGTCAGACTGCGCATGCCGACCGCCGCGGGCGGCAGGCAGTTCATGATCGTGCCTTCCGGCAGCACACAGCGCGCGACCTTCAGCATGCCCGCATTGAGCAGCAGATCCGGGTGCAGCGAATACAGCACGTAATTGAGCCCGACGAGCGCGAGCACGTGCCGCTCCTTGCCACCGGTCGGCATGTTCAGCGACGAATTGAGCTGCGGGTCGCTGCCGGTGAAATCGAGCACCAGCGATTCCCCTTGCACTTTCAGATTCAGCGCGACGCGCAGCGGCTTGCCGTTGACCGCATCCTCGTCGGCGTACTCGGCGAAAAAATATTCGCCATCCGGCATGCCGGCGACGATCGCCCGCGCCTGCTCTTCCGAGTAGTCGATCATCGCGTGCATGCCGGCCTTGAAATCGTCGATGCCGAAGCGTTCGATGATTTCCAGCACACGCCGCTCGCCGGTCATCAGCATCGCGATTTGCGCCTTCAGGTCGCCGCGATTCTGCTCGGCGGCGCGGACGTTGATCGCCATATGGTCGAGCAGCGTCTCGTCGAGCACGCCCGCGCGCACGATCCTGGTCGGCGCCCAGCGAATGCCTTCCTGATAGATCTCGGTCAGCGTGCGCGACAGCGACGCGGGCACCGCGCCACCCATGTCGGTGTTGTGGATGTGCCCGCCCACGTAGCAGACGATCTCGCCGTTGTAGAACACCGGCTTCCACATCATCACGTCGGGGGTGTGCGTGGCGACGTAACCGCTGTACGCGTCGTTGGTCATGCCGATGTCGCCCGGCTCGTAGTGATCGATCGCCTCGATCACCGAGCCGAAGTCGAGGCCCGGATACCAGGTCGCGCCGAGCGTTTTAGGCGATGCGAACGTGAGCCCTGCGGGCGTCATGATCGTGCAGGAGAAATCTTCGGTTTCCTTGACGAACGCCGAGTGCGCGGTGCGCATCAGCGTGTGGGCCATGCTTTCCGCGGCCGCGACGCAGTAATTGGCGAAGATCTGTAGAACGGATCGATTGAATGTCATGGTCTAGTCCTTCGGATATCACTGGCGCTTCACTGAGCCGACAGCAGCAGGTTGCCGTATTCGTCGACGACGGCTTCGAAGCCCGGCAGCACGCAGGTCGTCGTGTCGTCCTGCGCGATGATCGCGGGACCGTGAAAGCGATGACCGGCGACCAGCACCGAGCGGTGGTACAGCGGCACCTTGCGCCAGGCGCCGTCCAGATACACGTCGATCAGCGCCTCGACGCGCGGCGCGCCTTCGCCGAGCGCGATCTTCGGCATCTCTGGCTTCGGTGTCGGCAGGCTGATCACGAGGCGCAACGCCACGACCTGCACGGGCGAACTCGCGTCGCTGTGGCCATACAGCCGATGATGCTCGCGGTGGAACGCGGAGCCGATCGTCGCGATGTCGACGTTGCGAATGGCTTGCGGATCGAGCGGTGTGTCGACTTCGAACGACTGGCCGCGGTAGCGCATCTCGGCCGAGACGAGCATTTCCGCGCCTGCATCGGAGCCGGTTTCGTTGATGATCCAATCGCGCGCCTGCGCTTCGAGCGTCGCGAGGTCGCCGGCGAGTTTGTCGAGCGAAGCGGCGTCGAGCGGGTAGTAGGTGGTGCGCACGAAGTCGTTCTTCGTATCGGCGATCAGGCCGCCCAGCGCGCTCAGCACGCCCGGCGTGGTCGGCACGATCAGATGGCGCATGTTCAGCGCGCGCGCAAGGAAGCCGCCGAGCATCGGGCCCGCGCCGCCGAACGGCATCAGCGAGAATGCGCGCGGATCGATGCCGAAGCGCGACACGATACGGCTCACGCCGCCGTACATGCCGGACACCGCGACGTCGATGATCGCGGCCGCCGTTCGATGCACGTCGAGGCCGAGCCGTTGCGCGAGCGGTTCGATCGCGCGGCGGCTCGCTTCAACGTTGACCTGCACCGCGTTATAGCCGAGCGACGCACGGCCCAGCACGCCGATCACCGCGAACGCGTCGGTGATGGTCGGGCGTGTGCCGCCGCGGCCATAGCAGACCGGACCCGGGTTCGAGCCGGCGCTTTCCGGACCGACCTTCAATACGCCGAAATCGTCGACCCATGCGATCGAGCCGCCGCCATCGCCGATCGACGAAACCGACACCGACGGGATATGAATCTGGAAGTCGCCGATGTACTCGCCGGTCGCGTACTGCGGTTTGCCATCGACGATCAGCGCGACGTCGGCCGTCGTGCCGCCGATGTCGAGGCTCATGCAGTCCTTGATCTTGCACATGCCGGCCAGATACGACGCGCCGATCACGCCCGCGGCGGTGCCCGACAGGATCATCTGCACGCAATTGCGCTTGCCGTGCTCGGCGCTCATCACGCCGCCATTCGACTTCGTCACTTTCAGGTCCGCGCCGACGCCGCTTTCGGCAAGTGCGGCCTGCAAGTGTGTCAGGTATTGCGACACGCGCGGCTGCACGTAGCCGCCGATCGTCGCGGTGACCGTGCGTTCGTATTCGCGGATGATCGGCCACACTTCGTGCGAACACGATACGAAAAACCCGGGCGCCGCTTTCTCGATGATCGCTTTGACCTGCTGCTCATGCGCGGGATTGCGATAAGAATGCAGCAGCGAAATCACGACGCCTTCGCAATGCGCCGCCTGCAGCGCTTCGAGCGCGGCGAGCACGCTCGCTTCGTCGATGGGCGCTTCCTCGGTGCCGTCGGGGCGCATGCGGCCATCGACGCCAAATACGCGATCGCGCGTGATGAGCGGTTCGGGGCGCCGCGACATCAGGTTGTACATGTCGGGGATCTTCAGGCGCGCGATATCCAGCACGTCCTCGAAATGGCGCGTCGTGATCAGCGCGAGGCGCAAGCCCTTGCGTTGCACGACCGAGTTCACGCCGACCGTCGTGCCGTGCGTGAAGTACACGACTTCGTGCGGATCGATGCCGAAGCGTGTTTTCAGGCCTTGCATGCCGTCGATCACTTCGCTGCCCGGCGAATCCGGCCGCGAGAACACTTTCAACGTGCGCGTGGTGCGCGTCTCGTCGTCCAGCACGGCGAAGTCCGTAAACGATCCGCCGATATCCACTCCAATTCTCAAGCCCATTGCCGTCCCTTTAGGTAAGCCTCGCAGACCATTCGCGTCTGCGTCGCGTCAACGACTCTGATTCCCACAGCGATTTGGTGAATGAAAAAGCAGCCTTTGCAGCGCAGCGCGGGTCGTCACATCATCTCGGGACTCGCCAGCCGGGTTCCATCGCTAAAGCGCGTCAACCGGTACGGCTGAATATCGATCCCGGTTGCGTCATTGGTCACGATGCGGCTAACCAGCATGCCGGCTCCCGGTCCCAACCCGAAGCCATGACCGCTGAAGCCGGACGCGATCACGAGGCCGGGCGTGCTGTCCACACGCGAGATCACCGGCACCAGATCGGGCGTCGTGTCGATCGCGCCGGCCCAGGCATGCGCGACACGCAATCCCGACAGCTCGGGAAACACCGTCGCGACGTTTTCCAGCGCACGGGTCGGCCACTCGGCATCGGGCACAGGATTCAGAACCCGCGTTAGCTCGAACGGCGAGATGTCGTCGTTACGCCAGTCGGCGCTCCCTTCGGGGCCGCCGAAGAACGGTTGCGCGATCCGGAACTTGAGCTTCTTGTTGAGTTTGCTGCGGAACATCTTGCGAAATTTGACCGCGTGCCGCAGGTTCTGCGGCGCGATTTCCATGCGTCCGTAGCCGGGGACCGCGATCGTATAGCCGCCGTCGAGCCGCCGCCTCATCGCGAAGTTCGGGCCGGAGAAGCACCCGTCTATCACGGCCGGCGCTTCGGCCGTGCGCAGCGCGGTGCCGATCACGTTGACCGCCGGCAGACCGATGCCATGACGCCGGCAGAAGAGGGCACTCCACGCGCCGCCGGCCAGCACGACGCTGCTCGCGCCGATCAGGCCGCGCTCGGTCCATACACCGGAGACATGGCCCGCGCTGATATCGAGTCCCCGAACCGCGCAGGTCTGATGCACGCGCGCGCCGAGCCGTTGCGCGCCTCTTGCAATGGCGGGCGCCGCTTTCGACGGCTCCGCGCGTCCATCGGAATGCGACCACACGCCGCCTGCCCACTTCGCCTGACCATTGGGAACGCGCGCCGCCAGCTCGCGAGCCGACAGCAACTGACTATCGAAGCCGAGCGCACGGGCCTTGCCGAGCCATGTTTCCCATTGCGCGACGTCTGCGGACTGCTCGCTTCCGTACAGGATGCCGGCTCGCCTGAAGCCGATGTCTTCGCCGAGTTCGTCGCTCAACTCGCTCCAGCGCGCGAGGCTTTGCATCGCGAGCGGCAACTCGTGCAGATCGCGGTTCTGCTGACGCACCCAACCCCAGTTGCGTCCCGATTGTTCAGCGCCAATGATGCCCTTCTCGAGCAGCACGACCGATACGCCGCGCCGCGCAAGCTCGTAAGCGGTGCTGACGCCGATAATGCCGCCGCCGATCACCGCGACGTCACAGCGAGCGGGGAATCCGTCGCTATTCGAAACTTCGTCGATTCTTAGCATGTTCGAGCAACCATGATGGATGAGAGCGGCGAATACCGGGTACGTGTGGCTGCAGTCAAAAGATCACGTAGATCTTGCGCAGCGTTTCGTCGATG
Organism: Paraburkholderia sp. BR13444; assembly: GCF_040948755.1. Lineage (NCBI taxonomy): Bacteria > Pseudomonadati > Pseudomonadota > Betaproteobacteria > Burkholderiales > Burkholderiaceae > Paraburkholderia > Paraburkholderia sp. BR13444. Next base: position 385,225 of record NZ_JBFPKM010000006.1, on the reverse strand, counting down.
TTCCAAAGCCCTTCGGTGTTGGCTTCGAAGAACAGCGTGTCGCCGGCGGCGAAGCGGATCGTGTCTTCTCCGTCGGGTGTGAAGGTGCCGCTGCCCTTGATGAAATGCATGACCTCCGCCTGCTTGACCGAGCGCCTGTAGGTGCCGGGCGAGCACTCGAACAGCCCGGTGTCGACCGCGTCATGACCCGGAATCACGTACTGGCGTCCCGCTACGCGTGACGGCTCAGTGCCGGGCAGGCCGGCGGTTCCCCAATCCTCGAGGGCGGTGACTTCCGCCGCTTGCCTGATCTGCTGGACTTTCATGTGGTTTGTTCCTGTTGGCGTGAGCGCATGTCAATACGGCGTTCGATCCGGCCTAGCCGGACCACGGTGACGCCGGCGCGCAACTGGCGCAGCGACGGCATCACGAGCATGCAATCGTCGTACGGCGTCGCGACCGGCTGGCCATCGGACCAGGCGATCACGGTGCCGGCGTGCTCGAACGTTTCGAGCCCGGTGTAGGGCCCCGCGAAGCGGAAGTCCATGCTCTTTGCAACGACCGGTTCGGTCACGCGGACGATGCGCATTTCGTCGGGCAGCGGCCTGATCCAGCCGGACGGCAGATCCGCCGCGTCGACGATGCCCGAGAGCAACAGAAAACGCGCGGTGCTGTCGCGCGCGACCGTCACCGCGCTGGCTTCCCAATGCTGACCGCATTCGATCAGCAGCGCGTTCTTCGCGCTCGCGTCGTCGCCGAAGCCTTCGTAGTCGCGCATCCGGCGGCCTTCGGGGTGGCCTTCGTCCTGGATCACGGTGGCGGGCGCGCCGAGCCGCTCGGCCAGTTCCGCGCCTTTGCGCAGCGGGCCCGCGACAATCAGCGGCGCGCTTTTTTCATGCATCGAATGCAGATCGAGCAGCAGGTCGACCGTGTCGATCACCGGCCGCATCGCGCGCGCACGATCGAGTTCGGACGAGCGCGCTGCAACGTCGTCGAGTTTCGCGGCGGTCCATACGCGATTGAAGTCCTGATCGACGAAGCGGGCCTTGTCGGGCATTGCCGGATCGAAGCGCGCGTAGGCGGCGACGTTCGCGAACGACAGCGTGAGCTTGCCGCAGCGCGGCCGCAGCCCGCCGCGCAACAACGCGTCGACGGTGATCGCGCCGCACACTTCGTTGCCGTGCGTGAGCGCGTTGATCATCACGTGCGGCCCGGGTTGGCCGGAGTCGAACGTGTGCACGTATGCGATGCCGGTATTGCCGTCGGCGTGCGCCGAGATGTCCGGGAATTCGACTTCGATCGGATAGGCTTGCATGTTTACTCCAGTCCTCCCTGACACAGATACTTGATCGACAGATAGTCATCCAGTCCGTACTTCGATCCTTCGCGACCATAGCCGGATTCCTTCACGCCGCCGAACGGCGCCGCCTCCGAGGCGAGCGCGCCTTCGTTGATGCCGACGATACCCGCTTCCAGCGCGCGCGACACGCGCTCGATACGGCGCATGCTCTCGCTATAGAAATACGACGCGAGTCCGAACGGCGTGTCGTTCGCGGCCTGCACCGCTTCCTGCTCGCTGTCGAACGGGAACAGCGGCACGACCGGGCCGAAGGTTTCCTCGCCGCACAACGCCATCGAGGCCGTGGCGTTGCCGAGCACCGTGGGCGCGTAGTAGTGCGGTCCCAGCTCGGTGAGCCGCCGTCCGCCGGTCAGCACGAGCGCGCCATTCGCGAGCGCGTCGTCGACATGACGCGCGATCTTGTCCACGGCCCGTTCGTTGATCATCGGGCCGATCTGCGAAGCGGGATCGCTCGCGGGGCCGACCCGCAGCTCGGCCACCTTCGCGCACAGCAGCGCGGAGAAATGCTCGTAGACGCCGCGTTGCACGTACACGCGGTTCGGGCACACGCAGGTCTGCCCGCCATTGCGGAACTTCGCGGCGAGCAGGCCATTGGCCGCGGCATCGAGGTCGGCGTCGTCGAATACGATGAAGGGCGCATTGCCGCCGAGTTCCAGAGAAAGCTTCTTCAGCGTGCCAGCCGATTCACGCGCGAGGTGCTTGCCGACGGGCGTCGATCCGGTGAACGTGATCTTGCGCACGCGGCTGTCGGCGAGCCATTCGCCGACCGTCTCCGGCGCGCCGGCGCGCGAGGCCGAGATCAGGTTGAGCACGCCGGCTGGCACGCCCGCCTCGTGCGCCAGCATCACCAGCGCGATGGCGGTGAGCGGCGTGTCTTCAGCGGGCTTCGCGACGACCGTGCAGCCTGCCGCAAGCGCCGGCGCGATCTTGCGCGCGATCATCGCGAGCGGAAAATTCCACGGCGTGATCGCGGCGACGATGCCGATCGGTTCCTTGATCGCACTCATGCGTTTGCCACGCTGCTGCTGTGGAATCAGATCGCCGTAGATCCGGGTGGCTTCGTCGGCGAACCACGCGACGTACGACGCGCCATAGCTGACCTCGCCACGCCCTTCGGCGAGCGGCTTGCCTTGTTCGAGAGAAATCAGCGCGCCGAGCGCGTCGCGATTCGCGACGATCAGCGCGTGCCAGCGGTGCAGCACGGCCGCGCGTTCGCTCGCGAGCCTTGCACGCCATGCGGGCAGCGCTTTGGCGGCGGCGTCGGTGGCGGCGCGCGCGTCGCTGGGACCGCTGTCGGCCACCTCGGCGATCAGCTTGCCGGTTGCCGGATCGGTGACCGCGAAGCGGCGGCCGCTCGCGGCCGCGACCCACTCGCCGTTGATGAAGTTGTCCGTGCGGATCAGCGCGCGGGCCTGTTGTTCGAGATTCGTGCTCATATGAGGTCTCCAGTGCGGTTGGCGTGCGACGGCGGAGCGCCCGACACGCGCCGGGCAGTCAGGCCGTCTGCGCTGTCCGTGATCGGTGCCTATCGACGGCTCGCGCTGGCGACGTGCGCCGCGATCGCCGCGCCGACTTCCTTGGTCGATGCGCTGCCGCCCAGGTCGCCCGTGCGCGGGCCGTCCTTCAGCACCTGCGTGATCGCGGCGACGATCGAGTCATGCGCATCGCGCTCGACGCCCGCGCCGTTGCCGAGAAAGTCGAGCATCATCGCGGCCGACCAGATCATCGCGACCGGATTGGCGATGCCCTTGCCGGCGATGTCGGGCGCCGAACCGTGGACCGGCTCGAACAGCGACGGAAAGCGCCGGTCGGGATTCAGGTTGCCTGACGGCGCAATGCCGATCGTTCCGGTGCACGCCGGACCGAGGTCGGAGAGGATGTCGCCGAACAAATTCGACGCGACCACCACGTCGAAACGGTCGGGGTTCAGCACGAAGCGCGCGCACAGAATGTCGATGTGTTGACGGTCCATTTTCACGTCGGGGTAGCGCGCGGCCATTTCATCGGCGCGCGCATCCCACCACGGCATGCTGATCGCGATACCGTTGCTCTTCGTCGCAACCGTGATCTTCTTCGCGCGGCGCCGCGCCAGCTCGAACGCGAACTTCATCACGCGCTCGGTGCCGTGGCGCGTGAAGATCGACTGCTGCATCACGACTTCGCGCTCGGTGCCCTCGAACATCGTGCCGCCCACCGACGAATACTCGCCTTCGGTGTTCTCGCGCACGATCATGAAGTCGATATCGCCGGGCTTGCGGTTGGCGAGCGGGCTGGGCACGCCGTCGAACAGACGAGCGGGGCGCAGGTTCACGTACTGGTCGAATTCGCGGCGGAACTTCAGCAGCGACCCCCACAGCGAAATATGGTCGGGCACCTTGTCGGGCCAGCCGACCGCGCCGAACAGAATCGCATCGCAGTCCTGCAACTGCTGCTTCCAGTCCTCGGGCATCATCTGGCCATATTGCGCGTAGTAGTCGCACGACGCCCATTCGATTTGTCGGTAGTCGATGCCGATGTCGAAGCGCTGGCAGGCGGCGTCCAGCACGCGCAGGCCTTCGGGCATCACTTCGGTGCCGATGCCGTCGCCGGGAATGACGGCAATGCGGTATTTGCGGGTCATACGTGTCTCTCCTTGCGTTGATCACGCGCTGTCTGCCGGCACCGCGCGGATCGTCAATTGGGGGTGCGTTCTCGTGTCGGGCCGTGCATCGGTATCAGTAGCCGCGAGTCCGGTCGATCAGGCCGTTCATGCGCTCACCGGCGCGATGCAGACGCAGGTTTTCCAGCACCGCATCGACAGCCGATTCGGGCCGCGTCGCGCTCGCGATATGCGGCGTGATGCGCACGCGCGGCTGGGTCCACAGCGGATGGTCCGTGGGCAGCGGCTCGGGGTCGGTGACGTCGAGCACCGCGCTATGAATCTGCCCGCTTTGCAGCGCGTCGAGCAGATCGCCGCTGACGAGTTGCGCTCCGCGCCCAACGTGCACCAGCGACGCGCCTCGTGGCAGCCTGTCGAATACCCGGCGGCACAGCAGCCCGCGCGTCGCGTCCGTCAGCGGCAGCAGGCAGATCAGCACGTCGGTGCGGGCCAGCATCGCATCGAGCCCGGCCTCGCCCGCATAGCAGGCGACACCTTCGATGTCGTGCTGCGAGCGGCTCCAGCCCGCGCAGGCAAAGCCGAACAGCCGCAAACGCTCGAGTACCGCGGTGCCGAGCATGCCGAGGCCGAGCACACCGATGCGGCGCGACGCGGCGGCGCAGAGCGGCAACGGCTGCCAGGCGCGCGCCTGCTGTTGCAACGCGTAGTCGAACAGATCGCGGTGAATCGCCAGCACCGCCTCGGTCACATACTCGACCATGCCTTCGACGATGCCCGGTTCGAGCATGCGCACCACCGGCAGATGCGCTGGAATCTGCGACAGGTCCAACTGATCGACGCCCGCGCCGACCGAGAACACGACTTCGAGATTCGGCAGCGTGAGCGCGAGGTCGCCCGGCTGCCACGCGACCAGATAGCGCACGGCCGCGCGATCGCCGAGGTCCGGCCAGACGCGGAACCGGATCTCGGGCGCGAGCTGCGCGAAGCGCTCGGCCCATAGCGCGCCACGCACCGGATCGGCCTTGTAGAGAACGGTCATCGCCGTTTATGCCATCGCCTGATTGATGATGCCGTACGCGCTCCATGTCGGGTCGGGGGCCGCCTCGCGCGCGTCGGCAGAAGCGTTGCGCACCATCTTTTCGACCGAATCGACGCGCGTCAGGCCGAGGCTCGTCAGCCAGTCGTTGATGCCGGCGTCACCCGGCACGTCGATCCGCACGAAATCGCCGGCATGCTGCGCGAGCCAGTACGAGATCAGTGAGCGGGCGCGCAGATCGTCGGCGGAGCGTTGCGCGACGACCGGCCCGATCGAGTAGCCGCGTCCGAACGGGCGGAACAGCGAGAAGCCGAGCACTTCGCCGTCGCGTTCGAGCACCACGGCTTGCGAGAATTCGAGCAGCGACGGGATCGTCGCGCTGCGCTCGAGGCCGCTCGCACGCGACGCGATTTCGATCAGGCGGGGCGTGTCCGCGGGCGTCGCCGCGCGCAGATGCTCGCCGGGCGGCGGCGCGACCGCGCTCACGCTGCCGAGCGTTCCCTGATGCTGGGTCAGTCCGCCGCAGGCGACGAAGCCCAGCTTTTCGTAGAGCGGCTTGCCGGCGACCGTTGCATGCAGGAAGGTCACGCGGTTGCCGAGTTCTTCGAGCACCAGTTCCATCAGCTTGCGGCCGATGCCGCGTCCCTGTTCGTCCGGCGACACGATCACGAGGCCCAGCGTGCCCCGGTCGGCGCCGAATTTCCAGCACAGCGCGGTGCCGATCACGGTGCCGTTGTCTTCGGCGACGAAGCCGCATCCGGCGTCGTACATGAAGCGCCAGTCCTCGGCGCGGTGCGGCCAACGCACCGCAACTGAGAGGCGATGCGCGGCCGCGATGTCATCGGAGGTGAAACGGCGGTAGCCTGGCGATTTCTTCACTATTTTGGACACTGCAAACTCCTGCTGGCGGCGTGGTCAGCCTAGACTTTCGCATTCCCAGCGCCCGCTTCATAGGACGATCTTTTTGTTATTGGGGCGCGCGCGTGGTCGGGCTCGACTCGCGTCGGCCAGTCACGCGCAACGCAACCGCGCAGGTATTTTGTCGTTCACTCCGATGGTGCTATATTCAATATAATGATAGAAATTGCACGACCGTTCGGTGTGGTGAAGGCGGCTGAAGCCTCTTCGCATGCCACGGCGCGTGTCCGGCACAACAACCGCAACGTCATCGACAGGAAACCCATGCAGCGAACACTGATCAGCAGGAAGCGCGAGGCCGACCCGGGTCACGGCGACGTCGGCACTCGTCTGCGCGCGCTGCGCGTCGCGCAGGGGCTGTCGATCAACGAGCTGGCGATGCGCGCGGGCGTATCGGTAGGCACGGTCAGCCAGGTCGAGCGCAACAAGGCGAATCCGTCGGTGCGGATTCTCGAACGCCTGCGCCAGGCGTTGGAGGTTCCGCTCACCGCGCTGCTCGAAGAAGACGACGCGGTCTCGGACCCGGTCACCGGCGATTTCGTGCGCAAGGCGGCCGAGCGGCCGCTGTTCGAAGTCGGCACGAACGGCATGCAGAAAGAATTGTTGTCGCCGCACGGCGATCACGATTTGCAGATGATGATCATCATGCTGCCGGCCGGTTCCGGTTCGGAGGAAGTGCTGGTCGGCATCGGCGAGAAGGCGGGGCTGGTGCTGGAAGGCACTGTCGTGCTGAACGTCGGCGACCGGCGCTCCGAACTGCGCGCGGGCGACAGCTTCCAGTTCAAGAGCACGGTGCCGCACAGTGTGCGCAACGAAAGCAAGAAGACCGCGCGTTTGCTATGGATCATGAATACGCAGCCGCCCGTGATTCATCTTTGATCCGTCCGTAGTTCGAGCCGCGTGCCGTGTGGCGCGCGGCTCTGTCCTTCCTCTGTTTACTCCGATCGTTCCGATGCGTCGCGTCCGGTTCACCTGGACCTCGGCTGACGTCGACGCCTTTCCTTCCCTGTTGTCCTTTTCGGTTTTGCGTTGCACGAACGGGTGGACGTGACGCATGGCCTTGCTCGCCCGCCGCGCTCGCGCCGGCCTGTCGCTCGTGTGCGCCGGTGCCGCAGCGCCTTCTGCGCGGCAGGCAACCTATCGCAGCGCACAACGAACTTTTCACAAAGTTTATTTTTGACCACTAGTATTTCATTTGATGTTCATTAAAATGAACTTCATCCGATGTTCGTTCATTCGGTGGTCGCGATGGCGAACAGCAGTGCCGGGTGGTGCCGGGAATCATCAGTGCGTTGACGCAAGCCGCACCACACACTTGAACCTACTGATCAGGCCAGGCATGTCCACTCCGTCACTCGATTTCGATCCTTCAGCCGTTCCGTTGCCGCAGGGGCATTTCATTGGCGGTGCGTACTATTCGGCGGACGAGGCGCAGATCGCCGTTCACCGGCCCTCGGATGGCGCTCTGCTCGGCCATGTGCCGGATGCGTCGGACGCGACCGTCGATTACGCAGTGAGCAATGCGCTTGCTGCATGGAAGACGAGCGGCTGGGGCACGCGTTCTCCGCGTGAACGCGCGAAGGTGCTGAGCCGCTGGGCCGAGCTGATCGATCGCGATGCGGTGAGCCTCGCCCAACTAGAGACGGTCAGCTCGACGCGCCCGGTGGCGGAAAGCTACGCGTCCGACGTGCCGTTCACCGCCGAAGCGATCCGCTTTTTCGCGGAGCTGGCCGACAAGCTCGGTGGCGATATCGCGGCGACGCGCCGCGACAGTCTCGGCTTCATTGCATCGGAGCCGTACGGCGTGATCGGTGCGATCACGCCTTGGAATTTCCCGCTGTCGATGTGTTCATGGAAGTGCGGCCCCGCGCTCGCGGCGGGCAACGCGGTCGTGATGAAACCGTCGGAAATGACGCCTTATTCGACCCTGCGAATTGCGGAACTCGCGATCGAAGCCGGCGTGCCGCCCGGCATCTTCAACGTAGTGAACGGCCGTGGCGCGACGGCGGGCGCCGCGCTGACGCGTCACCCGGGCATCTCGAAGATGAGCTTCACGGGTTCGACCCGCACGGGCGCCGCGATCATGAGCGACGCCGCGATGCACGGCACCAAGCCCGTCACGCTGGAACTCGGCGGCAAGAGCCCGCAACTGGTGTTCGAGCACGTGCGGGATCTCGAACATACGGCGCGCTGCGTCGCCCGCGGCTTTACGGCCAACGGCGGCCAGGCCTGCGTGGCCGGTACGCGGCTGATCGTGCACGAGCGCATCGCCGAGCCGCTGATCGCCGCGATTGAACGGCAACTGCAGCCGATCAAGCCTGGTCCGCTGTGGGACAGCCGCACCGCTTATTCGCCGATCATCAGCGCTGCCCAGGCGCGGCGCATCGAAGCGCTGGTCGAGCAGAGCCGCGAGGGCGGCGCAGAAGTGATCTTTGGCGGCGGCTTTTTCGAAGGCACCGCAGAAGGCTATTTCCACCGCCCCACACTGATCGCCAATGTGACTGCGGAGACACCCGCCGTGCGCGAGGAGCTGTTCGGCCCGGTGTTGACGGTACAGACATTCAAAGACGAGGAAGAGGGCATCGCGCTCGCCGCGCATCCGATCTACGGTCTCGCGGCGGGTGTCCATAGCAGCGACATCGGCCAGGCGCTGCGGGCGATGCGCCGCATCGCGGCGGGCACGATCTGGATCAACCGCTACGGCCGCAGCGGCGACATGATCATTCCGACCGGCGGCTTCGGCCAATCCGGTATCGGCAAGGATCTCGGCCGCGAGGCAATGGTGGCCAGCATGCGGCACAAGAGTGTGCTGATCGATTTCGAAACGTTGTGAACAATCGCGCTACACCGGCTTTACGCAAGCAGCAACCGCATTGATTCAACCCGCAACTGAACCCCGAGCCTGCGAACAGGTTCGCCACGACGACAGGATGTTGACCATGATCGATTTCGAACCGAAGTACATCACTTTCGACTGCTATGGCACGCTGACCAACTTCCAGATGGGCCAGACCGCGCGGCAGCTTTACGGCGACAAGCTGGACAAGGCGAAGATGGACGAGTTCGTCGAATTCTTCCGTGGCTACCGCCTCGACGAAGTATTGGGCGCATGGAAACCCTACCGCGACGTGGTCGTGAACTCGGTTCGCCGCACCTGCGAACGCACCGGCGTGCCGTTCGACGAAGCGACCGCGCAGAAAATCTACGAAGCCGTGCCGACTTGGGGCCCGCACGCGGACGTGCCCGAAGGGCTGTCGCGACTGGCCAAAAAGTACAAGCTGGTGATCCTTTCGAATGCGTCGAACGACCAGATCCAAAGCAACGTCGACAAGCTCGGTGCGCCGTTCCACAAGGTCTACACCGCGCAGCAGGCGCAGGCGTACAAGCCGCTGCAGAAAGCCTTCGAGTACATGTTCTCGCAACTGGACTGCAATCCCGAAGACGTGCTGCACGTGTCGTCGAGCTTCCGCTATGACCTGATGACCGCGTACGACATGGGCATCAAGCACAAGGCGTTCGTCAACCGTAATCACGAGCCGCTGAATCCGTACTACGGCGTCAACGAAGTGTCGGGGATTCCGCAACTGGCTTCGCTGCTCGGTCTCTGATCCACTGCTTCGGCCCTTTGGTGATATCGCTTCCCGTGCGCCAGTGAGCGGCGCACCCAACCGACAGGAATGCATCACGATGAAGCTCGACTCCTACTGGCTCGACACCGCGCCACGGTTTACCGGAGGCGCCCAGAGTCCACTGCCGCAGCGGGTGGACGTGGCCGTGGTCGGCGGCGGCTTCACCGGACTGTCGGCGGCGTTGGAGCTTGCCAAACGCGGCAAGTCGGTGGTCGTGTTCGAAGCGGGCCGGCTCGCGGCGCAGGCGTCCGGCCGTAACGGCGGCCATTGCAATACGGGCGTAGCGCAGGACTACGCCGCGTTGTCCGCGCGCATCGGCAGCGAGCGCGCGGCGGAGTTCTATCGCGCGTATGCGGGCGCCGTCGACACGGTGAAATCGATCATTGCGGAAGAGAGAATCGACTGCGATTTGCGCCACTCCGGGAAGATCAAGCTCGCGGCGAAGCCGCAGCATTTCGCGTCGCTCGCGAAGTCCTACGAGGTGTTGCGGCGCGAGGTCGATCCCGATGTCGAACTGGTGCCGCCCGAGCAGATCCGCAAGGAGATCGCGTCTGACAGCTTTTTCGGCGGTCTCGTGCAGCGCAACGGCATGCAGATGCACATGGGCAAATTCGGCGTCGGTCTTGGCACGGCGGCGGCACGCCGCGGCGCGCAGATCTACGAGAACGCGCCGGTGACGGACCTGAAGCCGCTCGGCGGCAACGCGTTCGACGTGCAGTGTCCGCTCGGCACGGTCCGCGCCGGGCGCGTGCTGATCGCCACGGGCGCGTCGCAGGTCGGTCCGCTGCAATGGTTCCGGCGCCGCATCGCACCGGTCGGCAGCTTCATCGTCGCGACCGAGCCGCTCGGCAAGGACCGCCTCGATGCGTTGTTGCCGACGCGCCGCTCGTATGTGACGACGCTGAACATCGGCAACTATTTTCGGGCCACGCCCGACGAGCGTTTGCTGTTCGGCGGCCGCGCGCGCTTTGCGATGTCGAACCCGCGTTCGGACGAAAAGAGCGGGCGGATTCTGCGTGACGGGCTCGCCCGCTATTTCCCGCAACTGGCCGATGTGCGCATCGATTACTGCTGGGGCGGCCTCGTCGATATGACGGCCGACCGCCTGCCGCGCGCGGGGCAGCATGAAGGACTGTTTTATTCAATGGGCTACAGCGGCCACGGTGTGCAGATGTCCGTGCACATGGGTCGACTGATGGCCGACGTGATGTTCGGCGCCGCCGCGCGCAATCCGTGGCGAACGCTCGAATGGCCCGCGATTCCAGGACACTTCGGACGCGCGTGGTTTCTGCCGCTGGTCGGCGCGTATTACAGGTTGCAGGATGTACTGCATTGAACGGATCGACTGATCGCGACTGTCAGATGCCAGGGCAGCGCGCAGATTGAAAAACACTATTCCCAAAGGAAATCCCCATGTTGCGTTTCATGTTCCAGCCTGCTTCCGCCGTCCGTTTCAACACCGTGCAGCGCTTTGCCGCTGGCGCGGGCCTCGCGATGACGATGATGTTCGGCGCCGCCCACGCCGCCCACGCGGCCGAAGGGGCGACGCTGACGGCAGGCTCGCCGCCGTCGAGCGCGCCGACTACGTTCATGAACGTGAAGACCCAGAAGATCGAAGGTCTGATGCCGGACGTCGTGAAGGAGATCGGCAAGCGCGAGGGCTTTAGCGTGTCGTACGACGCGGTGCCGTTCTCGGCGCTGATCCAGTCGGTGGTATCGGGCAAGATCGACATCATCGTGGCCGGCATGACGCCGACGCCGAAGCGCGCCGAAGTGGTCGATTTCTCGCAGCCGGTTACGGCGTTCGGCGAAGGCATCATCGTGAAGGAGAGCAACAAGGCCGTCTATCGCTCGGTGCAGGACATGAAGGGCATGACGGTTGGTGCGCCGACCGGCACCGACTATGGCGATCAGTTGAAGAAGCTCGGTATCTTCACCGAAGTGAAGATGTACGACAGCCCAGCCGACATGACGCGTGACGTCGCGCTTGGCCGCATCGTCGCGGGCTTTAACGACTATCCGATCCTGAAGGCCCAGGAGGCGGCGGGCGCGATGGCGGGAACGCGGGTCGAAGATGCCTATGTGCCGATGGAAAAGTTCGACATCGCGATCGCGGTGAAGAAGGGCAACAGCGCGCTGATGGCGAAGATCAACGACGCGCTGACGAAGATGAAGGCCGACGGCACGCTCGACACGATCCTCAAGAAGTGGCACCTCACGAGCTGATTCGCTTCTCGTGACAAGAGGCGGGCCCGCCACGACGCGGGACCCGCCCTGCGAAGTTCGCCCCCCCGGCGGAGCGGCGGACTGAACGAATGCAAACAGCAATGGAAGGCACGACATGCGCTGGCAAGATATAGCCGACTTTGTACCGATTCTGCTGCAAGGCGCGATGATGAGCATCATCATCACGCTGGGTTGTCTGCTGTTGAGCACCGTGCTCGGCCTGACCTGGGCGCTGTTGAAGATGTCGCGCTATCCGCACGTGGTACGCGGTGTGAGCGCGATGATCAACGTCGTGCGCGGTCTGCCGATGATCGTGCTGCTGTTCTACATCTACTTCGTGCTGCCGGATATCCACATCCAGGTGTCGGCGTTGCAGGCCAGCATCATCGGGCTGGGTTTCGGTTACTCGACTTACGTCGCGGAGATCTTCCGAGCGGGTATCGAGGCGGTCGATCCGGGCCAGTACGAAGCCGCGCAGTCGATCGGCATGGGTCGCGTGAAGACGATGGTACGGGTGATCCTGCCGCAGGCGATCAAGGTCGCGCTGCCACCGTACAGCAACACGCTCGTGATGATGCTGAAGGACTCATCGCTTGCATCGACGATCACGGTCGCCGAAATGACTCGCGAAGGCCAGTTGATCGCGTCGTCGACGTTTCAGAATCTGACGGTGTACACACTCGTCGCGCTCGGCTACCTGGCGATGAGCCTGCCGCTGATGAGCATGACCCGCAATCTGGAACGACGATTCGGTCGGCACAGGGCCAGGTAAGTGCGAAGTGAGGATGCGATGATCGAAATCACGAATGTGCACAAGAGTTTTGGCTCCGTACCTGTTCTCAAGGGCATTTCGCTCAACGTGAACCAGGGCGAAGTGGTCTGCCTGATCGGTGCGTCGGGCTCGGGAAAATCAACCCTGCTGCGCTGCATTAACGCGCTGGAGTCCTACGACGAAGGCGAAATCCGCCTGCTCGGCGAGCGCGTCGAGCAGCGCGCGCGCAACATCAACCAGTTGCGCACCCAGGTCGGCATGGTGTTTCAGCGCTTCAATCTGTTTCCGCACCGCACCGCGCTCGAGAACGTGATGGAAGGGCCCGTGCACGTCAAACGCCTTGCGCGTGCGCAAGCGCAACGCGAAGCGTCCGAACTGCTCGACAAGGTCGGGCTCGGCCACAAGCTGCACGCCTATCCTCATCAGCTTTCGGGAGGGCAGCAGCAACGGGTGGCGATTGCCCGTTCGCTCGCGATGAAGCCGAAGGCGATCCTGTTCGACGAGCCGACCTCGGCGCTCGATCCCGAACTGGTCGGCGAAGTACTGGGCGTGATGCGCACCCTTGCGCGCGAAGGCATGACGATGCTGGTCGTCACGCATGAAATGGGCTTTGCGCGTGAGGTGGCAGACAGGGTGTGCTTTCTGCACGCGGGACTCATCATCGAGGAGGGCACCGCGCAGCAGGTGCTGGGTTCGCCGCGCGAGGCGCGTACCCGCGAATTCCTGCGCCACGTGCTGAGCAATCGCAGCGACGCTCACGTGTCGCCGGACGGCATGGCGGGAGCCGCGGCATGAACGGCAGATTCGTACGCTTGGGCGAGACGGCTCGAGCCAAAATCGAGCTGACGATCGACGGTGAGACCGTCGAAGCGCTGGCCGGCGACACGTTGCTCACCGCGATGCTGTGCTCGGTGCGGCATGTGCGGCAGTCCGAATTCGGTGCTGAAAAGCGCGCCGGCTTTTGCCTGATGGGCGCGTGCCAGGATTGCTGGGTATGGACCGCGGACGGCGAGAGGCTGCGCGCCTGCACCACCGTGGTCGAAGCAGGCATGCGCGTCGTCACGACGCAACCGGAGGGCCAATGGGCGAACCTCGCATCGTAATCGTCGGCGCAGGACCCGCAGGGGTGCGCTGCGCGGAAACATTGCTGGCGGCCGGCATCCGCCCGATCGTCGTCGATGAAGGACGGCGCGATGGCGGGCAGATCTACCGGCGCCAGCCCGACGGCTTCACGCGGCCGTACGCGAAGCTGTACGGCACCGAAGCCGCGCGCGCGGGGGACCTGCATCGCAGCTTCGAGCGACTGCGCCCGCAGATCGATTACCGTCCTCAGACGCTCGCGTGGAACGTGGCGCAAGGCAAGCTGCATATCGTGCATGAAGGACACGCGAGCGCGCTAGGCTACGACGCGCTGATCCTGTGCCCCGGCGCGACCGACCGGCTGATGCCGGTCAAAGGCTGGCACTTCGCCGGGACCTACAGCCTCGGCGCCGCGCAGATCGCACTGAAGTCGCAGGCCTGCGCGATTGGCCGCCAGGTCGTATTCATCGGGACCGGCCCACTGCTGTATCTGGTCGCGAACCAGTATGTGCAGGCGGGCGCCAAGGTAGCGGCAGTACTCGACACGTCGACGACCGGTGCGCGGCTGCGTGCGCTGCCCAAATTGCTGGCGCGCGTCGACGTTCTGCGCAAGGGCCGCGCGCTCGTGGCGGCGTTGAAGCGCTCGGGCGTGCGGGTCGAAAACGGCGTCGAGCCGCTCGAAATTCTCGGCACGCCGGACGACGGCGTGCTTGGCGTCCGCTTTCGCGATGCGCGCGGCAAGGTCGCGCAGATCGATTGCGACGCGGTGGGTCTCGGCTATCACCTGCGCCCGGAAACTCAGCTGGCCGACCTCGCGCGCTGCGCGTTCCGTTTCGATGCGCCGACGCGGCAATGGGTGCCGCAAATCGATGAACTCGGCCGCGCGACCGAAAAGGGCGTCTATATCGCCGGTGACGGTGCGCGCGTGCTCGGCGCGGATGGCGCGGAGATCGCCGGACGGCTCGCGGCCTACGCTGCGTTGAGCGATCTCGGGCGTGCGGTGCCGGCCGCGACGCTCGCCACGTTGACGAGCGAACAGCGCAAAATGGAGCGCTTCCGGCTCGGTCTCGCTGAAGCGTTTGCGTGGCCTGCCGGGCAGGCGGCCCGGCTGTCCGACGATACGATCGTTTGCCGGTGCGAAGGCATCACCGCGGGCGAACTGCGCCGCGTGGTGCGCGACGAAGGCGCGCAGGAAGCGAACCGCGCCAAAGCGTTCAGCCGCGTCGGCATGGGGCGCTGCCAGGGACGCTACTGCGGCCATGCGGGCGCCGAGGTGATCGCGGCGGCCGCGCACGTGCCGCTCGAGCAGGTTGGCAGGCTTCGCGGGCAGGCACCCGTGAAGCCGCTGGCCATCGCAACCGTGGAGGATACCGAATGAACCGCGCACAGGCCGATGTGCTGATCGTGGGCGGCGGGTTTATGGGTGCTTCCGCCGCATTTTTTCTGAGGCAACGGGGCCGCTCGGTGATCCTGCTCGAGCGCCAGCTCGTTGGTCAGCAGGCGAGCGGTACCAACTTCGGCAACGTACGCCGGCAAGGGCGCTTTCTGCCGCAACTGCCGCTTGCGAACCGTTCGCGCGAAATCTGGGGGCGTCTGCCCGAACTGATCCAGCACGACGCCGAGTTTTTGATGTCCGGCCATGTGCGCGTCTGTTATCGCGAAGAGCAGGCCGACCAGTTCGAAACCTATGCGAAGGAGGCCGCGCACTACGGTCTCAAGCTCGATCTGCTGCGCGGCGACGCGCTGCGCGCACGGTTTCCGTTTCTCGGTGCCGAGGTGCTGGCGGGCTCGTACTCGCAAATGGACGGGCACGCGAATCCGCGGCTCGCGGCGCCCGCGTTTGCTCGCGCGGCGGCGCGGCTCGGCGCGCAGATCGTCGAAAACTGCGATGTCGTGACAGTGGAAAAAGAGGGCGCCGAGTTTCGCGCGACGAGCGCCGACGGCCGTACCTTCCATGCCCCGGTGCTGCTGATCACCGCGGGTGCGTGGGGTAATCTGCTCTCGGAGCAGTTTGGCGAAGCGGTGCCGATCGCCGTCAACGGCCCGCAAATGGCTGTGACCGAACCCGTGCCGTATGCGATCCAGCCGGTGGTCGGCGTGTCGTCGCCGCAGATCGAGGAGGTCGTGTACTTCCGCCAGGTCGCGCGCGGCAATATCGTGATCGGCGGTTGCGCGCGTGCGCCGGCGTATCTCGACGAACGCCGTGCGAAGGTCCTGCCGCAAAGCACGTTGCTGCAGTTCAGGCAATTGCAGCGCGTCGCGCCGATGCTGCGCAGGCTGAACATCATCCGGGTATGGAGCGGCGTCGAAGGCTATATGCCCGACGACCGGCCGATCATGGGCGCGAGCGGCACGACGAGCGGCCTGTTCTATGCGTTCGGTTTTTGCGGCGCCGGGTTCCAGCTGGGCCCGGGCGTCGGAGATACGATGGCCGAACTGATCGACACGGGCGCGACCAGCACGCCGCTCGAGCCGTTCGACATCCGCCGCTTCGCGGCCAGCCGGGGTGCTTCGCCGGCGGCTCCTGTCACTTCGCGCGTTGCGTGAGCGGAGCGTCGATGCTGAGCCCGAGCCGAACCTCGTCGTCATCATCCGCGCCCGATCTCGCGGGCGCGAACCGTCATGCGCGACGTGTGCCGGATCGAGTGAGCCGCGCCGTCGAGCGCGCGGTCAACTTCATCGATGCATGTTTCGCCGAGCCGATCAGCCTGTCCGAACTGGCCGCCGTCGCGGAGCTGAGCATTTCGAGGTTTGCAGTGCGCTTCAGCGCGGAGATTGGCGTGTCGCCGCAGCAATACGTGAGGCTGGTGCGGGTACGGCATGCGCAACGCCTGCTGCGGCGAGGCATGCCGCCGTCGATCGTGGCGGCCGAGGTGGGCTTCTTCGATCAGAGCCATCTATGCCGGCATTTCAAGCGCGTGCTTGGCAGAACGCCGGGGGAGTGGCTGAGCACCAACGGCTGATTGCGACCTGAAGGCTTACCGGGCCCGCGACCGCTTCATTGATGCCGTTGCGAGAACAGTGTTTCCAGCGGGTATTCGGATTTCACGAATGGCGTCTTGATGATCACGTAGCTGAAATACTTCTCGATGCCGATGTCGCGCTCCAACAGTCCTTCGATCACACTCTGATAGTGATTGACGCTGCGCGTGACGAACTTCAGCAGATAATCGTATCCGCCGCTCGCCAGATGGCATTCGATGATCTCCTCCACGGGGCGGATCGCCGCCTCGAACTTGGCGAAGTCCTCGCGGCGATGGTCGGCAAGTGTGACCTCGGTGAACACGATCTGCACGTCGCCGAGTTTCTGCAGCTGGATGTGTGCGCCGTAGCCGACGATATAGCCGGCCTTTTCGAGCCGTTTCACGCGGATCAGACAGGGGCTCGGCGAGAGCCCCACGGCGTCAGCAAGCTCGACGTTCGTGATGCGGCCTTTTTTCTGCAGTTGCGAAAGAATACGCAGGTCGATCCGGTCCAGCTTCGTGTCGCCGCTTGTCGTCATGTATCGGTCTGCCCGTCGAAGGTTCTGCTTTTCGCTGCATGGCGCAACGCCAGAGTCAAGCGACGCGCAGGCCGATGTTATCACGCGCTCAGGCGGCTGCGCGGCTTGCGCCGCGCAACGCGGCACGCACCTCCGCATGGTCGAGCACTTCGTCGAGCGTGCGCCGCAAACGGCCGAACAGCTGGTCGAATTCCGCCTCGCCGAAGCAAAGCGCGGGCGCGAAACCGAGGATGCTGTCGCCGAATGCGCGGAACACGAGCCGGTTGCGGTAGGCCGCTTCGGCGATTCGGTCCGGCAGTTTCAGCGACGCATCGAAGCGTGCGCGCGAATCCTTGTCGGCGACGAGTTCGAGCGCGCCGAGCAGGCCTCGATGACGCGAGTCGCCGACCAACGGATGATCGAGCAGCGCGTCGAGTCCGGCGGCAAAACGCGGCGCCTGCGCAATACCGTTAGCGAGCAGACCACCCTCCTGATAGAGACGCAGCACTTCGAGGCCGATCGCGGCGCTGACCGGATGCGCGGAGTAGGTCTGGCCGTGACCGACCACCGCGGTATCGCGCGCATCTCCCGCGATGCCCTGGTAGATTTCGTCGGACATCAGCACCGCGCCCATCGGCGCATAGCCCGAGGTCAACCCCTTTGCCACCGTCATCAGATCCGGCTCGACCTGTTCCGCCTCGCATGCGAACAGCGGACCGGTACGACCGAAGCCCGTGATGACTTCGTCGGCGACGAACAGGATGTCGAGACGGCGGCACGCGTCGCGCATCGCCTTCAGCCAGCCGACCGGCGGCACGATCACGCCGCCCGACCCCTGGATCGGCTCGCAGAAGAACGCGGCGACATTCTCCGCGCCGAGTGCGGCCACCTTCGCTTCGAGCGCGGCGACCGACGCGGCGATCAGCGCCTGCGCGTTGTCGCCGTGCGGCTGACGGTATGCATAGGGCGACGGCAGGTGGTGCTGGTGCGGCAGCGGCAGATCGAAGTTGCGGTGAAACGCGGGCAGCGCGGTGAGCCCCGCGCCGACGCTCGACGATCCGTGATAACCGCGTTCGAGCGCGATCATCTGCTTTTTCGCCGGACGCCCCGTCGCGTTGAAGTAATGCGTGATGAAGCGTACCGCTGAGTCGATCGCATCGGAGCCGCCGAGCGTGAAGTAGACGTGCTGCAGCGAAGCGGGGGAGAGCGCAACCAGCTTTTCGGCCAGTTCGATGGCAGGTTCCGACGAGAAGTGGAAGTAGGTGGTCGCGTAGGGGAGCTTCGTCATCTGCCGCGTCGCCGCTTCGACGATGCTCTGCTGGCCGTAGCCGACGTTCACGCACCACAGGCCCGCGAACGCGTCGAGCAGTTCGTTGCCGTCGATGTCGCGCAGATACGCGCCGTGTCCGGATTCGAGTACGGTGGTGCCCCGCGCTTCGTGCGCGCGGTAGTTGATGACCGGGTGAATCAGATGCTTGCGGTCGGCGTCGATGAGCGATGTTCTTGACATGGTGGTATTTCCCGCAGGTTGCGATCAGGTGAGCGTCACCCCTTGATAGTAGCGAGAGCCGCATGCGAGCCGTTCCGCCAAAAAAATGCTCAAAGAGCGCAGGCGCAGCGTTTTCTACCCCACAGACAGCATTTTCTGCCGCGCGTGCTTAATAGCGGCGCGAACGGGAGTTCAGCCCGAGCGTTCGTGGCCGCGTCAGGTCAACGACTGCGCGATCACCGCGTACTGATGCAGCGAGCCGTCGGCGCGCGTCGGCTCGGAACGGGTTTGCGCGGATGCGATCCGCCGCATCCTGACGACCGTCTCCGTGGGTGCGAGGCCGAGGCCGGTTAGCCACGTTCGCAGGCCTTGCCCGTGCGGCACGTCGATGCGCACCAGCGCGCCTTCGTTCAGGGCGAGCCAATGACGGATCAGCGCTTTGGCGTGCACGGCGTCCGGGCTCGCGACGGCGACCACGGGGCCGATCAGGAAACCGCGTCCGAAGCGGCGGAACAACGAGAAGCCGAGGAGTTCGCCGTCGCGATCGAGCGCGATACCGTCGGCCAGATCGAGCAGCGGTGGCAGCACGTGGCTGCGGTCGAGACCGCTCGCGCGCGATGCGAGCTCGACGAGTTGCACGGCGTCGCTCGCGCCGAGCGGGCGCAGCCGCTCGTTGGCGGCCAGCGCGACGAGCGGCGGACGGAACGCCGCGCCCTGCATCTGGTCGAGTGCGCCGCAGGCCTCGAAGCCGAGCGCCTCACACATGGGCTGGGCAGCGTCGGTCGCATAGAGCGTGATGTCGCGCTTGCCGATCTCGTCGAGCGCGCAAGCGAGCAGCGTGCGGCCGATACCCAGGCCGCGATGCTCCGGCGCGACGAGCAGCATCCCGAGCGTCGCCTGATCCGCGCCGAACTTCCAGCACACCACGGTGCCGACCAATGCGCCTGCCGTCTCGGCGACGAAACCGATTCCCGTGTGCGCGGAGAACCCCCAGTCTTCACGGCGGTGCGGCCAGCCGATCGCGGCGGACAGGCGTTGTGCGGCGGGCAGGTCGTTGGCGCTCAGGCGTCGGTAGGTGAAAAGTGCGTGCTTGGTTGAATCGGGCACGGGGTGCTCCGTGATTTGTCGGCCGTGCCGCGACTGTTGCACGTTGCTTGCGCGTTGACTAGTACGAACTTCTCATCGTGGTGCGTGCCGCGCCCGGCGAGGCGCCGCTGCGCCCATGCCGGGCATGCCACGCGAAATGTGTGGTTCGGTCGTGCAGATTGCGTGCGGTGTGCTGAAATGGCCAATTTTGTCGGTGCAATCCGCGGTGCGCTCGCCGCTACGATGATGTGCATGCACCGACGCCTCGCTTCGAAGATCGCACACGGCGCCGGGCTCGCGCGTCAGGGTCAATGCCAGGGGCGGCAAATCATGCTGTTTGGACCACTCAAAACCATGTTTTCGAATGGTCGAATCCAGCGATACGCGATCAAAGCCATTTTTGGCAGTGCTTAAATCGATTCATGCAGTGCCGCCGCGCCGCGACCAGCACGCGGAGCGCCGTCGAACACCAATGCTGGATATCCCGCGTTCAATCACCAGTAAGGAGCAGTTCCCATGTACGACGACGAAATCAAAACGGGCGGTTTCAGCCGCCGCGACATGATGCGTTTGCTGGCTGCCGGCGGCATGCTCGCCACCGGCGCGGGAGGCTTGCTGGCGGGCGCTCGCCCCGCGCTTGCGGCGACTGCGCCGAAGAAAGGCGGCAAGATCCGGGTCGCCTACGACTCATCGTCGACCGCGGATACGCTCGACCCGGCCAAGGGATCGGCAGGCGCCGACTACATCCGCTTCTTCATGTTTTACAGCGGCCTGACGCAACTCGACAGTTCGCTGACGCCGCGGATGAATCTCGCCGAAGCGGTGGACACGAGCGATGCGAAGGTGTGGGTGATCAAGCTGCGCAAGAGCGCGACCTTCCACGATGGCAAGCCGCTTGCGCCCGCCGATGTCGTCTACTCGCTGATGCGTCACAAGAATCCGGCCACTGCTTCGAAGGTGAAGACGCTGGCCGATCAGTTCGTGGAAGCGAAGCAGACCGGCCCCAACGAAGTCACACTGACGCTCGCGTCGCCCAACGCGGACTTGCCGGTGATTCTCGCCACGCCGCAATTCGTGATCATCAAGGACGGCACGACGGACTTCACGACGGCCGTCGGTACCGGCCCGTACAAGGTGAAGACGTTCAAGCCCGGCGTCTCGACAGTCGGCGTGCGCAATGACAACTTCTGGAAGACGGGCGGCGGCCCCTACCTCGACCAGATCGAGCTGATCGGTATCGGCGACGACGCGGCGCGCATCAATGCGCTGCTGTCCGGCGATGTCCACCTGATCAACGCGGTCGATCCGCGCTCGACGCAGCGCATTGCCGCGACGCCGGGCTATGAGGTGCGCGAGACCAAGTCGGGTCTCTATACCGATCTGATCATGCGACGCGACAATCCGCTGACCGGCAACCCCGATTTCGTGCAGGGCATGAAGTATCTGTTCGATCGTGACCAGGTCCGCACGGCGGTGTTCCGCGGCTATGCGGTGGTCGGCAACGATCAGCCGATTCCGCCCAGCCACCGTTACTTCAATGCGTCGCTGCCGCAGCGGCCGCACGATCCGGACAAGGCGAAGTTCTACTTCCAGAAAGCCGGAGCGATCGGGACGGCGTTGCCGCCGATCTATGCGACGACCGACGCGAACGGCTCGATCGAAATGGGCGTGCTGCTGCAGCAGTCCGCCGCGAAGATCGGCGTGAACCTGAACATCAACCGCGTGCCGGCCGACGGTTACTGGTCGAACCACTGGATGAAGCATCCGCTCGGGTTCGGCAGCGTCAATCCCCGCTCGAGCGCCGACGTGCTGTTCACGCAGTTCTTCAAGTCGGACGCGCCGTGGAACGAGTCGGGCTGGAACAACCCGAAGTTCGACCAGCTGCTGGTCGCCGCGCGCTCGGAAACCGACGATGCGAAGCGCAAGCAGATGTACGGCGACATGCAGGTGCTGGTAGCGGAGCAGGGCAGCATCGGCATTCCGACCTTCCTGAGCCTGCTCGATGCGAACGATAAGCGCCTGCAAGGGCTTCAACCCATACCTACCGGCGCGATGATGGGCTTCAGCTTCGCCGAGTACGTGTGGTGGAACGCGTAATACGCGCAAGCGCGCGCACGCGCCGGGCGTCGCCCCCGCGCGTGCCCCAAAGCCTCAACCGAGGAGGTCATGCCTATGAACGGGAATATCGCCCAGTTGATCGGCCGGCGCATCGCCGTCACTGCGCTGACGCTGGTGATCGTCTCGATCATCATCTTCGTGATCACCAATCTGTTGCCCGGCGATGCCGCGCAGGCCGCACTCGGCCAGTCGGCGACGGCCGAAACGGTCGCGGCGCTGCGCCAGCAGTTCGGTCTCGACCAGCCGGCTTACCTGCGGTACTTCCATTGGCTCGTCGGTCTGCTGCACGCGAACTTCGGCGTGTCGCTATCGAATAATCTGCCGGTCTCCGAGCTGATCGAAGGGCGCTTGCCGAAGTCGCTGACCCTCGCGGCGATCACCACCGCGGTGTCGGTGCCGATCGCGGTGTCGGCGGGCATCCTGGCGGCGGTCAAGCGCGACTCGCTGATCGACCGCATCGTGAGCCTCGGTACGCTGTCGCTGGTCGCCACGCCCGAGTTCCTGATCGCGACGCTCGCGGTGCTGGTGCTGGCCGTCAAGCTGCACTGGCTGTCCGCGCTGTCGTACAGCGGCGACATTGAGAGCCTGCACGACTTTCTGCGCGCGTATGCAATGCCGGTCGTAACCCTCTGCGCAGTCGTGATTGCGCAGATGGCCCGCATGACCCGCGCCGCGGTGATCGAGCAGCTCAGTTCGTCGTACGTGGAAATGGCGATGCTGAAGGGCGCGAGCCCCGCGCGCGTGGTACTGCGCCACGCACTGCCGAATGCGATCGGCCCGATTGCCAACGCGATCGCGCTGAGCCTGTCTTATCTGCTTGGCGGCGTGATCGTCGTCGAGACCATCTTCAACTATCCGGGCCTCGCGAGCCTGATGGTCGACGCGGTGAGCAACCGCGACTTCCCGCTCGTGCAGGCCTGCACGCTGCTGTTCTGCCTCGGCTATCTGATGCTCGTGCTGCTAGCCGACCTGTGCGCCATCATCTCGAACCCGAGGCTGCGGACATGACGACTCTTCGACCTTCTTCCGATTCGTCTCACCAACTCGGCGCGCTCGAGCCGGTGCAGCGCAGCAGCATGCTGCCGCAGGGCGCGGAGCCACCACGGTCCTGGCGTGGCGGCGGCGCTCCGGCGCCGCGGCCGGTGCGCCGTCGCAGCGTCGCGCAGCGCATGAATCTGTCGACCGGCGGCTGGATCGGTCTCGCGATGGTGAGTTGCGCGCTGTTCGTCGCGGCGTTCGCGCCGTGGATCGCGCCGCACGCGGTGGGCGCGATCATCACGCCCGACGTCTTCGCTGGCTTCAGCGCGAAGCTGCCGCTCGGCTCCGACTACCTGGGCCGCGACATGCTGACCCGCATCATCTACGGCATGCGGCTGACGGTCGTGCTGGCGCTCGCCGCGGCGCTGCTCGCGGCGCTCACCGGGACGATGCTGGGCTTGCTCGCGGCCGTCGCCGGCCGCCATATCGACGAAACCATGAGCCGGCTGCTCGATGCGGTCACCTCGATTCCGTCGAAGATGTTCGCGCTGATGATCGTCGCCGCGTTCGGCTCGTCGCTGCCGTTGCTGATCGCGACAGCGGCCATCAGCTACATGCCGGGCTCGTACCGGATCGCCCGCTCGCTGGCGGTCAATATCGGCACGCTCGAATATGTGCAGGTCGCCCGGGCGCGCGGAGAAAGCGCGCTTTACATCGCGTGTTTCGAGATGCTGCCGAACATGATCCACCCGATGCTCGCCGACACCGGGCTGCGTTTCACGTTCGTCGTGCTGCTGCTGAGCAGCCTGAGCTTTCTCGGCCTGGGCGTGCAGCCGCCGTATGCCGATCTCGGTTCGCTGGTGCGCGAGAACATCGCCGGTCTCGGTGAAGGCGTGCCCGTGGTGATCCTGCCCGCGATCGCAATCGCGGTGCTGACGGTCGGCGTGAACCTGCTGATCGACGGACTGCCGCATCGTGGGCGCCGCAAGAACATGCCCGATGCCGATGGAGGTCATTGATGAAGGGACACCTGTTCAGACGTGCTCACGCGGACTTTACGGCCGCCTCGCAGACCGCGTCGTCACCGTCGTCCAATCTGGTCGAAGTGCGGGGCCTGCGCGTGGTGGGAAGCCGCCCCGGCGAGCCTGATACGACGATCGTGCACGACATCGACTTCGAGATTGCGCGCGGCGAGGTGCTCGCCTTGATCGGCGAATCGGGCTCGGGCAAGACCACGATCGCGCTGTCGCTGATGGGCCATGCTCGCAGCGGCTGCCGCATCGCGGGCGGCTCGATCCGGGTCGGCGACACCGACGTGCTCGGACTCTCGCCGAAACAGCTCGAGGGATTGCGTGGCCGCAAGGTTGCCTATATCGCGCAAAGCGCGGCGGCCGCGTTCAACCCGGCGCGCTCGATCATGGACCAGGTGATCGAAAGCGCGCTGATTCACGGCACGCTCAGCAAGCGCGCTGCGCAGGCCAAAGCGGTCGAACTGTTCCGCGCGCTCGCGCTGCCGGACCCGCGGACGATCGGCCAGCGTTACCCGCACCAGGTGTCGGGCGGCCAGTTGCAGCGGCTGATGGCGGCGATGGCGCTGATCACCGACCCCGCCCTCGTGATCCTCGACGAGCCGACCACGGCGCTCGACGTCACGACGCAGATCGACGTGCTGCAAGCGTTTCGCGGCGTGATCCGGCAATGCGGAATGACCGCCGTCTATGTGTCGCACGATCTGGCGGTGGTCGCGCAGATGGCCGATCGGATCGTCGTGCTCAGCAACGGTGAGGTTCGCGAAACGGGCCGCACCGAGCAGATTCTGCATGCGCCGGCCCATCCATATACGCAGAGCCTGATTGCCGCGGTGACGCCCGTTGCACCCGCTGCTGCCGCGCTGGACGCGTCGCAACGCAACGCGGCGCCGCTGCTCGAACTGCGCGGGCTGACGGCCGGCTACGGCGGCACCGACGCGCACGGCTGGCCGCACAAGCTCATTCTGCGCGACGTCGACCTCGCAATCGGCCGTGGCCAGACGGTGGGCGTGATCGGCGAGTCGGGTTCGGGCAAGACGACGCTCGCGAAGGTGATCGCGGGGCTCGTGCCGATGGCGCGCGGCAAGCTGCTGCTCGATGGTGAGCCGCTTGCCGCCAACCTGAACCGTCGCAGCCGCGAACAGTTTCGCTGTATCCAGATCGTGTTCCAGAACGCCGACACCGCGCTCAACCCGACGCATACCGTCGAGCGCACGCTGGCGCGCCCGTTGAAGTTCTATCACGGCATGAAGGGCGAGGCCGCGCGGCGCCGCGTCGCCGAACTGCTTGGCCTGGTTCGCCTGCCAGCCGAACTGGCGCAGCGTCGCACCGGGGAGTTGTCGGGCGGGCAAAAACAGCGCGTGAATCTCGCGCGGGCGCTGGCCGCCGAACCCAAGCTGATCCTTTGCGACGAAGTCACCTCCGCGCTCGATACGGTGGTCGGCGCAGCCATTCTCGAACTGCTGCGCGATCTGCAGAAAAAGCTCGGCGTGTCGTATCTGTTCATCACGCACGACATCGCCAAGGTGCGCGCGATCAGCGACGACATCGTCGTGCTGTACGCGGGGCACCGCGTCGAGGCGGGTAACCGCGACGCGTTGTCGGCGCCGCCGTACCACCCGTATTCGCATCTGCTAGTGTCGTCCGCGCCGGAGCTTCGCGCCGGCTGGCTCGAAGAAGCGGGCGAGCGCTGTCATCAGACGCTGCCGCCGATCGGCGAGCCGGCCGATGAGCCGCAGCTATGCACGTTTCTCGCGCGCTGCCCGCTGCGCATCGATGGGGTCTGCAACCGCACGCCGCCGGCCGCGCGCACGCTCGCGAGCGGCGCTCAGGTGCTGTGCCATCGCAGCGAAGCGGAACTGGAGCAATACCAGAACGGACCGCCGGACGGCGCTACTGCGGCTGGTGGGCTCGCGCAGTCTGTCACGCTGCGCGTCTGATGGAAACTCGCGCTGCGCGATGACGGCATCGGCCTTGCCGAATCGGTGTCGTCCGAGCGGCGCGCATGATTTTGTGGCCCGAAGGAATACGACATGACTGGAATCTTCGACTACACCGCCAGCGGCACGACCGTGGTGATGTCGCGTGCGATCAGGCGGGCCGTGGCCTTTATCGACAGCTCGTTCGCGCAGCCGGTCAGTCTTGCGACGCTCGCGGCGACGGCGGGCTTGAGTGTGTCGCGTTTTGCGACGCTGTTCCGCAAAGAAGTTGGAATCTCGCCGCATCGTTATGTGTGTTTGGTGCGGATCCAGCACGCCAAGCGGCTATTGCGCGACGGCGTCCCGCCGTCTGAGGTCGCGACCGAGGTCGGGTTTTTCGATCAGAGTCACCTTGGTCGACATTTCCGGCGCGCGGTCGGCGTGACGCCCGGGCATTTCGTCGCTTCGCCGGAGGCGGTCAGCGCATGCCGATAAAGCGATCGCGCAACGGCAATGCTGTCGATCAATGGAATCGCGGGCGGTCTCGAACTCGCGCAACCTACGACGTCTCAAGGCAGAGCCGACCCAGATAGACCGGTTGAGCATCGGCGTCTCAGGGGCGCGAGAAATCTGCCGGCGTCAGGGCATTGTGATAGCGGAAGGCTCGATGCGCGCTTCAGCAAGGCGCTCTGTAGCGAATGCTAACGTGCAGCGCACTCCTGGTGCCTAGTGCGGCACCAGCAGACGTCCTGTCAGGCTGGGGGATAGCGGGAGTCGTCGATCACATCACAAGCGCGTTCCAACAACCGCCAGAGTGTTCGCAATGCCGTCGCGATCCGGATATGCCGGCGCCCCGTCGCCATTCACCCGGCAACGGACTTTACACGTTGTTACCGTCGCGCAGCGGACGTTTGGGCGGGCTTTCCTTATACTGCCGCGCAACCGCCTTCCTCTTTATGCTCGCCGTGCCCGGCGCGGCAGAAATGCCAACCATACCTTGATGCCCATGCTCTCTACCAAGTTCGCCCTGAACTCTGCGCTTGTCGTTGCAGCAAGTCTTTCGTTGTCGGCGTGCGTTGCCCCGGGCTACGCGCCGTACGGCTCGCAGCAAGGCTACCAGGCCCAGTATGCAGCGCCCGCGTATAGCCAGCCCGTCTACGCGCAACAGGGCACCGTGCAGCAACCCGCCTACGCGCCGCAGCCTGCGCCGCAACAGCCGTATGACACACAAAACGGCGGCCAGTACGGGTCGCAGTACAACTCGCAATACGGCAACCAATACGGCACGCAGTACGGCACGATCTCAAGCATCCGGCCCTTGAGTAGCGCCACGGGTACTTCGGGTATCGCGGGAACCGTCGTCGGCGCGCTGGTTGGCGGCGTTCTTGGTAATCAGATCGGGGGCGGGCACGGTCGCGACGCAGCGACCGTCATCGGCGCGCTCGGTGGAGCCTACGCGGGCAACCAGATCGGCCAGCAGATGGGTCGGCCAGCCGGCTACCAGATCGACGTGCAGCTGAGCGACGGCTCAACGCGCGCGTTCGACGTGCCGACGCCCGGCGACCTGCGTCCGGGCGAGCGGGTGCAGGTCAACGGCAGCCAGCTTTCCCGCTACTGATGACGGGGACTGTCGCTTGGCGTCACGACCGCGGAGCGGCTAGGCGAGAGACCACGCCAACGCGGGCGCTCTGCGCCAGAGCTGGCCATCTCGTCGCGACAAAACCCGCTTTGCTGTTGCGCCAGCTTAGCTGGCGTTGCGGGATTCCCCCGGATTACTGTCCGAGTGGTGCGCCACCAGCTCCAGCAGCGCATCAAGCTGAGGCGAGTGGTTGCCGGCGCGCCATGCCATCAACAGTTCGATCTCGGGCACCGGTCCCACGAGCGGCCTCGTGCAGATCGCTGGATTCGTCAGCGATGCGGTATAGGCGGGCAGCAGTCCGTAACCGAGTCCCATGCCGATCAGGTTCAGGTTGAGCAGGATATTGGTCGCCACCTGAATGACCTTGGGTTGCAGCCCATGTTGTTTGAAGTAGCCGTCCACGACGTCATACACATCGCCCGAATAAAGCGGATGCGTGCTGATGAACGCTTCGCCGTCCAGCTGCGCCGGCTTGATCCGCTTGTATCGCGCGAGCGGATGAGCGACCGGCAGTACGACCAGAATAGGTTCTCGGAGCACGACTTCAGAGAGGATGTCGGGCGAGCGAATCGGCTTGCGCATGAAGGCGACGTCGATTTCGTTGTCGAGCAGCATCTGCTCCTGCTCGGACGTCGGAATGCTGCGCAGATCGACGTTCAGTTCGGGAAAGCGTAGCCGCAGCCGCGGCAGTATGCCCGGGAAAATCCGCACTTCGGCGGCCGGCACGAAGCCGATGGTGACAGTCGAGCTGCTTTTGCGCCCTATGTGACGCGCCCGCGTCACTGCGCGTTCGGCCTGCGCCAGCGTCAGACGCGCTTCGATCAGAAAGACTTTGCCGGCTTCGGTCAACTCCACCTTGCGGCGCGTGCGCTCGAACAGCGGCGTGCCGACCTGCTGTTCGAGATCGCGAATCTGCTGGCTCAGCGAGGGCTGAGCCGTGCGAAGCCGCTCGGCCGCACGTGTGAAGCTCAGCTCCTCCGCCACGGCGATGAAGTAGCGCAAGTGTCGAAGTTCCATGGCGAGGGGGCTCCCAGTTATCGTTCAAATGTCTTAAACCAAACAAACAAAATATTTTACAGCGTGACTGGCGCCGTCGATCATTTGGCCCATCCCCAAAAACCTCCACTGGAGGAGACGCCAAATGTCTCAGAAAGAGATCGACTTCGACGCGCTGGTCGATGCCCGCAATGGCCGCGTTGCATCCTCGATTTACTCGGACCCCGACCTGTACGAGCTTGAACTCGAACGCATCTTCGGCCGCTGCTGGCTGTTCCTCGCGCACGTCAGCCAGATTCCGAAAGCCGGCGATTACTTCAACACCTACATGGGCGAGGACCCGATCATCGTGGTCCGCCAGAAAGACGGCTCCGTCAAGGCATTCCTGAACCAGTGCCGGCATCGCTCGATGCGCGTGAGTTACGCCGATTGCGGCAATACCCGCTCGTTTACGTGCCCATATCACGGCTGGTCCTATGGGACCGACGGCGCGCTCGTCGACGTGCCGCTGGAGCAGCGCGCGTACCCGCATGGCCTGTGCAAGGAGAAGCTCGGCTTGCAGGAAGTGACGCGCGTCGCCGAATACAAGGGCCTCATATTCGGTAACTGGGACGCGAGCGCGCCCGACCTCAAGGCGTACATGGGCGATATCGCGTGGTATCTGGACGGCGTGCTAGACCGCCGTCCCGGCGGCACCGAAATCATCGGCGGCGTACATAAGTGGGTGATCGACTGCAACTGGAAGTTTCCGGCAGAACAGTTCGCGAGCGATCAGTATCACGCGCTGTATTCGCATGCGTCGGCCGTGCAGGTACTGGGCGCGAAGGCAGGCGAGGACGACAAGGCGCTCGGCGCGGGACAGACCGCGCGCCCGGTGTGGGAGACCGCGAAAGATGCGCTGCAATACGGCCAGGCCGGCCACGGCAGCGGCTTTTTCTTCACAGAGAATCCGGACGCGAACGTGTGGGTGGACGGCGTCGTGTCGCAATACTTTCGCGATACGTATTCCGAAGTCGAGGCGCGTCTCGGCAAGGTGCGCGCACTGCGGCTCGCCGGCCACAACAATATGTTCCCGACGATGTCGTGGTTGAACGGCACCGCCACGTTGCGCGTATGGCACCCACGCGGCCCGAACCAGGTCGAGGTGTGGGCCTTCTGCATTGCGGACAAGGATGCCTCCGACGAAGTCAAACAGGCCTTCGAACGCAGCGCGACACGCGCATTCGGACCGGCGGGTTTTCTGGAGCAGGACGACTCGGAGAACTGGGTGGAGATCCAGAAAGTGCTGCGCGGCAAGCGCGCGCGGCAGACGAAGCTCGTCGTCGAAATGGGACTTGGCAACGAGAAGGTCCGCGAGGACGGCATTCCGGGCATGACCAACTACATCTTCTCGGAGACGGCCGCGCGCGGCATGTATCGCCGTTGGGCCGATCTGCTCGCCTGCGATAGCTGGGACGAAGTACTGGAGCGCACGCGCGCCTATGAACAGGAGGTGCTCGAACATGACTGAAACCACGCTGAACCGTCCGGCGACCGTGCCGCTGGCTTTGCATCACGAGATCGAACAGTTTCTCTATCACGAGGCCGAACTGCTCGATGACTGGCGCTTTCGCGACTGGCTCGCGCTGATGTCGCAGGACGTGCATTACTCGATGCGCACGACCGTCAATGCACAGACGCGCGATCGCCGCCGTAGCGTCCAGCCGCCGACCACCTGGATCTTCAACGATAACTATGCCCAGCTGGAACGCCGCATCGCGCGCCTCGAAACGGGCATGGCCTGGGCGGAAGAGCCGCCTTCGCGAACGCGACACCTGGTGAGCAACGTCGTGGTGACGGCCACCCAGGATCCCGGCGAATTCGATGTGCGGCTCAACTACCTGTTGTATCGCTCGCAGAAGGAGCGCGACGAATCGATCTACGCCGGCAAACGCTTGGACCGCGTGCGCCGCGCGGATACGTCCGCGGCCTGGCAGATTTGCCGCCGCGAGATCACGCTCGATCAGGCGACCCTGAACTCTCATAACCTCAGCGTACTTTTCTGAAGCGAATATCATGGCACGCATTCTTGTTTGTGAAGACACCGCCTTATCCGACGGCGAGGCTATCAAGGTGGACGCCCCCGGCGAGGCCGTCGCGGTGTTCCGTTCGAATGGCGAGGTCTATGCGCTCGCCGACCGTTGCAGTCATGGCAATGCTTCGATGTCCGACGGATACGTGGAAGACGACGGCACTGTCGAATGTCCACTGCATGCGGCGCGCTTTTGCCTGAAGACGGGCGCGGCGCTGTGCCAGCCCGCGACCGAACCGCTCAGAACGTTTCCGATCGCTGTGGTCGAGGGGAAGATCTACGTCGACATGCCGGAGGTTGCATGAGCGCGGCGAAGATCGAGGGTAGCGGTTGGCTGCGCGACC
Source organism: Paraburkholderia sp. BR13444 (assembly GCF_040948755.1). Lineage (NCBI taxonomy): Bacteria > Pseudomonadati > Pseudomonadota > Betaproteobacteria > Burkholderiales > Burkholderiaceae > Paraburkholderia > Paraburkholderia sp. BR13444. The sequence goes on along the minus strand of NZ_JBFPKM010000006.1, from coordinate 354,477 downwards.
AGGTCGCGCTGATTACAGGCGGCGGCTCGGGACTTGGGCTGGCGCTTGTCGAACGGTTTCTGGGTGAAGGTTGCCGGGTTGGCGTGCTGGAGCGGTCGGCGGAAAAAGTGGCCGCGCTTCACGAGCGCTTTGGCGAGCAGGTCGTGGCCGTGCAGGGCGACGTCCGCTCGCACGAGGACAATGCGCGCGCCGTCGCGGCCACGCTGGAGCGGTTCGGCTCACTCGACACGTTCATCGGCAACGCGGCGATCTGGGATCATGCGTCGGGCCTGCTCGATCTGAGCCCCGAACAACTGGACCACGGATTCGACGAACTGTTCGCGATCAACGTGAAGGGTTATCTGCTCGGCGCGAAGGCCTCGGCGCCCGCGTTGATCGCAAGCGAAGGCAGCATGATCTTCACGCTGTCGAATTCGTCGTTCTATCCGGGCGGCGGCGGCCCGCTCTACACCGCCAGCAAGCATGCGGCCGTCGGCCTGATCCGCGAGCTTGCTTACGAACTCGCGCCGAAGGTGCGCGTCAACGGCGTCGGCCCGTGCGGGATGGCGAGCGATTTGCGCGGTCCGACCGCACTCGGCCAGGAGGACAAACGCATCATGGATTCGCGCTCTCCCGAGGCGATCGCCAGCATCCTGCCGCTGCAGTTCTTCCCCGAGCCCGCCGATTTCACCGGCCCTTACGTGATGCTGGCTTCGCGCGCGAACAACCGCGTACTGAGCGGCGTGATGATTAATGCTGATGCCGGTCTCGGCATTCGCGGCATTCGTCACGTCGCGGGTGGTCTTCATCTTTGATTCGCGAGAAGGGATTCATGAATCGTCCCGTTTATGTGATCGTCGGCGCAGGGCAGGCTGGCGCAAATGCAGCCGCCGAACTGCGCCGGCAAGGTTTCGAGGGGCGTGTCTTGCTGGTGGGTGACGAAGCGCATCCGCCTTACGAGCGTCCGCCGCTTTCGAAGGACGTGCTGTTGTGTCCCGAGCAAACACGCTGTGCCGTGCATGCGGATGATTTCTACGCCCAGCACGATATCGAATTGCAGATCGGCGTGGCTGTCAGCGCGCTCGATCGTCAAACGCGCAAGCTGACACTGGCGAACGGCACATCGATCGCATATGACAAGCTGCTGCTCGCGACCGGTGCGCAGGCGCGCCGGTTGCCGCTACTCGATGCTTTAGGCGAGAACGTGCATACGCTGCGCACACTCGACGACGCGCGCAAGCTCGCGAGCGAATTGCGCCCCGGCAGGCGCATTCTGCTGGTCGGCGCGGGCGTGATCGGGCTCGAACTCGCGTCGAGTGCGGCTGATCTCAGCGCGCAAGTCACCGTGATCGAAGCTGCGCCATTGGCCATGGGGAGATGTGCGCCTGTGCTGCTCAGTCAGTTCCTGTGCGATGTTCATCGCCGGCGAGGGGTGACGTTCCACTTTGGCGCGACGCTCGCGAACGCCACGCGCGAAAACGGCGAGATCGTTTTGAACCTTCAGAACGGCACGCGAATTGCCGGCGACGCGGTGATCTACGGTGTCGGCGCGCAACCCGACATTGCACTGGCGCGGTCCGCTGGGCTCGCGATCGATAACGGCATCGTAATCGATGCGGCGTGCCGTACTTCTGACGTGCATATCTACGCGGCGGGCGATGTCGCGAGCCGGCACGACGCGAGCAGCGGGACTTATCGACGCCACGAAACCTGGGACAACGCGCAAAAGCAGGGCATTGCGGCAGCGCGCGCCATGCTCGGCCTCGCGCCCGACGCGCAAACCGCGCCGTGGTTCTGGACCGATCAGTGCGGCCTGAACGTGCAGTTCGTCGGCGACATGTCCGCGCCGGACTGGATCGTGCGCGGGCAACTCAACGAGCCACCTTGCATGTTGTTCGGGCTTGACGAAGCGGGCGCGCTGGTTGGCGCGATCACCGTGAACTTCGGCCGTGAAATGCGCAGCGTGCGGCAGTTGGTGGAGCGTCGCGTGAAGCTGGCGCGCGAGGTACTGCTCGAGCCAGGGCGGACGATGCGCGAGATCGCCAAAGAAGTTGTTTGAAGGGGATCTGTCGAAGTAGGTCTGCTACGCTCAAAGGCTCACCCGGAGGCCTTTTAGTCGGGGAAAAGGCAGCGATCGATGATGATGAAGGTCCGATGGGAATTGCTCGACGAAAAAGCGGCCAACAGGCGCAAGCACGTCGTTTAACTCCGAAGGAAATCCTGACAGGCAGGCCAGCCATTTCCGACGGCATAATCGGCCAGCACCGATGGAAGTCGGATTTACGGTTGCCTACGATGTTTTCGACCGAGCTGCGGAGGCAATGGCGCAACCCCCGAGGGCGAGATATAACTCCGTGGTTGCATCGGCCGTTGGCATGACCATGCCGCGGCAGAGGGACTGGTGCGTCGCACCCGATTCGGAAAAAGGATGTCGATGATGCGATCAATATTTGACGGGACGGAGTGGGAGCCCGCAGCAAAGAAGACGATTGAATGATATGTCCGCATCCATACCACTGAGCGACGCGGACTGGGCCCGTATCGCCAGTCTTTTCCGGTTCGACGAAGCAAGGCGGTATGGAAAGACACCCAGGCATCCGCGCGAAATATTGAACGCGATATTATGGGTCTCGACGCACCAAAAGGCATGGACCTATTTGCCGCCGGACATGCCGCCTGCACGGACCTGCTACATAAAGTGCCTGCAATGGCGACGCGATGGGACCTTGAGACAGGTGGAAGCCCTCCTCGGACTGCGCATCGATTTCCGCTAACGCTTGCCAATTCATATCTTTCTCTGCTTATACTCATAGTCGCCTGAACGGCTCACGCCCAGGTCCCACGCTGCACGCCGACAAGAAACCACGACATCGGTCGACAACACGGCACGCGATCCACGTTTTGGAACCGCAGTTCTTACATATCGGGTGGGACCTCTTATGCGAAATCGTGCTTTTGGTGCTGCAATTTCATCGTTGCTGCTGGCAGGCGCAGCAGCTTTACCGGCCATCGCGCATGCCGACGACGGCTTCGCGCAGGACGACGGCGCATCGCATGGCCGTCCGGTCAAGGTGATGATCATTTCGATGTTCGGTCCGGAAGGCCAGGTGTGGCTCGATCATCTCGGACCGTGGCAGGACACCCCCGTGGCGGGCCTGTCTCCTGACTATCCCGCAGTGCACTGCAATCGCCAGGAGGTGTGCGTGATGACGACGGGCATGGGGCACGCGAATGCCGCCGCGTCGATCATGGCGCTGACGTTCTCGCCGCGTTTCGACTTGCGTCATACGTACTTCATGGTGGCAGGCATCGCGGGTATCGATCCGCTGCAGGGGACCGTCGGTTCCGCTGCGTGGGCCAACTGGCTCGTCGACTTCGGGATTCAATGGGAGATCGACGGACGCGAAATTCCGCCGGGCTGGAACACCGGCTATCTCGGCATCAACACGACGGGCCCGACGCAGAAGCCGCCGCTCGACTATCGCAGCGAAGTGTTCCAGCTCAATCCGGCGCTTTCGAACGCGGCATTCGCGCTGTCGCGCAACGTGACGCTCACCGACGACGCACAGGCGCAGGCTGCCCGCGCCAAATACAACTATGCGCCCGCGAACCGTCCGCCCACAGTGATCCAATGCGACACGCTGGCGGGCGACACCTGGTGGTCGGGCACCGATCTCGGCGAGCGCGCGGCAATGGACGAAAATCCTGACCGACGGCAAGGGCACCTATTGCACGACGCAGCAGGAAGACAACGCCACTTTCGAGGCGTTGACGCGCGCGGCGACCGCGCATCGTGTTGACCTGGACCGTGTAGCGGTGCTGCGCGCCGGCTCGGACTTCGACCGGCCTTACGCGGGCCAGTCGAGCGCGGACAATCTGCTCAACTACGCGTCACAGGGCGGCTTCACGATCGCGATCAACAATCTGTTCCTGACGGGCAATTCGCTCGTGCAGGATATCGTCACGCATTGGGGCGAGTGGCGCGACGGCGTACCGCGGCGGTAGCGGGTTTGCGGCTTGGTGAAGCACAGCGCGTGTCGGTCTGCACAGCGATTCTGTCTGTCGTTGTCGTGGGCGGCCGAGTAGAGAACGGTGGCCACGACAACGCAACGGGCGGTACGCTCGGCGCACCGCCGCCTGCAGTCTTAGTCAGTCATGCAACGTGCAGCGTCGTGTCGATGCGCGTGCCGCGCCTGACGAACAGCGTGACCGGCGTCTTTTCGCAGATGTCGGCAAGGCGGGCGCGTTGTGCCTCTTCAAGCGGTCCGTCGACGGCAATGTCGCGGCGGATGTACTGGGTGCCGTCGAGGTCCGCATTGCGTCGGCCATCCCGGAACTCGCATATCAAGGTGGACAGATGGATTCCGAGCTTTAATCACGTGGCGCTTAATTGCCGCTAATAAAATCAGGTCATCTGAAAACGTCGGGTGTACGTTTGAAGGCGGATTACAAGAATGAGTTAAGCGTCGCGGGAATCGCTCGAACCGCTGTTGCCAGACACTTTCGTATTGAAGATCTCTACACGCCACTGTGTCCGTTCAGATAACAGAGCGAGAAGCGATTGCTGATCCTTTGGCAATTGCGCGCAACGCAGCGTAGTCCAGAATTGAGATCTGATGACGGCCCCGTTTTGCGAGCACGCCGCGTCGCGTAAGTGACGCAAGAACTCGGGAGACTGTCTCGCGGCTCACATTTGCCATTGCTCCAAGCGATGCGTGACTCGGAAGTTCAATTGTCTGCTGCTCACTGCTAGCTGCGCCGATGAGGGTCGAAACAATCCAGGCGGACACCCTCGCGGTAGCGCCCAGAACACCTTGGTCCGTTTGGCGCTTCGCGAGGTCCCGAACCAATTGAGCCAGACATCCGTTCAATGCGCTCGCAACCCCTGGCTCGCGAAAAATCCGACGCGCGTCGGAACGACTGATCAGAGCGACGCTGCTGTCACGGGTGGCGACAATATTGCCAGGCAACGGCATGTCATTGATGGCCGACACAGCGCCGACCATTTCGCCGGCACTGGCCGTACCAATGGGGATCTCATGTCCGTCTTCCGATAATGCACTCACTCGCAGGTGGCCGGCTAACAGCATAACTAAAGGCGAATCAGTATCGCCCTGAAAACATACATAATCATCCGCTTTGAATTCGCTAATGCGCGCCACCTGCCTTGCAAGGCTGAGTACTTGCTCATCAGATGTTTTGAATAGCGTTTGTTCCCTGAGTCTTTCCATCGTTGCCTTGCAGTACCAGTAAATCTCTTGCAGAAAGAGGCATTTTAGGTGCGACTTTTAAGCATTGTTAAATCCTTTTTTCGATTGGACGAAATTAAATGAAAAGTTTCGAGGAAAAACTGGTGCGCAAACGTTGTACTCGAATTCTCAGAAAAAAATGCCGTCGTTTTTGTGCAACAAACTTTGTTTCCACGGGCGCTCCGCTGTCGTCGACGACGATCGCGGAGTCGAGGCTAGCCTGGACGGACGCCTGAGAACATCCAACGCTGCTCGGGCCGGAAGAGATTTGGATAGCTCGGGCGTCGGTCGGCAGTCGTGCGTCCGCCCAGGCCACAAAGGCCGCGGCCTCGCAATAGCTGATGTGCATGACGGGTGCATCGAGATGAGGTTTGAGGCCATTCACTTGCATAGAGCCGGTACGTCATGGCGGGTGCCGCGCTGGTCCAGAGGTATGAGCGACCACGCCGGCCGAGACCCAGAAACTGGCCCGGTGGCCAAATGCGGGATGCGTGTATCCACGGGTGCTCCCGCTGTGAATCCCAGGGGCAGTCGGGCAGGCAGTATGGGTCATGGCCGTCTCCACCGGTATCAGAGCTTCGAGCCGCCATCGACACGTAGCGTGTCACCCGTCACCCAGCGTGCCGCATCGGATGCGAGGAACAGGGCTGCGCCTGCGATGTCGTCGGGTTGCGCCACGCGCTTGAGGGCCTGCATGCCGAGGGTGAAGTCCCGCCCGGCATCGGTTTTGGCGAAGTTCGACATGTCAGTTTCAACAACGCCCGGCGCGATTGCGTTCACGCGGATGCCGCGCTCGCCAAGCGCTGCGGCGAAATGCTTGACCAGTGTGTCGATTGCTCCCTTGCTCGCGGCGTAGGCTGACAGATTGCCAACCGAAGCGCGGGCTGCAAGTGAGGACAGCAGGACCACGCTACTGCCCTCGCCCAGCACGGGCAGCAGTTGCTGGACGAGGAAGTATGGGGCGCGCACATTGACGGCGAACAACCGGTCGAAATCCTCTACTGTCGTTTCCGCGATCGACGAGGCCTTCGAGATGCCGGCATTCGCAACGAGAATGTTAAGACGCTCGCCAATCAGCCCGCGTACCTGACGGGCCAGTTCGTGAGGGCCGTTCGCCGCGCTCAGGTCTGCGGCGACCTTGTCGGCAGAACCACCCGAAGCACGGATCGCCTCGACGACGGAATTCGCAGCCTTCTCGTCGCTGCCGAAGTGCACGAGTACGCGCGCGCCTGCTGCTGCCAGAGCCAGTGCGGTTGCGCGGCCGATGCCGCGGGAAGCGCCCGTGACGAGTGCAGTTTTGCCGTGAAGATTAGTAGACACAATTAATTCTCCTTGGATTATGTCTCGAAAATTCGGATGTAGCGATCAACGACTCAGGAAAGGAACCTGGAAACGTCTTCCACGAAACGCTCGGGGTATTGATAGAGCGAGCCGTGATTGGCGTCCGGATAGATGACCAGTTGGGCATTCGGGATGTGCTGGCGCAGAATCAGCGAATTGACCGTGTAGATGATCACGTCGTTGTCACCATTGACGACCAGAGTTGGCTGGCTGAGTGCAGACAGGTAGGCATACGGGTTGTCTTGCGGCGCGCCCCATTTCGCGAGTGCCGCGAGCTGAGCCGGTGCCACGGCTTCGTTGGCCGCAGGATCGCGGTTCTCCGTGCGAAGGCGGAAGCGTTCGAGGAACGCACGCCCGGCCGTCTGGCTGGTTCCGGTCGGCGAGAAATGGACGCGCAGCCAGAGATGGTCCGGTTCGGCATAGCTCGCGCCGAAGATTTCCTGCGCTTCGGGCGTCAGCGAGGCCATGCCTTCTCCGCTGCGCGGGCCCGTGCCGACGAGGATCAGGCGGCGAACCAGCGTGGGCTCCGCAATGGCGAGCGTCTGTGCAATCAGGCCGCCCATCGAGAATCCCAGTACATCGACCTGTTCGAGACCGAGCGCACGGATGAATGCGGCAGCGTTGGCCGTCATTTCCTCGATCGATTCGGGAACGCTGCCCGAACTACTCGAAATGCCGGCATTGTTGAACAGGATGACCTCACGTCCGGCGGCGAGGCCGTCGGTTACGGCGGGGTCCCAGTGATCCATGGTGCCGGTGAAGTGGATGTTCATCACAAGCGGCACGCCGATGGGATTCCCAAAGCGACGATAGGCGAACCGGATGCCGTTTGCTTCGACGTACTGGGTCGGTGCGGTCTGGTGCGTATGGCGGGTCATGATTGCGATCCTTTCAGAGGTAAGTTCAGCAGATGTTCTTTTCCGGTATGTCTGAAATGCATGTGCTGCTTTTGCAATCCAGTCACCCGCCTGGAAATCTCGTGGGGCGGTGCCTGTTGATGGGTACTGTATGCGCTGGCTGGCAACAGGAAAAAGACTTTGTAGGCAAGCGGCCATGCCTGACGGGTATGGGGCATGCATGGCTGCGCGTTGCTTGCGCGAATCAGGACGGAAAACGTTCGCCGAACATGGGCAGGCCGCTGACGGACTGCGCCGCACTGGCCTCGTCCTGGAGCACGTCCCAGTGTTCGGCCAGCTTGCCGTCCTCGAAGCGGACGATATCGGCGGCAATCCATGCGGTTGGCCTGCCATTCCCGGAAAACCGGCCATGAGCAATCACGTAATCACCTTCTGCCACCACGAGCTGATTCTCGTAACGCAAGGTGTCGGGCAGGGTTCGGATCAGGCCGAACAGTCCTTCACGTCCGGGCGCAATGTGGGCGCTGTGCTGGATATAGGAATCCGACCAGAAGCGCTCGGCGGCAGCGTAGTCGCGCTGGTTGAAGAGCGTATCGAAGGCTTCGAGGAGCAGTGCCTTGTTCTGTGCGGGGGTGGTCGTGGTCATGTTGCTCTCCAATGAGTATCAGAGCACTTCAAATACGCTGTACACGGGGCCGTACGCGAAGCGGTGGCCGAGGCCGACGGCCAGAATGCCGTTAAGCCATTCGTAGCGTCCGGTCGGCGCTTCGAACACTGGGTTGATTCGGAAGTAGTAGCTTGCGGGGTCGACGACTTCCCCATGTTCCAGGCGTTGGATTACGTCGGTCGGACCATGCCGGACGCCGTGGTAGGACATCAGGAGGCTGACGCCGTCGTCGGTGCGCAGCATGAGGCGCACGTCGTGCGTCGTGCCGGTATCACCGCGTACGGTCTGCCAGTCATTACTGCCGTCCAGCACGGTACCGGTGAGCCGGTCGCCCTGGAATGTGCCGGACTCAACGATGCCGACGCGGCGCAAGGCGCCCGGTGTCTGACCGACCGTCACGATTGGCTTGACGCCTAGACGGACCACGAACAGCGGTCGCGTCCGGACTTCCTTCATGACCGCGGGTAGGTCGTCAAATTGGGGCGTATGGCTTGTGGACATGGTGTTTTCCTCTCATCCGACGGATTCAGGCGGTCCTGCCGCCGTTGACGCGCAGGATTTCGCCGGTCATGTAGCTGGACTTGCCCGATCCGACGAAGACGATAGCCTCGGAGATTTCCTCGGGCGTTCCGGCGCGTTTGAATGGGACGCTCGACAGCATGGCGGCCTTGCGCTCGGCGGATCCGGTTAGCCGGGTGAGCATCTCCGTGTCGATGGGGCCGGGCGCGACGGCATTCACGCGCACGCCCGACGCGGCCGCTTCCAGTGCCGCAGACTTTGTGAGGCCTTCGACGGCATGCTTGCTGGCCGTGTAAATGGACATGCCAGCGGCGCCGCGCAAGCCCATCGTCGACGACACGTTGACGATGCTGCCGCACTGCTGGGCCGTCATCACGCGCAGCTCGTGCTTCATCGCGAGCAGGGTGCCGAGCACGTTGGCGTCGAAGACGGCGGCGTAGCGCTCGGGCGTCTGCTCCGTGACCGGGCCCGATTCTCCCTCGACGCCGGCCGCGTTGACGGCGATGTCGAGTTGGCCAAAGCGTGCGACGGTGCCTTTGACTAGCGCTTCGTCCTGCTCTTCATGGCGAACGTCTGCCTCGATGAATTCGGCTTCGATGCTGGTTGAGCGCAGTTCTTGCGCGAGCTTCTCGCCGACTTCAGCCCTGCGGCCGCCAAGCACGACGCGAGCTTTGTCGCGTGCGAAGGCGAAGGCCGTGGCGCGGCCAATACCGGACAGTGCGCCGGTGATCAGTACAACGGGTGCGTTATTCATGCTGCTGCTCCGGCCGGGTAGAGTTCTCTGCAGGAAACGGAAGCCCGCTGGAATAGTTCAGGTGGTCGCGGGCTCGCCAATCCTGCGAGGATGCCCGCCGGTCAGCGCGAGCGTCAGGATCGAAACCACGGCGAGTCCGGCACCGAAGTACATTGCATTGAAGAGACCGAACCCGTCGACGATCCGGCCGCCGACGAACGAACCCAATGCAATCGAGATCTGGAAGTTGGCGACGAACAGTGCCATGCCACCTTCGCGGACTTCGCGGGTTGCCTGCGCCATCCACATCTGCAGTGCGACGGGCATGGCGCCGTACGCGGTTCCCCACGCGGCCAGCGCGACCAGCACCGACGGCCGACTGGTGCTGAGTGCGGGAAGCATGGCGAGCGGCAATGCGATAAACAGGATGCTCGCGATGAGCGTGGTCCTGACGTTCCGTTGCGCTGATGAACCACCGATGAAATTGCCGAGCAGACCGATGAACGTGTAGCCGAGCAGCAGCAACGAGATGACCTTGCCGCCAAATCCCGACACCGTTGCGAGGAACGGAGTGATATACGTATAGGTCGCAAACTGTCCGCACAGGGCCAGCGTCATCGCGATCAGCCCGATGCGTGCCGGTCGCGTACCGAAGATGCCGAGCAGATCGCGTGTGCTTACCCGATGCTCTACGTGTAGCGACGGCAACGAAACCCACTGGGCCAGCAGCGCGGCAACGGACAGCGCGAGCGCTGCGCCAAATGCGGTACGCCAACCAGCCAGGTCCCCGATCAGTGCCCCGGCCGGGCCGCCGATCAGCATGCCAAGCGAGACGCCCGCGAAAATCAGCGATGTGGCCCGACCGACATGCTTCTCCGGCACGAGTCGGGCGCCGAGCCCCACACTGATTGCCCAGAATCCGCCGATTCCGAATCCGAACAGCGCACGAGCCGCGACGAGAATCGTGAAGTTCCGCGCCAGCATGGCCGTCAGATTCGAGATTACGAGCAGCAGGCCCAAGCCGAGTAGCGCGCGCCGACGGTCGAAACGTCCGACCGCTACCGTAAGAAACGGCGCGGCGATGGCGGCCAGCAGCCCGGGCGCCGTGACCATGATGCCGGCGGTTCCTTCGCTGACGCCCAGTCCCTGGCTGATGTATCGCAGTAGCCCGACGGGAAGGAATTCTGTGGTGCAGAACACGGTCGCGCTGAGTGCGACCGAAACAACCGCGAGCCAGTTTCGCGTGCGCTGGGGCTGTATTGAGGTAGTTTGCGACATTGATATATCCCGGTGCGTGAATCGAGTTGGATTGCCGAAATGGCGGCGTCGCGGTCGACTCGCTCAGAGCTTCGAGCCGCCGTCCACATTGAGCGTCGCGCCGGTTGTCCATCTGGCCTGGTCGGAGGCGAGAAAGGTGATCGCAGCGGCGATATCATCGGGTTCGGCGAGCCGTTTGATGGCCTGAAGGCTGAGTGTCATGTCGCGGCCTTCGTCGGTGCGGGTGAAGCTCGACATGTCGGTTTGCACCACGCCGGGTGCGACTGCGTTCACACGGATGCCGCGCGGTCCGAGGTCATCCGCGAATTGGCGCACAAGGGTGTCCACGGCGCCTTTCGTGGCCGAGTAGGCCGATAGTTCGCCGACGGCCGCATGGGCCGCGAGCGACGAAAGCAGCGTGACGCTGCTGCCCTTGCACATGATCGGCAGCAATTGCTGAACGAGAAAATACGGAGCGCGGACGTTGACTGCGAACAGTTCGTCGAAATCTTCGACGCTTGTTTCCTCGAGCGTGGCTGCCTTCGCGATGCCAGCGTTGGAAACGAGGATGTCGAGCCGTTCACCGACGATTGCCCGGACATGGCGCGCGAGCCTGCGCGGCCCGTCGGATTCGGCCAGATCTGCCTGGATGGCATGGGCACGGCTGCCCGCCGCAGTGATTTCGGCGACGACGGCCTTGGCCTCACGCGCAGCGCTGCCATAGTGCACGATGATCTGAGCGCCTGCCTGCGCGAGCGCAAGCGCAGTGGCGCGCCCGATGCCACGGGAAGCGCCGGTGACGAGCGCGGTCTTTCCTGTCAGGGTGTTCATGATCGTCCTTCCAGCAGATGACTGACGTTGAGGCGAGGGAGGGTTTCGTCCGGCTGATGTGATCGAACGATAGTCGCCACTTGTCCGCGCGAAAAAGACTTTGTAAGCTGATCCCCATACCTGTCAGGCATGACTAAAAGGAACGCGTGTATGGAACTGCGTCATCTTCGTTATTTCGTCGCCGTGGCCGAAGAGGGCAGCCTGACCGTCGCGGCGGAACGTCGGCTGTACACGTCCCAGCCGTCTCTGAGCCGGCAGATCAGAGACCTTGAATACGAAGTAGGTGCGCAACTGTTCGTGCGCAGCGCGCGTGGCATCGAACTGACCGACGCCGGCAAGGCATTTCTGGACCATGCTCGACTCGCCCTTGCGCAAGTCGATGCGGCGTGCGAGGCGGCGCGGCGGGCGGCGCGACCGTCCAAGCCGACGTTTGCTGTTGGCTTCCTGAGCGGGCAGGAAGTGACTTGGCTCGGGGAAGCGACTCGCGTGCTCGCGAGCGATCTGCAGAGCATCGAAATGACGGTATCGAGCGAGCACTCCCCTGAACTCGCAGAGGGATTGTCGACGGGACGGCTGGACGTCGCCTTCATGCGTGCCGAAGCCAACCAACCCGACCTCGAGTACGTGACGGTCGCACGCGAGCCTTTCGTCGTGCTGATGCCAAGCGACCATCGCCTTACGGCCTTCGATGAGATCGACGTGCACGAACTGGCGGGTGAATTATTCATAGGCGGCTCAGACGTAGCCGGTCCCATGCGCGGCGCGATCGAAAACTATCTGTCGACAAACGACGTCGCCATCGAGCCCGCGCATCGCGTGCACAACCTGACGATGGCGATGTCGCTGATCGCCTCGACGAGAGGCGTTGCATTGCTGCCCTCTTATGCCGAGAAATTGCTGCCCTGGTCGGTGACAAGCCGACCGCTCAAGGGCGAACCGCCACGTATCGAGCTTGTGGTCGGCTATAACCGGAACAACCGCTCAGCGATCCTGTCGACGTTTCTGTCGCGCATCGACCAGATCAAGCAGTAAGTTGCACAACGGCAGGTTGCACGCCAAAAGCTGTGGCCTGCGCGGGATAGCTGGTCACAAGTAGACCAGGCTTTATGTCAGACTAAACCGCTCGAGTGGCTGTCGGTGGAAGGCGTTCAGATAGACGTGCGGCAGATGAAGCAGTCTGCGGATGCGGGTGACATTCGCGCGGCAGGCCCGACGCTTACCGGCCGCGAGGCGAATCACAGAAGCCGGCCACGGAGATACTGAGCGCACGACATCGGTCGCGGCAGGCTACCTTGCGGGCCGTCATGCCTTCGACGACGGACGTGCGTTGACTTTGTCGTACCACGCTTGTAGTGCGTCGAAACCCGCGGGAATGCTCAGCCTCATGCCGCCCGCCGCGAAGTCGATCGCAACCAGCGTAGTAATGTCAGCCACCGAGAATGCGTCGCCCGCGACGAATGGCACTGTCTTGAGGCGGTCATTGAAATCGGCAAAGAAGTGCGCGACGCGCTGCTTGCTGCGCTCGACGATTTCGGGGATCTGCTCGTACGCATGCGGGCCCGACAGCGCCCGACCTTTCAGCCCGGCAACGGCGTTTCTGACGCCCTCCATCACTGCTGAGAATCCGTCCAGCTCGGCACGTCGTTCCCACATCGTGACGAGCGCCTTCGTAGTTGGCGTCGTGCCCAGCAATGCCGGCCTGTCGGGGTAAGCCTCCTCGATGTAACGCCAGATTGCCGGGACTTCGCCAATCGCTGTGCCGTCTCGCAGCACGAGCGTGGGGACCTGGCGGCGAGGGTTGATCGCAACGTAGGCATCGGAGAATTGCTCTTTGGCGCTGAGGTCCAGCGCTTTGGTAGGAAATTCGATGCCCTTCTCGGCAAGAAAGATGCGAACCCGGCGAGAGTTCGGGGAAGCCTTCGATTCGAAAAAGGTGAGATCGGTGTTCATTGATGGTTCCATCCAGAAGTGTCGCTTATGTAGGGCTTCGCCGGTTCAGCAGGAAGCCCAAATCCGCGTTGAAAGCTCAACCCGCTGTCTTGCCGCCATCGACGGTGAGGATCTGCCCTGTGACAAACGCAGCACCGTCATTCGCCAGGTAGAGCACCGCCGCGGCGATGTCGTCAGGCCGACCGATTCGTGCGAGCGGAACCGTTGCCGCGAGCGAGGCCTTGTTCTCCGGCGTGCCGGTGAAACGGTCCAACATGCCTGTGTCAGTGGGGCCAGGAGCAACGGCGTTGACGCGAACTCGCGCCGAAGCGGCCTCGAGCGCAGCCGATTTCGTGATCCCTTCTACAGCATGCTTGCTGCCCGCATACACCGAAGCGAAGGCCGCACCCTCATGACCATAAGTCGAGGAGATGTTGATGATGCTGCCCGCTTGCTGTGCGGTCATCACGCGCAGTTCGTGCTTGAGACTCAGCAACGTGCCGAGCACGTTGGTGTCGAAGGTATCAGCGTAGCTCTCGGCAGTCTGATCGACCACAGGTCCCGGTTTGCCTTCCGTGCCAGCATTGTTGACTGCAACGTCGAGCCGGCCGAAGCGAGCAACGGTTTCGTCGACGAGGTGACGGACGTCTTCGTCGCGGCGTACGTCAGCCTGCACGAAGAAAGCTTGTGCGCCTGCTTCGCGCAATTCGGCTTCAAGCGCCGAACCTTCCGCGGCGCGGCGGCCCGACACGACGAGGCGTGCGCCCACGCGGGCGAATGCAAAAGCGGTTGCGCGGCCGATGCCCGTGAGGGCGCCGGTGATCAGGACGACGGGTTGGTTCATTTTGCGGCTCCAGTTAGGTAAGTTCATGTCAAACGCAACGTAGAGAGAGCTTCGATTCCAGGGAAGCACGCAATATCTATTGCTCAATATGCAGCTCCCGTCACTGGACGCGAGTTACGCGGCGGCGACGGTGACGCCGTCCGGCTCGTGTGAAATGCTCTAACTCGTGCATGCAGAGTAGCGTTTCAGCTCGCAACGGAAAAAGACTTTCCAGGCTCACCCGCATGCCTGCGAAGCATGGCTCCGGAGCCGGGGATAGTGGGAAAGCATGACTACCGATCTACGCTTAGCGCGTTGCGGTCCCGAAGCAGCGAACCTCTCGATGGAGATGCAGTGGAGGCCGCCGAAGGCGACACGCTGCTGGTCGCGCTCCTGACGGCGCGAGACGCGTTACGCGATTCCGAGTTTGGCGACGGCCGGCGCGCAGGCTTCTGCCTGATGGGCGCTTGCCAGGACTGCTGGGTCTGGATTGCCCAAGGCGAGCGCGTGATGATCGGCATGCCGGGCATTCACGGTGATCGATGAAGGGCGCCGCGATGGTGGCCAGATCTATCGGCGCCAGCCCGAAGGCTTCTTGCGCTCGGGATGGCGGAGCGGGCGAAGATGTGGACGCCTACCTTAAATTCGAGAGCCTGCCGGGGAGCGGCTCTGCAATCAAGTTGCGTGTTCTGGAAACTGATGGTCATGCAGACGATTTGATCATCCCTGCGCTGAGATGATCGGACGCGCCGGTTCCTCGCGCACCCTTCCGCTTCGCGGCCGACTTATGCGAACCCGCACCCCGCGTGCGACGTCAATCGACGCTGACGGTCCACCCGGACGGCTAGTGAAAATCTTCCCTCGCGAGCAGCGGTACGACCCTGGCGAAAAGTGCGTGCGGGGCATTACCGCGAATCCGGCACGGATATTACGCTCTCGACGATGCCGGCGAAGGTCTGGACAGCGGGACGGATGGCTTCGATATCGAGCGCACCGAATCCCAGCAGAAAGCCGTCACGAAATCCCGGATCTCCTTGATTGAACGTGTGCAGCCTGCGAAGGTAAATTCCCTGTTCAAGCGATCGCGATACAGTCGTATCGAAGTCAAGCAGATCCCGGATCCTGATTGTCATATGCAGACCCGCCGCGTTCCGTGATGTTTCAAGTGCATCGCCAAAGCACTGGTCCAGACATCGGAGCAATTCCGATTGTCTTGCCCCGTAGATATCGCGCATCCGCCGGATGTGCTTCGAGAAATGCCCGTCCGCAATAAAGTCCGCCATTGCTGCCTGCAAGGAAAGGTGCCCTGGTCTGTACAAGCGCAACGAAGCGGCTGCGAAGGAATCGACCAGGTCGGGCGGAACAACTATGTAGCTGAGCCTCATGCCGGGATACATGACCTTGCTTAACGTTCCCATCAGAATGACACGGCCGTTTTCATCGACGCCCTGAAGAGACGGAAGCGGACGCTGGTCATATCGGAACTCACTGTCATAGTCGTCTTCCAGAACGAATGCATCCCACTGCTCAGCTGCCGCACGCAGACCGGCACGCCGTTCGTCCGACAACGTCACCCCCATCGGAAACTGATGCGATGGGGTCGTCACTATGAGGCGAGCCCGGCGCGAACAGCGTTCGAGCTTCATACCGTTATTGTCGACAGCAATAGCCTCCACTTCCAGCCCGTTGGCGCGCAACAGGATTGGCGTTGCCCAGTGGCAAGGGTTTTCAACGTAGGCCAGTTCGCCCACGTCGGCCAGAATGCGTGAGCAAAGGTCAATCGACTGATTGCTCCCCATCGTCACGATGATTTGTTCCGGGGAGGCCCGAACCGCGCGCGATACGCGCAAATATTCCGACAGCGCGCGACGCAACGGCAGATATCCGCCCGGATTGGAGTAGCCCATGAGTTCCGCATGCTGCTCGCCGAGATAGCGATTCTGGATACGCCTCCATATCTGATACGGAAAACAATCCGTGTCGCAAACCCCCGGAACGAACGGCCCCTTGCGTTCCTGGATGCCCGCAGGAGCGCTTATCAGTCGCTGCCCGCGCTCGGACAGGGTTCGTGCGGTCGATTCCCTAGGCGCTGACTTCATTGATTGCGGCAGCTTGTCGGAGACACGCGTACCACTCGTGGAATCGGTATGGAGATAGCCGTCGGCCGACAGCCTGTCATAAGCCGTTACAACGGTTATCCGGGAGACTTTTAGTGCAGCCGCGAGCGTTCGGGAAGACGGCAAACGTGTGGAAGCCTTCAGAGTGCCGTCCGATACTGCGTCCCGGATCCCGTTCGCAATCTGGATCTGTAGTGGTACGGACCCATCCCGGCGGAGGTGGCCGATCAGGAGGTCAGCAAGCAACGAGTCAGCCATTGGACCTATCCAGCTTTTTGAATTGGACTCATAGGTTCGCAGTGGGTACGCGTACTGTCAAGGCTCGTCATCGATCAGGGCCTTTTCAGTTATTGGGGATCCTATGCATGTATCTCTACGTGAGCGTATTCGTCAGTTACATCGCGTGATAGGCCTGAGCATCGGTCTGTTCGTCGTCATGGTGGCGATTACCGGCGCGGGCATGCTGTTTCGGGAGCCACTCGAACCCGTCATCTACCACGGTCTGCTCAAGGTCGAATCGTGCAAAGAGCGCCTGCCGCTCGATACGTTGATTGCCAATGCCAGCGCTTCCAATCCAGCCGCAGGCCGGCCAAAGCAGGTGCGCATATACGCCGACGCGGATTCCAGCACACGTGTTCTCCTCAGCGACGACCGGTGGTACTACGTCAATCCATGCACTGGCGAAGTGCTTGGAAGCGAGCATCGTTACGGCGGCCTGTTCGGTACGATGGCCAGCCTGCACAGTTTTCAGTTTCTGAAGAATGGAAGCGTCGTCGCTGGAACGCTTGCGCTGACATTCGCGATTGTGCTGGTCGGTGGCGGCCTGGCTGTGTGGATTCCCGAGGCGTTGCGCAAACGCAGGCGAGTCGTCACGATCAAGCCCAACCTCACCGGTCGCGCGCGCTGGCTCAGTCTGCACAAAACCCTTGGCGCGTATGTCAGCCTCATCGTACTTGCGTGCGCACTCACCGGCGCGCTGCAATCGTTTCAATTCTTGAGAGATGCGCTCTACACACTGACGGCATCGAAGCCCCCCGCACCTTCCCCAAGATCGGTCGTGCAGGTCGCGACGCAACACCTGCCAGTCGAGGCCCTCTGGCAACGCGCACGGGCACTGGTGCCGCAACCAGAATATGCCCGCATTCGCTACCCTGGCAAGCCGGGCGATGCTTTCAACTTCGATCTTGTCGCACGCGACGCGCCGCATATAAATGCGTTCTCCTACGTTAGTGTCGATTCGAACACAGGCAAAGTGTTGCGCTTTACTTCATATGCGGAGAACAGCCTGGGTCATCGAATTTACCTGACGGCGCTTGCGCTGCATTACGGTTGGCTGAGCGGCGGAGTTCTGCAAGTGCTGCAACTGATTGGCGTGCTCTCTGTACCGGTATTGGCTTACGCCGGCATCGGCAGTTATCTGCGCGGCAGACGGCTTCGGCCGGTTCCCGTGTCGCCCCGGACGACTCTCGCGTTGAAAGTAGCCAGAAAAACGGCGGAAACGGAGAACATCCAATCTTTTGAACTTGTCGACCCTGCCGGAAAAGCGCTGCCGCCGTTTGCGGCCGGCTCCCACCTCGATGTTCACGTACCCGGCGGAAAGATTCGACAATACTCGCTGTGCAATCCTCCTGGGGAAAGACATCGCTATCTGATTGCCGTCATGCGGGCGGAACCAACGCGCGGTGGGTCGAGGGCCATGCATGAGCAGGTCAAGGAAGGCGACCTGATCGAAGTCAGCGCTCCGAAAAATCACTTCCCGCTCGTGGAGTCCGCGAAGCATTCCCTGCTCATCGCGGGTGGTATCGGTATTACGCCGATTCTTTGCATGGCGGAACACCTGGCTGGTATCGGAGCCGATTTCGAAATGCATTACTTCGCGCGCTCGCCGGCGCGCGCGGCCTTTGTCGAGCGTATCAAGCGCTCGACATTCGCCGACCACGCTTTCTTCCACTTCACGGAAGAAGAGAAACAGCAACGGCTGGATCTGGCCGTGCTTCTCCAGACGCACGATGCCGGAATGCACTTGTACGTATGCGGCGGCGAGGCATTCATGAATGCCGTCATCGACACCGCATTGCAGAAAGGCTGGCGCAAAGACCGCGTGCACAGGGAATATTTCAGCGTTGAGAAGAGGGAATCCGACAGCAATGTCGAATTCGACGTCACGATCGCAAGCACAGGCAGGACTATTCGTATCCCGGCAGACAAGACGGTACTGACTGCTTTGGCCGATTACGGAATCCATATTACGGCGTCCTGCGAGCAGGGCGTCTGCGGCACCTGTGTGACGCGCGTGCTGGAAGGCGAACCGCAGCATCGCGACGTGTTTCTCTCCGACGACGAGAAGAATAGAAACGATCGATTCACTCCCTGCTGTTCGCGTGCCAATAGCCGGACGCTGGTACTCGATCTGTAGATGGAAAGAGCGGAACTGTTTCAACCACTGGAAGGAGACACAAATGGGGATCACCGGAAAACTCGCTGTCGTGGCAAGCCTGATTGCAGGCATGGGCATCGCCAGCCTGGCGCACTCGCATGGCATCTATTTCGCGCAGCGCTCGAACCAATTGGCGCTGATCTACGGCGAGGGCAGCGACGACCTGGATGTCATCAAGCGCCAGCACAAGGTGAAGAGCGTCACTGCCTACGACGAACAGGGCAAGGAGGTCGCCACGCATCTCACGCCCAACGGACCGCTGCTCGTGGTGGATACCGACACGCAGCCGGCAATCGTTGCCGGGATGATGGACTACGGCCTGTGGAGCAAGACCGCGAACGGCGAGTGGCAAAACAAGGGCAAGGACGAGGTGCCCGGCGCCACGTTCAGCGAGCACACGTTCAAGTACGCGGTGCATCTGCGCCGGCCCCTGAATGGGGCGATGCCCGTACTGCCCGGGCAGAAGCTGCAGATCGTACCGGTTGGCAAACAGATGCCGGATCAGTTGGGCCAGCCGCTCACGGTGCGGGTGCTCTACGACGGCAAGCCCGCGCCCGGCGCCGAGGTGCAACCCGATTTCGTCAATGACCCTGATTCCAAACCAATGAAGACCGATGCAGATGGCACTGTGACGATCAAGGTGCGCAACCAGGGCCTGAACGTGGTCGTAGCAACACTCGATACGCCGCCGTCGGAACCAGCGAAGGCGAACCAGGACGAGCATAAGGCCACACTGTCGTTCGTGCTGCCGCACCTGCCCGAGTGATCAACGGTTTTCTGCTGGAGATCCTCCCCAATGAAACGAATTTCCGGCCTGCTGCACTTGCTGCAGCCGCCTTTGGCGTGAAGCTTGTCGCGGACGACAAGGCGATCGCTCTCGCGACGATTGAAGACGAGTCGACGAACAGCGCGCGCTTTGTCATCAAGTAAGGAAGGCGTCCCTCGACGCCGGCAACTCTGATTGCCGGCGTTTTCGTCGTTCCCCGATGCGCTGCGCCGCAACCGGCTACATCCATCTCGACGCAACGAATCGGGAGAAGTTTTATCCACCACATCGCATTCGCCGGGTAGTCGGGTGACGACGCTTGACGAGTGTCGTTCGATTTATTTCATTTTCTTATTCAACCACAAGACCTTCTTATGAAAAAGTCTTTGATTGCCGCGGCGCTCGTAGCTTCGTTCACATGTACGGCACACGCTCAGAATAGCGTGACTCTCTACGGTATGCTCGACGTCGGCATGAACTATGTGAACAATGTTGGTGGCCACAAGCAGTATTCGATGGTTGCCGGAAATCTGAGTGGCAACCGTTGGGGATTGCGAGGCGCTGAGGATCTCGGCGGCGGACTTCAAACACTTTTCGTGCTAGAAAACGGCTTCAGTGTCGCGAACGGGAAGCTCGGCCAAGGGGGCGACGAGTTCGGGCGTCAAGCCTATCTCGGCTTTTCATCATCGAACATAGGTACCGTTACGTTCGGGCGTCAATATGATTTGATCAACGACTTGACCTACATGTTCGTGGCGGCACAGATGTGGGGTGGATTCGCCAGCGCCCATCCTGGTGATTTAGATAACACAGATGGTAGCAACCACGTCAACAACGCGATCAAGTTTCGCAGTGCGTCGTACGCTGGATTGTCGTTCGCGGGCCTCTACAGCTTTGGCGGTGTCGCTGGGAAATTCAACCAGAACCAGATCTGGTCGGTCGGGGCGAACTACAAGTTGGGACCACTCACGCTTGGCACCGCCTTCGTTGACGCGCGAGATCCTAACTTTTCTTATTTTGGCAATACCGCGGCCTCAAGCACGACGGGGTCCAACATGTCTGGAAGCCGCGTGTATTCGGGCTATGCGTCCGCGAAAAGCCAGCAGATTTTCGTCGCAGGCGCTTCTTATGTCGTAGGTGCCGCTACGTTCGGCGTTGTCTACAGCAATACGCAGTTCAAGGATATCGGGTCGCTAGCGGGTCTCCCGGCGACCGGCGCAGGCGGCGATGCCAAATTCCACGACGTTGAAGTCAATCTCGGCTATCAACTCACGCCAGCCCTCCACCTCGGCGTCGCCTATAACTACCTGAAAGGATATGGCGTGAACGGTGCAACTTACAATCAAGGCACGATCGGGGCTAACTACTTGCTATCCAAGCGGACTGACCTTTACACAGTCGCGGTTTACCAGCATGCGTCGGGCACCGATTCGACCGGTGGGAAGGCGGTCGCAAACCTCAACGGCCTAACCGCCTCCACAACTCAGAGCCAGGTACAAGTAGTTGTTGGCATCCGGCATCGCTTCTAGCAGAGCTTGAAGTAGGTTTCGGATTGACGAGATGGGCTGGCATCCAATGCAAAGTGAACTGACGACTATTAAAGCCCTTCAGAGTGGTTCGTTGTTTTTTTGAAAGGAGAACATTCCGGCGCATCTTCGTGTTGGATCAATCGCAGCAAAGGGCCGATGGCCTGATTTAGCAGAGGCTGACGGTGGCGTACCCAAATCTGCATCGGCTCCGGCCGGCAGCCAATGCGCGCTTTAGGTGCGAGCGCTGTCCTGCCGAAAGAGACACGTCGGCAACGGAAATCAATTGCCTGCGTCAGTGACGCATGCAGCAGGCGCAGATATAGCGGCACACCATTGGCGGCTGTTTCGCGATCGAAGCCGATGTGCCAGACGACCGCGGTCTCAGCATCCTTGAGCGTAACAACGAAGCCGTAAATTTGGCTTCCCTTGACTGCGACGTGGAACGCGATGGATGCAGCGGCAGCTAGCGCTAACGCCGACCAGTATTCCTGTTCCAACATAAACGGGCGCAATTTGGCATTAGTGTGGGTCTGCAGATAGAGATCCTGCAAACGTGCAGAAAACGGCGTCACCTGTTCAAGACGCTCGATCCGGAATCCAGCCGCCTCGAATGGCTTGTAGATCTGGGACTTGACGGCATTGCGATACTTGGAAGCGAGACTCGCAAGATAGTCATCGTGGGTATGGATACCTTCAGGTAGCGTCAGCACCATGTTCGGCTCGGTTTCGACGGCGGAATAGCTGAGTTCCCCGAGGCAGGCACTGGGCATCTTGTCGGCCTCCAGAATGTCCTTGACCAAAATCACGTTGGTCTGGCCATCCAGCTTTTCGCTTCGGCGGGTCCGATACAGTGCCTCCGCCACGGCGGGCCACAGTTCCGCAGGGGTGCTGCCGGGCGCGAAACAAACGCCGTGCTGCCCGTAGCTGAGCAGGTTGCCACAGATAAGCACGCGCTCTTTAAATGGAACCTTCAGTTTGTGGTTGCGTTGTTCGCCTAGGTGGTCGAGGCTCACCTGGACGATTTGCATGCAGACAGTGGCGCGCGGTCCGTCGTCATCCGAGATCAAGGCGTAGCGCGGCTCTAGATTGGCTGGACCTGCCGCTTCAATCATTTGCAGGTATTCCGGCGAAAAATAAAAGCTCTGCCCAGCAGTTACCGAGCGCCAATCCTCCACATTGAGCTGGCGGAGGCGATGAGCAATGGCGATTTGAAACCCGCTCGCGCGACGCAGTTTCTTGCGTAGTTGCAGGCGGGTGTTCAGTCGTGGTGGAAGTAGTTTCATCGCAAACGGGCCGAGGACCAGCGGCAAACTCAAAACGACTGCACATCCTGCTTTCTTATCTTAGGCGAAGCCTCGTCGACATTGTTGCCGCCGGTGTTAGTGGCTGGAGAACAGGACGTCCGCAATGATGCCAGTCGCGATAGCCGCGAGCACGTAATCCCCGTTCACCCCGACCCAGTGATAGCCGTGCGGCGGCGGTCGGAGGCCGTGGCCGCGCCAGTCGTCGACGACGTAGTTGTGATTGCGGTATTCGGACGGAAGTCGATCGCCCTGACGCCAGTCGGCGTGCGGCATCGGGCCGCCCGGCCGCCCGCGATAGGCCTCCTGCGGCATGGGGCCATGACCGTGAACGGGCGGCGGACGCATGTCATGTTGTGTGGGACCGTGCGCCGACCAGTCACTGTGATGCTGATTGTCGTGAGGCTGGGCGAAAGCGGGGATCGACGCACCGAGTAGGGCTGCAATCATGAGTTGCGCGAGCAATTTTGATTTCATGGCTGCCTCGAGAGGAGAATTGATCGATATGAAACAGTGGCGTTTGACGGCGATGATGTTTCCCTAGCCGTTCAGCGGAGATGGTCAGTGCGCAGGCTCTCTGCGCACTTCCATGGAAAGACGGTCGGACGAAGAGCGGTCCGGCAGTCAGCCGGTTAGTGACCGAAGTAGACGGAACCCGGGCCGGTGCGGGCTGCTTCGCTCGTGTAGGCATGGCCGCCCGCTGCGGACGCACCGCTTATGACGCCACCCACTCCGGACGTGTCCCCGTGTTGCGCAGCAACCTTGGCTTCAGCAGCCTGGATGTCCGCTGGATATTCGCGCGGGTTCGCACGGGCTGGGTTGTAGCCCGCTGCTTCTATTTCGACCAGTTGCTCACGGACTTCAGCGCGGGTTAGTGGATGGTTTGCTGCCGCGTTCGCTGCGGCGAAAACCGTAATCGGAGCAGCCAAGGCGATGGCAGCGACAAAGGCGGCGAGTTTAACGAGGGGCTTCATGGTTACTACCTCCTTGGTTGTTGGTTGGACGTTACAAGCTTCTGCTTGTTTTCAACCGTCAAGAGAAGTGTAAGGAAATAGTAAACAAGGGTAAACACCTACTTCGCAAGAGACTATTGCATTCAATGCAATAAACATAGGCTATTTCGGCACCATGGCAGATATATAGTGCAAATTAGATGGCAATCCACATGCGGGCAGGGACGAGGAGGGGATGTCGTCGCTCGCGCTGTACTAGCCAGCAGACATGACGAGACGATCCTCTCAACCGCGGCCTATAGCATTCATCGAGGCTTCGTCGGCAAGGTCAACGGATGGTGGGCGATCGGATCTTTGACCCCTGGTTGGCGATACTCGAAGGCGGCGACTGACGCCGATGGGATAGCACTGTTCTCGTAGGCGTCAGCAAGTGTCGTCGCGACACGCGATCGGCCAATTGACGGCAACCGGCCAGCAAGCAGCCCGCTGACAGCGAGCCTGCTGTGCCTCGCTCTGGCGGCCTTCATGCAGTGACGATTCTTTCCTATGATTTAAACAACGAGGAGGCCGACGGAACCGCCATCGCCGCGTCATTGGGTCGAGGGTCGCGTTCGTGCGCCGCGCCATCGAATCACCACTGGCCGTTCGTGCGTCATTCGATAGTTGGCAAGCTACCCAGGCGTTCAGGATGGTAACGCTGGGACTACCGAATAGCATACGGAGCATGGCGATGAAGCGATCTGGATCACCCCAGCCGGTTACGATGTTCGAAGCACTGATTCCGATCGCTGGCCTCGTCTTTCTCGTCGGTCTGTCCTTTTACCTGTTCGGCGATGGCGGGGCGGACGGGCCGAACCAGGTGGCGCTCGTCGTGGCGACCATGCTTGCCGTATTTGTCGGCTGGCGTCGTGGTCACTCGCTCACGTCGCTGGGCGAGGCCGCGAATGCAAGCGTCAGTTCCGGTATCGGCGCGATTCTGATCCTGCTGGCGGTCGGCGCGCTGATCGGCACGTGGGCGCTCTGCGGCACGATCGTCGCCATGGTCTATTACGGGTTGAAACTGCTGAGCCCGGACTTTTTTTACGTCACGGCGGCTGGAATCTGCGCGTTGATTTCATTTGCGATCGGGACATCGTGGACCGTCGCGGGAACCATCGGAATCGGCCTGATGGGTATTGCGCATAGCATGGGTCTGAGCCCAGCCATTACCGCCGGTGCAGTGATTTCCGGCGCTTATTTTGGCGACAAGTCTTCGCCGCTCTCGGACACTGCGAATCTTGCGGCCGCTGCCGCGGGTGTCGATCTGTATCAACATGTACGCGAGACACTGCTGACATCGCTCGTCGCGATTGTCATCACGCTGGCCGTGTTTTATCTTCTTGGCCGCCCGGGCGACTTCGATGCGAGCGCCGAGGTTGCTGCAATGCGAAGCGCATTCTATATATCGCCAGTGTTGTTCTTGCCGCTCATTGTTGTCGTCATACTGACGCTGTTCCGGCTTCCACCATTTACCACCATATTTCTTGGCGCACTGGCGGGCGGCGTGGTTGCCGTTTTCGTCGAGCCACAGCGAGTCCTCGAATTTGCCGCTGCGCGAGAGGGCGTGCCGATTCCCATTGCGATGCTCAAGGGCGTGTGGCTCGCGCTTGGGAGCGGCTACACGTCGACCACTGGAAATCCGGAGCTTGATACGCTCCTGACCCGCGGCGGTATGGACAGCATGTTGAATACGATCTGGCTGATCATCACGGCGCTGGCATTCGGAGGGGTGGTAGAAAAGTGCGGTGCGATAGAGCGCCTCATTACCCCGGTAGTCGGCTGGGCCAGGAGCGGTGGGACGCTGGTCGGTTGCCTGGTCCTGGCGACCATCGCAACGAACATCGTTACGGCAGACCAGTTCATCGCGGCCGTGCTGCCGGCCCGGATGTTCAGGAGTGCATTCGCGGCACGCGGCTACGCGCCCGTCGTGCTATCGCGTTCCGTTGGCGATTCGGCTACGACCACGGGCGCGCTGATTCCCTGGAATAGTTGCGGGGCGTTTATGGCAGTGACCCTTGGGGTGCCGGTGCTCAGCTACGCACCGTTTGCTGTATTTTGCGTGGTGAGTCCGTTGCTGACGGTGGCAATCGCCTATGCGGGTATTCGCATGCCGCGCATCCCCGCTGCGCAAATCGAGGCCGCAACGGCAGGCGGGTCCACGACTCCAGTCCATGGGGACACCAAGCAAAACTAATGGTTCTGTTCACTCGAATCGTGAGCGAACAGAGACCGATGCTCCATCCACACCAAACGGGGCAGTTTGTCTGTACTTTTTGCTCAGCTTTTGTGTGCAGCGCAAAATTTTGTGTCGGTCGGTTCAGCGGAAAGCCGGTTGTATACGTTCTGACTCGCTTCGCGGATGACGGCAGCGAAGATCTGTTCGCGCACTTCCCCGAAGTGCAAACGGCGGGTTTCAGGTCGCTCCGGGAGAATCAGAAGCACGATGCAAAGCAAATCACTTTTACTTGTTTTTCGAGCCGTTCGAAGCGCCTTAGTATCCATGACTCTTACAATAAAACAGGTCGACTATGAGCATGCGAAACAGGTGGTACGGATACGCTTTCGGGGTGTTGATCAGCTCGACGACGATGTGCGCCGGCATGCTTGCCGCGCAGGCCGAGCCCAACCATGGTGGCACGCTGACATGGCTCGTCACCCCGGAGCCGGCGTCGATCGTCCCCTTGACGACCACTGCCGGCGGCAACGCGGAGATCGGTCCCAAGGTGGTTGAGGGGCTGCTGACCTACGATAAGAATCTGAATCCGCAACCGCTGCTGGCGACCGCATGGTCGGTCAATAAGGACGGGCTCGAGTACCGCTTCACGCTGCGCCGGGGCGTGAAGTGGCACGACGGTAAGCCCTTCACGTCCGCCGACGTCGCGTTCTCGATTCTCACGCTCAAGCAGGTGCATCCGCGGGGCCGAAGCACGTTCGCGAACGTGACCGACGTAAAGACCCCGGACCCCTACACCGCGGTGATTGAATTGTCGAAGCCGGCGCCGTTCCTGCTGACCGCGCTAGCGGGCACCGAATCGCCGATCATCCCGAAACATCTGTACGAAGGCACGGACATCGTTTCGAGCCCATACAACAGCGCACCGGTCGGCACGGGCCCGTTCATCTACAAGTCGTTCGTGCATGGCAGTTATATTCTTCTCGAGCGCAATCCGAACTACTGGGATAAGCCGAAGCCGTACATCGACAAGATCCTCGTGCGCTTCCTGCCCGATGCTGCTGCCCGCGCGGCGGCGCTCGAATCCGGTGCGGCCAATCTCGGCGACCAGGCGATTCCACTGTCGGATGTGAAACGCTTCACGACGCTGCCGAACTTCACCGTGGATACGACCAACTGGCCGTACGTCAGCAACCACCAGCAGCTGATCTTCAATCTGGACACGCCGGTCCTCAAGGACAGGGCGGTACGCAAGGCGATTTCGCAGGCGGTCGACGTCAATGCATTGAACCGGGTCGTCTGGTATGGCTATGGCGAGGTGTCCGCCGCGGCAATTGGCGCGGCGAATACGAAGTACCACGACGCCGATATTCACTACTTCCCCTACGATGTGGCCCAGGCCAATGCGGCGCTCGACGCCGCCGGACTGAAACGTGGTGCTGACGGCAAGCGCTTCAAGCTGCGACTGCTCTTCAACCCGTTCCAGGACCCGCGTGCCGCCGATTTCGTGCGGCAATCCCTCGCGCGAATCGGCATTGACGGCGAGGTCGAAAGCTACGATTTCGCGACCTACGTGAAGAAGGCCTACACCGATCGTGCCTTCGACATCACGCTCGAAGCACTGTCGAATGCATTCGACCCGACGGTTGGCGTGCAGCGGGTGTTCTGGTCGAAGAACTTCAAGGTCGGGCTGCCGTTCTCGAATGCCGCGCATTACTCCAGTCCGGAAGTCGATCGTCTTCTGGAAGCAGCATCGGTGGAAACGGACGATGCAAAGCGCCGGCAGCTATTCATACAGTTTCAGCAACTCGTTCATGACGACATCCCATCGATCGAGTTCGGCGCGAATCCCAACATCACGATCGTTGCGAAGAATGTGAAGGAGTACGCGCCGACGGGTGAGGGGATTCGCGGCAGCTTCGCCGATCTGTATATTCAGCCGTAAAGCGGACCTTCATCCTCACGTCACCCGTCGACGCTCGGGTGACATCTCTTTGGCAGCCGTCCGCGATGCGACAAGCGGGCGTGACGGCTTTGCGCCGCGCATGGAGGTCGCCGCATGGTCATTGCAGACAGGCGAATAACGTAAGCGCAAATCAGTTGTTATCCGCACCGATACGCGTCCCTATACTGGCAAGCTGTCCTGTCGATGAAGTCCGACGCCCGGCGCAAGCATGCCGGTCTGCCTGTCCAGTACGAGGAACGACGAATGGCTGAATCCGATCAACATAACACCGCTGCGCACGAGCGCCTAAGAACCGCGCTGGCGTCACTACCTGCGCTCGCGCACGCGCTTGCGCAAGACGCCGCGTCACGGGAAGCGCGCCGCGAATTGCCGTTCGACGGTTTCGCATTGTTCCGCCGCTCCGGGCTCGCACGCCTGCGCCTGCCGCTCGAATGGGGCGGACTCGGCGGTTCGCTTGAAGACGAGTTCGAAGTTATCGCGACGCTTGCGGCCGCGGACAGCAATCTCGCGCACGCACTGCGCATCCACTTCGATCAGGTCGAAGCGTTGCTGTTGTCGCCACGCACGCCGTTCAACGAGATCCAGATTCAGCGCATCGCCGATGGCGCGATTTTCGGCGGCGCTTCCACTGAACTGGGCACCGCGCGCCCCGGCGAAATCACGACTCAGCTGCGCCGCGACGGTGTGCACTACCGCCTAAGCGGCCGCAAGTACTACGCGACCGGCACGGCGTTCTCCGACTTCGCGCGCCTGAACCTGCAGGACGAGAACGGCGACCCGGTGCTCGCGATCGTGCCGGTGAAGCGCGAAGGCTTGCGTGTCCTCGACGATTGGGACGGCATGGGGCAACGCATGACGGCAAGCGGCAGCCTCGAATTCGACAACCTGCTGGTTCGCGACGACGAAGTGACGCCGCGCGTGCAGACGACGCTTGTTGGGCGTCACGGCGGCGCGCTGCGGCAACTGCATCTGGTTGCGGTGGCGGCAGGCATCGTGCGCAACGTCGTCGCGGATGCGAAGCACTATGTATTGCGGCATGGCCGTCCCGCGTTGCACAGCCCCGCGCCTTCCGCGCGCGAGGATGCCTTCATCCAGCAGGTGATCGGCGATCTGGGTGCGCATAGCCATACGATCGATGCGCTAGTTCGTGATAACGCACGCGTGCTCGACCGCTCGGCGCGGGCGATCCGCGAGGGCACCGCCGATGCGCCGGCGCTGGTGCTGGATGGCGCGCTCGCGACTGCACGCACTCAGCTGGTCGTCAGCAAGCTCGCGCTTTACGCGGCGGAGCGCATGTTCGAGGCGGGCGGTGCGTCGGCGACGTCGCGCGCGCACAACTTCGACCGGCACTGGCGCAATCTGCGCACGATCTTCAACCACAACCCGCTGTTGCATAAGGCTCGCGTGATCGGCGATTACGAGCTGAACGGCGTGACGACGCATCTGACGGAAGGACGCGTGTTCTAACCAACGCCGAGTGGGGCATATCAATCCGCGATTCTCCTGGCGGCGAGATAGCGCCGCCAGCCTGCCAACCAGTCCGGTAGCACATTTTTGAGGAAACCTGCGCAATGAGCCGAGACCTTCTGATCCTGCTGGAAGCGGGATTCACCGACCCGCATCATCCCGGCGAACGCTTTATCTGTCCGCATGGCGCGCCGATCGAAGGGCTGCTTGCGAGCGACCCCGCGCGGGTCGGACGGCTCGACGTGCTGCGCGTGCCGTTCGAGCGGCCTCGCAAGGCCGTGATCGAAGTGCTCGATGAAGCGCATCAGGGGCTGCCCGCGCTCGTGTTCGGCGACGATCAGCCCGCGCCCGCCGATGCGGATTCGCTCGGGGAGCGACGCTTCGTCACCGATCCGCGCCGCATTCTCGACCTGCTCGCCGAGCGGCACGGTTTTCCGAAAGTCCACTGATCCAACGCGAGGACATCGCCGATGAGTCGTCTTCCGGCACGCGCCGCGCGGCGCCGCCTGCATCTGAACGTCAACATTCTGCACTCAGGTTTCGTGCCCTCGGCATGGCGGCTTGACGAGGCCGAGCCACGCGCGTTCGTCGATGTGGATCACTACGTTCGCGTCGCGCGGATCGCCGAGGCGGGCAAGCTCGACGCGGTATTCCTCGCCGACAATGCAGCGATCGTCGACCAGATCGACTTCCGCCCGATCACCGCGCTTGAACCGACGGTACTGCTCGCCAGCATCGCGGCGGCGACGACGCACATCGGAGTGATCGGCACTGCGTCGACCAGCTACAACGAGCCGTACAACATCGCCCGGCGCTTTGCGACACTCGATCACGTCAGCAACGGCCGCGCCGGCTGGAACGTCGTGACCACCGCCGACCTGCCATCGGCGCGCAATTTCGGCCGCGACGCGGTACCGAACCACGCGCAACGCTACGAGCGGGCCGCCGAATTCACCGAAGTGGTCAAGGCGCTATGGGATAGCTGGGAGGACGACGCGTTCGTCGGCGACAAAGCCGGCGGTCGTTTCGTCGACGTTGCAAAAGTGCATGCGATCGCGCATCGCGGCCGCTACTTCGACGTACAAGGGCCGCTGAACCTCCCGCGCTCCCCGCAAGGGCATCCTGTGGTGGTGCAGGCGGGGGCGTCGGCAGATGGCCGGGAGCTCGCAGCCCGTCAGGCAGAAGCGGTCTTTTCCGCGTCGCAATCATTCGAGGAATCGGCGGCTTACCGGCGGGATCTGAACGAGCGGGCAGCCGCCTATGGCCGCCCGCCCGTCAAGGTGCTCGCCGGTCTGACGACGATCATCGGCGCGACTCACAGCGAAGCACTGCGCCGGCGCGATGAACTCGTCGAGCAGATTCCGTGGCGCTACAGCCTGAACCGCCTCGCGGGTACGCTGGGCATCGACGTAGAGCGTCTGACGCTCGACGCGCCGTTGCCCGACGATCTCGCGCTGCCCGGCGGCGGCAACGGAAACCACACGTTCTTTCACGCGACGCTCGCCGAGGCGCGCCGTCATGGCCACACCGTACGAGAGCTGATCCGTGCGCTGGCGGGCGGCACCGGTCACCGGGTGATCGTCGGCACGCCAGAGCAGATCGCGGACGACATCGAGCGCTGGTTCGACGGCGGCGCGGCCGATGGCTTCAACCTGATGCCCGATGCGCTGCCCGGCGGATTACGAGATTTCGTCGATGGCGTCGTGCCTATCCTGCAGCAGCGCGGCATCTTTCGTAGCGAATACGAGGGCACGACGCTGCGCGAGCATCTCGGACTGGACCGTCCACCGAACCCGCAACGCTGGCGCGACAGCGCATAGGTTGCGCCACCTTACCGCCAGATCAACGACTCGCACAGATCATGAGCCAACGCAAAGGACATCTGCGCCTCGGCGCGTTTCTCTATCCGACCGGACATCACATCGCCGCGTGGCGTCATCCTGACGCGCGCGCGGATGCCGGCCGCGACCTTCGCCACTACGTGCAGCTTGCCCAGGCAGCGGAAGCCGCGAAGTTCGATCTGATTTTTCTCGCCGACGGCTCGGGCACGCGCGGCGACAATGTCGATTTCCTGAGTCGCACCGCGCATAGCTATGTGGCCCAGTTCGAGCCGATCACGCTGCTCTCGGCACTGGCCGGGTTGACCGAACGTATCGGCCTCGTCGGCACCGCTTCGACGACCTTCAACGAGCCGTATCACATCGCGCGCAAGTTTGCGTCGCTCGATCACATCAGCGCGGGGCGCGCAGGATGGAATCTGGTCACGTCGTCGAGCGCGCACGAGGCGAAGAACTTCGGCTTCGACGAACATCTCGCGCATGCGCGGCGCTACGAGCGAGCCGTCGAATTCGCGGAAGTGGTGGACGGACTGTGGGACAGTTGGGACGACGACGCGTTCGTACGCGACAAGGCAGCGGGACGCTACTTCGATCCCGCGAAACGCCATGTGCTCGATCATCGCGGCGAGTTCTTCAACGTGCGCGGACCGCTGAACGTCGAACGCTCGCCGCAGGGTCGGCCCGTCGTCGTGCAGGCCGGGTCGTCGGAAGCGGGCAAGGCGCTCGCAGCGCGCACCGCGGAAGTCATATTTACCGCGCAACAGACGCTCGAAGACGCGGTCGCGTTCTACGCGGACGTCAAGGGCCGTCTCGCGCAATACGGTCGCGAGCCCGACGACCTGAAGATCATGCCGGGCGTGATGCCAATCGTCGGCGAGACCGAGCGCGAGGCGCGCGAAAAGTTCGATGCGCTGCAGGCACTGATCGACCCCGTGGTTGGTCTTGCGCTGGTGTCCACGCTGAGCGGCGGCTTCGATCTGTCGGGCTATCCGCTCGACGGGCCGATCCCCGAACTACCCGAAACCAACGCGAGCAAGAGCCGCCAGTCGCTGACCCTCGAACTGGCGCGGCGCGAGAATCTGACGATCCGCGAGCTTTATCTGCGCGTGGCTGGGGCACGCGGGCACTGGCAACTGGTCGGCACGCCGCAGCAGATAGCTGATGCGCTCGAGGAGCGTTTCGTCAACTACGGCGCCGACGGCTACAACGTGATGCCGGCGTTGCTTCCCAACAGTCTCGACGACTTCATCCGGCTCGTGCTGCCGGAATTGCGGCGCAGAGGCCTGTTTCGCCACGAATACGAAGGCCGCACGTTGCGCGAGCATCTCGGCTTGCGACCGCCGGTGTCGCGCTACCAGCGTGAAGCCGTGACGGATTGAAGGGGCGGGGCGCGTGCGAAGCGATTGCGGCCTGCCCCCTCAAAGCAACGCGCCACGCATCGATGGCCGCGCTGCGCGGCGCGTTGCGCCGACGCCTCGCGGCGCCAGCAGGCTTAAACAGTTCGACTAGAAGTCGAAGCCGGGACCGCCCGCACCCGGCCCCGCTGGCGATACAGCCGTTGCCGCATCCTTCGGCGCTTCATGGACGGTGGCGTCGGTCGTCAACAACAGGCTCGCCACGGAGGCTGCGTTCTGCAAGGCCGTACGCGTGACTTTCGTCGGATCGACCACGCCGGTTTCGACGAGGTCGCCGTATTCGCCCGTGGCCGCGTTGTAGCCATAATTGCCGCTGCCTTCGGCCACCCTGGCGACGATCACGCTCGGTTCCTCGCCCGCATTGGCGACGATCTGACGCAACGGTTCTTCGAGCGCGCGACGCACGATGTTGATGCCGGCGTTCTGATCCGCGTTCGCGCCCTGAAGTGCGGCGATCGCCTGCTTCACACGAATCAGCGCGACACCGCCGCCCGGCACGATGCCTTCTTCGACAGCGGCGCGTGTCGCGTGCAACGCATCATCGACGCGGTCTTTCTTCTCCTTCACCTCGATTTCCGTCGCGCCGCCCACCTTGATGACGGCGACGCCGCCCGCGAGCTTTGCTACGCGTTCCTGCAGCTTTTCACGGTCGTAATCCGAGGTTGCTTCCGCGATCTGCGCGCGAATCTGCTTGACGCGAGCCTCGATGCTGGCCTTCTCTCCGGCGCCGTCGATAACCGTGGTGTTTTCTTTGTCGACCTCGATGCGCGCGGCCTCGCCGAGTTCGGCGAGCGTCGCTTTCTCGAGCGTCAAACCGGTTTCCTCAGCGATGACCTGGCCACCGGTGAGGATCGCGATGTCTTCGAGCAGCGCCTTGCGCCGATCGCCGAAGCCTGGCGCCTTCACCGCGACCGTCTTCAGAATGCCGCGAATATTGTTCACGACGAGCGTCGCGAGTGCTTCGCCTTCGACGTCTTCCGCGATGATCAGAAGCGGCCGGCCGGACTTTGCGACCTGTTCCAGTATCGGCAGAAGATCGCGAATGTTCGCGATCTTCTTGTCGTGCAGAAGCACGAATGGTTGTTCGAGTGCGGCGAGCTGCCGGTCCTGGTTGTTGATGAAGTAGGGCGACAGATACCCTCGGTCGAACTGCAGGCCTTCCACAACGTCGAGTTCGTCCGCGAGCGACTTGCCGTCTTCGACGGTGATCACGCCTTCCTTGCCGACCCGGTCGATCGCTTCGGCGATGCGCTGGCCGATCGATTCTTCACCGTTCGCCGAGATCGTCGCAACCTGGGCGATCTCCTTGCTGGTGGTCGTGGGCTTGCTGATCTTCTTCAGTTCGTCGACGGCCGCGGCGACGGCCTTGTCGATGCCGCGCTTCAGATCGAGAGGATTGAGGCCCGCTGCGACGTACTTCTGGCCTTCGCGCACGATCGCCTGTGCGAGCACGGTCGCGGTGGTCGTGCCGTCGCCCGCGGCGTCGCTGGTCTTGGACGCGACTTCCTTGACGAGCTGCGCGCCGATGTTTTGCACCTTGTCGGCCAGCTCGATTTCCTTCGCGACGGACACACCGTCCTTCGTCACGACCGGGCTGCCGAAACTGCGTTCGAGCACGACGTTGCGGCCCTTCGGCCCGAGCGTCACTTTCACCGCATTGGCGAGCAGGTTGACGCCTTCAACCAGTTTGGAACGCGCGTTGTCGCTGAAAGCGACTTCTTTGGCTGCCATGTTTGTTTTCCCCTCAAATTTGAACGACTGCGACGATATCTTCCTCGCGCAGCACCAGCAGTTCGTCGCCGTCGACCTTTACCGCCTGGCCCGCGTATTTGCCAAACAGCACGCGATCGCCGACCTGCAGGTCCGGTTCGACACGCTTGCCATCGTCACCGCGGCGGCCGGGACCGACAGCGAGGATCTCGCCCTGGTCGGGCTTTTCCGCGGCGCTGTCGGGGATCACGATGCCAGACGCGGTGCGGGTCTCCTGACCGAGACGCTTGACGATCACTCGATCATATAAAGGACGTAGGCTCATCTGTTATTTCCTTCCTGATAGGTAGCTGTTGACAATGCGCTCCACGGCGCCAGATTCAGGACGGTAAGTCGGCGCCAGCGCAAATCCAACCAATGTTTGCGCATATGAAAAGCACTCGAGGAAGGAAATCGATTCGTCCGTGCGCTGCGCGTCAGGCATAAAGCGCCTGCATACGGCGGACTTTGAACGTCGCTGCTGTCGGTCTGCAAATTGAAATCGAGTTGCCGCCAGGCAGCGTCAGCGCGGCCGCATTACACTGGCGCGACCCTGTTCTCGATTGAGGTCGATTCATGTCACGTCAGCTTCGACTCGGCGCCTTCATGCGCCCCACGACGATCCACACCGGTGCATGGCGCTACCCTGGCGCCTATCCTGATGCCAACTTCAATTTTGGGCATCTGAAGCGTTTTGCGCAGACGCTCGAGCGCGGCCGCTTCGATGCGTTTTTCATGGCCGACCACCTCGCGGTGCTCAACATGCCGCTCGACGCCCTCAGGCACAGCCACACGGTCACCTCGTTCGAGCCGCTCACGCTGCAGCCCGCGCTCGCGGCGGTCACCGAGCGGCTGGGTCTCGTCGCGACCGCGTCCACGACCTTCGACGCGCCGTATCACGTCGCAAGGCGGTTCGCCTCGCTCGACCATATCAGCGGTGGCCGCGCTGGATGGAATCTCGTGACGACATCGAATCCAGACGCGGCGCTCAATTTCGGCCTCGACGAGCACGTCGAACACGACGAGCGCTACCGGCGCGCCCGCGAGTTTTTCGACGTGGTCACAGGTCTGTGGGATAGCTGGGCCGACGACGCTTTTATCCGCGATACGGCGAGCGGAACATTCTTCGACCCGCAAAAGCTGCACGTGCTGAACTACAAAAGCGCGAACTTCTCGGTGCGCGGTCCGTTGAATATTGCCCGGCCGATTCAGGGCTGGCCCGTGATCGTGCAGGCGGGCTCATCGGAGGCGGGACGGCAGATTGCCGCGGAAACGGCCGAAGTCGTGTTCACCGCGCAAACCACGCTGGCCGATGGGAAGCGTTTCTACGCCGACGTAAAAAGCCGCATGGAGAAACTCGGCCGCTCGCGCGATCACATGAAGATTTTGCCGGCGGCTTTCGTCGTGGTGGGCGATACGCTCGAAGAGGCGCGCGAAACGCGTGAGCGGCTCGATACATTCGTCCACTACGAGAGCGGCATCGCTTCGTTGTCGATCGCGTTGGGGCATGATGTATCTGGTCTCGATCCGGACGGCCCGTTGCCGGAAATTCCTGAGACCAACGCAAGCCGTACCGCGCGGCAACGAGTCGTGGAATGGGCGCAGCGCGATGGATTGACAATCCGTCAGCTCGCGCAGCGCATCGGCGGATACTCCGGGCTGGAGATGATCGGCACCGCCCGGATGATTGCAGATCAGATGGAGCAGTGGTTGCTGGAAGAGGGCTCGGACGGGTTCAACGTGATGTTCTCACATCTTCCGGCCGGCCTCGACGACTTCGTCGGCAAAGTCATTCCCGAGTTGCAGAAGCGGGGGCTCTTCCGGCGCGAGTACGAAGGCAAGACGCTGCGCGAGAATCTTGGACTGCCACGACCTGAGAACCGGTTCTTTTCCGCATAAGGCGAATCGCGCGCGGCCGCATCGGCAGGCGGCCCGCGCGAATGTGCCTGCCGCTACCTGGCCGCCAGTGCGGGCTTGCTGCCAAGCAGCGCCCACTGCCCATTCTCGACGACGAGATTGACGCTTTTCACACCGATCACGCGTCGAGTCGCTGGATCGAACGTCGCCTTGCCGAAGACGACGCTCGGCACGTCATGCAGCTTCGGCAGCGCATCGCGCACGCCACGTCGATCGAGTCCGCCCGTGCGCAACGCATACGCGGCAATGATCGTGGCGTCGTAGGCGAACGCGTTGAACGCGTCGGGCTCGTGATGATATTTCGCTTCGAAGTCGCGAACGAAGCGCTGGACTTCGGGGCTCCGGTCGCCGGGGAAAAAGCTCGTGTTGGTGGTCACGCCGTTTACGGCGTCGCCGCCGAGTTCCATGAATTTCGGCGAGTACACCGAACTCGCTGCGACGATCGGCAGCGTGATGCCGCCCGTGCGGGCCTGACGCACGATCTGCGCGCCGTCCGAGTAGTACGAAATCAGCACGAGCGCGTCGGGCTTGGTATCGCGCACACGCAGCAGCGTTGCGCGAAAGTCCTTGTCGGTGGGCTGATAACCTTCGGTCGCGATCACCTGCGCCCCCCGCGCGGCGGCTGCCTTTACGAACACGTCCTTGCTCGCACGGCCCCAGTCGGTGTTCTGGAACAGCACGGCGACTCGCCTGAAGCCCTGCTTGACGGCCAGATCCGCGAGCAGCGGTTGCGCATCCGCCTGGCTGACCGACGGACTCCAGATGAAGTCGCCGCCTTTCGTGAAGTCCGGGTGCGAGTTGGTAAAGCCCAACTGGACGAGGCCCGCGCGTTGATAGATCGGCGAGGCCGCCATCGAAGCGGGGCTCGAAAAGTCGCCGAGTTCGATCAGGATGCGCTTGTCGTCGACGAACTTCTGCGCGATCGCGACCGCCTGGCGCGGATCGCTCTGGCTGTCTTCGAACACGTACTGCAGCGGATGGCCGTTAATGCCGCCGGCGCGGTTGATTTCATCGAGCGCGAGGTCGAAGCCGGCTTTCCACTGTGCCCCGTATTGCGCGTTCGGACCCGTCAGCGGTCCGCTGACACCGAAGAAAACCGGCTCGCCGCTGGCAGGCGCCGCAGAAGAAACGGCGGAAAGAGAGAAGGCAATTACCGCGCCGGCGAGCGTGAAAAGTCGCCGGTGCAGCGCGGAGAAACGCGAGGCGTACATGATGGATTCTCTCGGAGTGAGTGGGACTGCAAGTCTCTAACGCATCGCATCGTGCGGCAACGAAGCGATTGTCATATCCATTCGCTGGGCACCGCACTACTGCGAAGTCGATGCGGCGGCGCCCCCGGTCAGGCCGGAAACACCGGTTCGCCCAGCGTCAGCATCAAACGGTTGGCCCAGGCAAAGATCGCAATCGCGTGGCTAAGATCCAGAATCTGTGCATCGTCGAGCCCCGCGCGGTGAAGCGCATCGAGCGATTCCGGCGCGAGCGCCTGCGGCTGCAACGTGAGATCGATCGCGTATCGAACGATCGCGCGCTCCCGTTCGGTCGTACCCGCCGTTTCAGGAGCGGCGAAGATCTGCTGGATGACGTCCTCGCGCTTCGCGAGTTGCTGGAAACGCTGCGCATGCACCGACGCGCAATACACGCATCCGTTGACACGCGAGACCACCGTGCTCGCGAGCTCGCGCTCCGCTCGCGACAATCCGCCCGGCGCATACATGATGCTATTGAACGCGCCTGATCGTTGCCGCAGGATTTCCGCTTCGTGGACCAGCAACAGGTAGTAATCGGAAGTCTTCGCTTGCGGGTGGCTCGCTTCGAGTACCGCAGTCTGCTCGGGCGATGCCTGTTCGAGCGCGACCGTATCGAGCCATGCGGACCAGCCGAGGGTTTGCGTCGTAAAGCCGTGATCCGAACTCATGCTCGTGCCTCCAATGCGCGCAACGCGGCGACGACCCGCACCTGGTACGTGACGAACGCGACGAGCTGCGATAGCGCGACGATGGCGCGCGTCGTGAGGCCGGCAGCCTGCAGTGTTCCGAGCGCCGGCTTGCCGGTCGCGGCGGGACGCAGCGTCAAGGCTTGCGTGTGACGCAGGATCGCGGCGAGCCGCTGGTCCGTCGTCGCCATCGACGCGACAGGAACCGCGCGCTGCGCGGCGATCGCCTCGAGAAGCGACCTCGTGGTTTCAGTTTGCGCGTCAGCCGCGCTCGCCAGTGTCAGCAGACGCTCGCGATACGCGAGCGCCGTCTGCTCCGCATTTGACAACAGCGCCGCATACCACGCCGCAAAGAGACGTTCGCGAAGCGTCAGATCGGCGACATCGGTCGAGAACAGCGCGTCGTGGCTGCCTTGCGTATAACGCGTCGCGTCGCCGCGAAACGCGCGCAGAGCCGCGGTCGCGCCGTCGGGCGCCAATCCCGCGAGTTGCGCGACGAAGTCATCGGCCACGGGAGCCGATCGGGAATCAGCGGATGAAGACATCAGATGTGGGTCCATTAGAGGGCAGCGTTGTCGGCGGGCATCGTGCCGGCGGTGGCATCGGCGTCGTCCCATTCGTCTCCTGCGAGTTCGGCGGTGTCGAAGGCTTGCAGCGCCGCGTAGTGCGTATCGCGGTCGGCGTCGAACAGCATTGCGGCGATCGCGCGCGCGAGCCGCTGCGCGCCGTCGCTGATCGCGGGGATGTCGCCGGCGACCTTGCCGTGCGTCAGACTGGCTGCGTGATTGAAGCAGTGAATGCGCGCGAGCGCCGGGCAGGCCCCGGGAACGCGTTCCTGGAAGGCGAAGTTGCGGTCGAGGTCCGGCGAGCTGGCGAGTTCTTCGTTCGGCAATTCCGCCGCCGGTGTAAAGCGGTCGCGCCAGCGGCGCACGTGCGGCGCGATGGACGCAAATTCGTCGCGCGTGTCGATTTCCGAGTGAAAGCCGGTCGCGAAGATCAGGTAGTCGAGGGTGTATTGCCCTCGGGGCGTGCCGACGAAGATCGTGTCGCCTTCGTGGCGCAAACCCGTCAGCGGACTCGCCAGGTGCAGGTGAGCCTGCGCGTGAGCGGCGACCCGCAGCACGCTGTCGCGCGGCGGTGGGGCCTGCGTTTGCGCCGAATAGTGCAGGAAGCGCCACTTCCAGGCGTCGGGCAGATTCGTGAACCCGTGAACGAGGCCGGGGCTACCGATGCCGGTCAGTTTGTTGATACGGGGCAGCGCGGCACGCCGCACGAATAGATCGACTCGCCCGGCCCCCGCTTCAAGAGCGCTCGCGGCGTTGTCGAACGCGGATGCGCTCGCGCCGACCACACCGACACGTTTGCCGCGCAGCGCGGCAAAGTCGATCGGGTCCGATGAGTGCGCGCGCAAGTGCCGCGGAATGTCGCGGGCCACGTCGGGAACGTAGGGGCCGCCAAGTCCTTCACGGCCGGTCGCGAGCACGACATGACGAGCAAGCACGGTTTCGCGCCGCGCATCTTTGCGGTCGTTGACCGCTCCGCGCAACAGCACAAGCTCTATCAGACCGTCGCCGCGCGTCTGCAGTTTCTCAACGCGCGTGTCATTGGAGACCGGCAGATCGAGCACGCGCCGATACCAGCGCAGGTAGTCCATCCATTGCACGCGTGGAATCTTATAGAGCGCGCGCCATTGTTCGCGGCCGAACTGGGCCTCGTACCACGCGCGAAACGTCAACGCGGGCAGGCGCAGTGCGGGCCCCGTCAGTTGCTTGGGCGAGCGTAGCGTCTGCATCCGCGCGTAGGTGATCCAAGGTCCTTCCTGACCGGCCGGCGCCTGATCGAAGAGCCGCTGATTGTCGATGCCGAGCAGGCGCAATTCGGCGCTCGCGGTCAGCCCGGCCATGCCGGCGCCGATGATGGCGACATCGAGCACATGTTGGCCGGCGGATGTCCGCGCGGGCACCCACGAAGGCGCGGGAAGCTCCAGCCAGGCAAGATCCTCGCGAAGCCGCGCTTCGAGCGCGGTCAGTCCGGCAGCGGCGTGGAAAGGAGTCGTGGCGCTCATGCAGTGGTCCCGATGTCGCGGAGAGTGAAAGTGGGCGATTGGGCGGCGGTTTCCGCTCCATCCGCCTGGTCGTGGGCAACCAGCGCGCCATGCCGTGACGCCGCGTGACGCATGGCCCCGGGCAGCAGCCCGTGCGATACCTCCGCGAGCGTATCGATCATTGCGTTGACGGCGTCGCTGCGGGGACGGCCGGAAAGCGTGACGACGCCATACAGAAACGGAATGGGCACATCGAGCGCTTTGACCTCGACGTCTGCGACGCGCATGCCGAACGCGGTCACCGGATCGACGATGGCGACGCCGAGCTGCTGTTGCGCGGCCATCATCGCATTGAGCGACGCATTCGTTTCGAGTGCAATGTGAAGCGCGACGCCGGCCTCGTCGAATGCGCGATCAATGCGACTGCGCAGACGATAACGGTTGGCCAGCGTGGCGACCGGCTTGCCCGCGAGCCGCGCGAGTCGCAGCACGGCATCGCGCGCGAGCGGATCGTTTCGGTGCAGCACCGCGACGCAGGGCGCCTCGATAATGTAGTGCACGTCAAGCGCCGCATGATCCAGCGGCAATGTCGCGATGCCGATGTCGGCGGAACGTGACAGCAACGCCTCGACGACCTGCTCGGCGGACGCACTGCGCAATTGCGTGTCGACGCGTGCGCTTGCCTGCGCGAGCTTCGAGATTGCGCGTGGCACCAATGTCGCGGCGAGCGCGGGTGTCGCAACGACGCGCAATGGCATGGCCTCGTCGCGGCCGATCGCCCGCGCGCTGGCCTCGATAGCGGCCAAGCCGATCAGCGAGCGCTCGACTTCGCCATAAAGACGGAACGCGCGGCTCGTCGGCGTGACGCGAGGTCCTTTACGGTCGAACAACGCGTAGCCGATCTCCTGTTCGAGATCCTGGATCGTTCTCGTGATGCCGGGTTGCGAGCGGCCAAGCATACGAGCGGCCCCGGTCATGCTGCCCGTCGACATGACCGCCGAGAACGCTTCGAGTTGATGCAACTCCATGCAATGCCTCATCCATGTGATGGGTGCATTTTAGGAGCGCTTGAATGCGCAGTTCTTATAATAAATTCCGCTATGTAATTGACGAAAACGACGGATCGCCGATGCCTATGTGTTCCGTCGCGGTTGGTTCACTACGAACATAGATCGTGGAAATGCGCTTGAAACAAGGCGTTTTCGTGATCCGATGCTGTGCCGAGTGCGCTTCTAAAGTGCTTCGGCATTCGTCGTCAAAAGCTTTGCGGATGCAACGGAATAAGCTTCGTCGCGTATCTTCGTTGGCCCGCGTCCGCGCGACATGGTTACATGGCCTCATTCAATTCGAAGGCGTGAGACCTGTATGTCGATTCTGTGGAACAACAAGCGTGGTGCGACCCGCACACTGCTTCACCTGGCCGGCGCGCTGGCGCTTGCAACCTGCGGCGTGATGCCCCTGGCGCACGCGGCCGATCCTTACTGGGTCGGCGTGACCGGACCGCTGAGCGGCCAGGATGCGCAGTACGGCGAGCAATGGAAGCGCGGCTTCGATCTCGCGCTCGATCAGATCAACGGCAACGGCGGGATCAACGGCCATCCGCTCAGCTATGAGTTCGAGGACAGCCGCAGCGATCCGCGTCAGGCCGTAGCCATCGCACAGAAGTTCGCCGACGACAAGCGCATCCTGCTGGAACTGGGGGATCTGTCGAGCGGTGCGTCGATGGCCGCGTCGCCGGTGTATCAGCGCGCGGGTCTCGTGCAGTTCGGTTTCACGAATTCCCATCCCGACTTCACGAAGGGCGGCGACTATATGTGGAGTACTGCGATCAGCCAGGCCGAGGAACAGCCGCTGCTCGCGCACTATGTGACCAAAGGACTCGGCTTCAGGAAAATCGCCGTGCTCTATCTGAACACGGACTGGGGCCGCACCAGCAAGGACATCTTCGCGAAGGCCGCGACCGCGGACGGCGCGCAGGTCGTCGCGGCGGAAGCGTATCAACCGAACGAAAAGGATTTTCGCGCGACGCTCACGCGCGTGCGAAGCGAACAGCCGGATTCGATCGTGCTGATCTCCTACTATTCCGACGGTGCCCAGATCGTTCGCCAGGCGCGAGCGGGCGGTGTGAGCACGCCAATCGCGGCGGTCGGCTCGGTGTATTCACCGAAGTTTCTCGATCTTGGCGGCCCTGCGGTGAACGGCGTCTACACCGAATCGAACTTCTTCCCCGGCGATCCGCGTCCTGAAGTACAAAGCTTCGTGCAGCGCTACCGCGCCAGATACGGTGCCGATCCGGACACCTTCGCCGCGCGCGCATACGACGCGATGATTCTTTCGGGCGAAGTGATTCGCCGCTACGGTGCCGATCGCGCGGCCGTGCACGACGGCTTTGCGAAGATCAGCGAAGTACCGAGCGTGATCTTCGGCAAGTTCAGGTTCGATCCGCAGACCCGCCGCGTGGCTGGCGCGAAGAATCTCGAGCTCGTCGTGAAGGACGGCAAATTCGCTCTGTGGGATGGGGCGAGCGCCGTGCATACGCCATGACCGCCTGGTTCGACTACACGATCAACGGCCTGATCGTCGGCAATATCTATGCGCTGCTCGCGGTCGGCCTCGCGCTGATCTTTGGCGTATCGCATCTGATCAATTTCGCGCACGGCTCCGTGTATATGGTGGGCGGCTTCATCGGCTGGCTGTGTCTGACGCGGCTCGGCTTGCCGCTGCCCGTGGCGCTGCTCGCGACGGTCGCGGGCTGCGCGCTGCTCGGCATCCTGATCGAGCGGCTCGGCCTGAGGCCGCTGCAAGGCGCGGCCCGTATTGCGCCGCTGCTCGCCACCATCGGTATCAGCTTCGTACTCGACCAGCTCGCGCAGATCGTGTTCGGGCCCGATCCACGTCCTGTGCCGAGTTCGCTGCCCGACTGGACGCTGTCGCTCGGCGGGGCCGCCATCGGCTCGCTCGATCTGCTGATTGCAGCAATCGGCATCGGCGCGGCGGGCGTGCTGTACATGTTCCTGCGCTTCACGCGGCTCGGCTGGGCGGTACGCGCGACCGCGCAGGATCGCGATGCCGCGCAGCAGATGGGTGTCAATGTGAATGCCGTGAATCAGGCCGTGTTTGCGATCGCCTGCGGGCTCGGCGGCCTGAGCGGCTTGCTCGTCGGCATGTACTACAACAGCATCGATCCGGCGATGGGCTTTCAGGCGACGTTGAAAGGCGTCGTCGCCTTGCTGATCGGCGGCTTGGGGAACGTGCCCGGCGCGATCGCCGGCAGCTTGCTGCTCGGTCTGGTCGAGAGTTACGGGGTCGCGTTGTTCGGCACCAGCTATCGCGACCTCTTCGCGTTCGTGCTGCTGCTGGTGTTTCTCGTGTGGCGGCCAAATGGTCTCTTCAGCGCGAGCCGCCGGTTGCCGCCCGAGCCGCTGACCGGCACGTTTCTGTCGAACCGCCGCGCGCTGCACGTTCCGCTTCGCACGATCGTGGCACTAGTGGCGCTCGCATTCGTGCTGCCGCTCGTCGTGCCGTCGTCGTACGTGCTGCAGACGCTGACCAACGGCTGGATCTATGGGCTGTTGGCGCTCAGTCTGACGCTCGTCGCGGGCACGGTCGGGCAGATTTCATTAGGGCATGCGGCGCTGCTGCTGATCGGCGCTTATGCGTCGGCGCTGCTGTCCGTCAATCTGGGCTGGTCGCCGGCTTTGACGATTCCGCTCGCCGGCGTCATCACCGCGGCGATTGGCACGGTGCTGATTTACCCGTCGTTCAGGCTACGCGGCCACTATGTGTCGATTGCGACGCTTGGCATCGGTGAAATCATCGGTCTCGTGGTGCTCAACTGGGACAGCCTCACGCGCGGTCCGGTCGGCATCACCGGCATTGCCCCGCTGTCGCTGTTCGGGTGGCAGTTGACGGGCGTGCGCGCCGTCTACTGGTTCACACTCGCGGTGCTCGTGCTGCTCGCACTGCTGCAGGCGCGGCTCCTGAACTCGCACCTGGGCCGCACGTGGCGCGCGATCCGCGAGGACGACGTGGCGGCGCGCGCGTATGGCATCCGCCCCAATCGCTACAAGGCGATCGCGTTCGCCTGCGGCGGTCTCGCGGCTGGCATCGGCGGCGGGATCGCCGCGCATCTGTACAGCTATATCAACTATCAGACCTTCGACTCGCAAGTGTCGATCCTTGCGCTGACGATGGTCATTCTCGGCGGTCTCGGCAGCGTGATCGGCGCGGTGGCTGGTGCGGTGGCGCTGATCAGCTTGCCCGAACTGTTCCGTTTTGCCGCCGACTACCGGATGCTGATTTACGGCGTGATCTTGCTGCTGCTTGTGCGCTTCCGGCCGCAAGGGCTGTTCGGTTCGGTATGACGGAGGCGACCATGACATCTTCTTTGCCACGCGGCACGGATATCCTGTTCGACGTGCGGCGCGTCACACGCCGTTTCGGCGGTCTCGTGGCTGTCGACGAGGTGAGCCTGTCGGTTGCGCGCGGCGAATGCGTGAGCGTGATCGGTCCGAACGGCGCCGGAAAATCCACGCTGTTCAATCTGCTGACCGGCATCGACGCGCCGGACGCCGGCGAGGTGAGATTCGCCGGCGAAGACGTGACCGGCATGGCGCCCGAGCAGCTTGCCGCGCGCGGCGTCGCCCGCACGTTCCAGCATGGACGGGTATTCGGCAATCTGAGTGTGCTCGATAACGTGCTGATCGGCGCGCATGCGAGGCTTGCGATGACGCGCTGTGGCTGGCCGGTCGTGGGAGCATTCGCGGAAGCGTTGCGCGCGCTGGTCGGGCCTGCATCGGTACGTCGCGAAAGCGCC
This sequence comes from Paraburkholderia sp. BR13444, assembly GCF_040948755.1. NCBI lineage: Bacteria > Pseudomonadati > Pseudomonadota > Betaproteobacteria > Burkholderiales > Burkholderiaceae > Paraburkholderia > Paraburkholderia sp. BR13444. Next base: position 309,832 of record NZ_JBFPKM010000006.1, on the reverse strand, counting down.
GCGCTGCGCGAAGAAGTGACGGCGCTGTTGGCGCGCTTCGGTACGCGCCTGTCGCCGCGTCTCGATCAGCCGGCGCATAGCCTGTCGTATGCGAACCGCCGGCGTGTCGAGATTGCGCGCGCGCTGGCGTTGCGGCCGCGCATCCTTCTGCTCGACGAACCGACCGCTGGCATGAACGAGTCCGAAACCGCCGAAATGCTCGAACTGATACTCGAACTCAAGCGCGACGGGCTCACCATCCTGCTTATCGAACACAAGCTGGACCTGGTGATGCAGCTTTCCGATCGCGTGCTGGTGCTCGAAGACGGCCGCAAGATCGCTTCCGGGCTGCCGGCCGAGGTGCGCGACGACCCCGCCGTGATCGAGGCCTACCTTGGACACCGTCAGGTCGGCGCGGCTGCCGGTCGTAACGAAACGGCGGCTGCGTGAAAACATCAAATCTGCATCTGGTTGCGCCGAACCCATTCGTCTCCACACAAGCCGCCATGACCGAGCCGTTGCTGAAACTCGAACAGATCGACACGTTCTACGGACAGATCCAGGTGCACTTCGGCGTGAATCTCACCATCGGGCGCGGCGAGATCGTCAGCCTGCTGGGCGGCAATGCGAGCGGCAAATCGACGGCGATGAAGGTGATTCTTGGACTGCACAAACCGCGAGCCGGCACCATCAGCTTCGACGGTAAGCCGTTGAACGGTCTGCCGACTTCGCAGATCGTGCGGCGAGGGATCGCTTCGGTGCCGGAGGCCCGGCGGCTTTTCGGCGACATGACCGTGCGCGAAAACTTGCTGATGGGCGCGTTCACGCGCAACGACCGCGCGGGCATCGGCGAGGACTACGAACGCATGCTCGAACTTTTTCCGCGCGTGAAAGAGCGGCTGACCCAACGGGCCGGCACGCTTTCAGGCGGTGAGCAGCAGATGCTGGCGATGGCGCGCGCGTTGATGAGCCGTCCCGCGCTAGTCTGCATGGACGAGCCGACGATGGGCCTGTCGCCGCTATACGTCGACAAGGTGCTCGAACTGATCCAGACCATCAACCAGCAGGGCATCACCTTCTTCATGGTCGAGCAGAACGCGAGCCTCGCGCTGCAGATCGCGCATCGCGGCTACGTGCTGCAGACGGGGCGCGTGGTGTTGTCCGGCACCGCGAGCGAATTGCTCGGCGACCAGCGTATCCGCGACGCTTATCTCGGCGGATCGCTGGCGGCGCAGACGGCGTCGTGAGCGGCGCCGGGTCGCCTGGTGTTTCGCTCGCGCGCGACGCTATCGATCGCGTCGGATCGACGGGTTTGCTACCAGTTCGATGATGGCGCCATGGGCGAGCGTACGCTCGAGGCGCCGCGCGGCGCCATCGACGTACGTCTCCAGGGCGACCGCGAAAACCCCTTCGCCGCGCGAGGCGAGGTGGTGCCGAAGGTCAGCGGCAAGACCTTCGGCTGGCGGACGGGTTTCGCGGGCCGGGCTTGCAAGCGTGAGCGTCGTCGCGCCAAGCGACAGGATCCCCAATGCGACGTCGTAACCGGGCAGCGGCGCGCGCTGCACGTCGGGTTCTCCGAGCAGCGCGCGATATCGTGCGAGGCTCGCATCCAGGTCGTGCACCGCGAGCGTAATGTTCGCGACGCCGTGCGCCCCGTTCGCATGATGGCGAACGTCGCCTTCGGCCACGCGCAGGTGGCGCGGCGTCACGTCGCCGCACAGGAACGGCAGATCCGCGCTCGACGGCTTGCCGATCTGCCATTCGAGGCGCTCGCCATCGGGACGCTGACGTCCGCCGGCAAGGGGGCCGTCGTAAGAGAGACCTCGTTCACGTGCCGCGGCGATGGCGCTGGCAACCGATTGCGGCAGCAGCGCGTAGTCGACGAAACCATCTCCTATGCGACGGCTAGCGTCCCACCAGCGATGCTCGGGTGCGTCGCGCAGAAAGGCGATGAGTTCGATGTAGCTGCCATCGGCGAAACCGATCAGCGCGTTATGTGTGGCGCCGTCGGCGTGCGTGCCGCCGCGTTGCACGGTGAAGCCAAGCGTAGTGAAATCGGCGATGGTCTGCTCGAGATCCTGCACGCGGATCACGATGTGGTCGATTGAAAGAGACATGACGAGAGGGCTCCGCAGTGGGGTCGTCAGCGAGTATGCGAAGCCTGCCGCCGAAACGCCAGTAATGGATTGTCGATTGCATAGCGCGGCAGCTGGATTAGGCTCCGTCCCGCAAGGTGCGATCGGACAGCTCGATGAGGAATCCGTCTTTCTTCGGCGGCGTGCTTTGCATATGTCGAACGATTGGTTCTTTTACCGCGACTGCGGCTTTATCGTAAGCGCTGCACGAGCGGCAAGCCGCTCGGTACTTTGACGCGGCCAACATGACTCGGCCGAAACACCAGGATGCGAATTAAATGGCACGGCTGAATCGACGCGACTTTCTGATTTCCTCGGGCGCTGCTCTCGCGGCCGCCGGCATGCCGGCACGCGTGTTCGCACAAGGCAGTGCAGCATCGGTGCCGAAGCGGGGCGGCACGCTGAATATGCTGATCAATCCGGAACCGCCGGTGCTGGTGTCGATCTTTCAGACCACCGGGCCCGCTCTGGTCGCGAGCTCCAAGGTGCTCGAAGGCTTGCTCGCATACGACTTCGATCTGCGTCCACGGCCGCAATTGGCAACCGCGTGGGCAGTCAGTCCTGACGGGCTGAAGTACAGCTTCACACTGCGCGAGAACGTCAAATGGCATGACGGGCAGCCATTCACGTCGACGGACGTGGCGTTCTCGATCGAATTGTTGAAGACGGTGCATCCGCGCGGACGCAGCACTTTCGCCAATGTCACGCGCGTATCGACGCCGGACGCCCGGACCGCGGTAATCGAATTGTCGAAGCCGGCGCCCTATCTGTTGAAGGCACTCTCGGCCGGTGAATCCCCAATCGTTCCAAAGCATCTTTATGCGTCGGGCGATCCGCTGTCCAATCCGCACAATAACGCGCCAATCGGCACCGGGCCGTTTCGCTTCAAGTCGTGGGCGCGCGGTGCCAACATCGTTTATGAACGCAATCCGGACTACTGGGATGCCGGCAAACCCTACATCGACAGTCTCGTACTGAAGGTGATTCCCGACGCTGCCGCGCGATCCGCCGCGTTCGAGACGGGCGCGCTCGATCTGGGCGGCGAAAATCCTGTACCGCTCACCGATTTGCCGCGCCTCACTCAATTACCGCAGCTGGTTGTCGAAACGCGCGGCTATCGGTTCCTCGAACCGCTGTCCGAGATCGACTTCAATCTGCAACATCCGATCCTTAGCGACCTGCGGGTGCGCCAGGCGATCGCGCATGCGATCAATCCGCAAGTGGTGCTGCGCACGGTCGCGTATGGCTACGCCGACTTGTCGCCGACACCGATCACGCCGGGCTCGCCCTATCACGACGGCAAACTCGCACCGTACCCGTTCGATACCGCCGCCGCCGAAAAACTGCTCGACGCGGCCGGTTATCCGCGCAAGTCGGGCGGCGTGCGCTTTGGTCTCACGCATGATTTCCTGCCGTACGGCGACATGTACCGCCGCCAGGCGGAGTACGTGAAATCGGCACTCTCTCGCGTGGGGATCGACGTGACGGTGCGCTCTCAGGACCTACCCGCGTTTCTGAAGCGCGTGTATGCCGACCGCCAGTTCGATTTCACCAGCATCGGCGTGAATACGCTATTCGATCCGAGCGTCGGCGTGCAGCGTCTCTACTGGTCGCAGAACATTCGGCCGGGCGTGCCGTTCTCGAACGCGCCGCACTACAGCAATGCCGAGGTCGATCAGCTGCTCGAGAGCGCCGCGATCGAAACCGACGAAAGCAAGCGCGTCGCGCTTTATCAACAATTCCAGCAGATCGTCTATCGCGACCTGCCGATTCTCAACCTCGTCGCACCTCGCATGGTCACGCTCGCGAACCGGCGCGTTCACAACCACACCGTGTCCGCGCAAGGCCTCGAAGGCAATCTGGCGGACGTCTATCTGAGCGCGTGACAGGAGCGACACGATGAGCAGGAGTTTGCGTTTTGCCGCGATCGCGCGGCGTACCGCGTGGCAGGCGCTTCCGACGGTGATCGGTATCGTGATCCTGAACTTTTTCCTGCTGAAGCTGATGCCGGGCGACGCCGCGGATGTGCTGGCCGGCGAAGCCGGCTCGGCGACGGTGGAAACGATGCAGGTATTGCGCGCGAAGTTCGGCCTCGATCAACCGGTGCTGCACCAGTTGTGGTCGTACCTCGCTCATCTGTCGCACTTCAGCCTCGGCTATTCGCCGCGCTACGACATGCCGGTGATGCAACTGATCCTCTCGCGCCTGCCCAATACGCTGCTGCTGATGGGCGTCGCGCTATCGGTCGCGATCGTCGTCGGCGTAGTGCTCGGCGCGGTGATGGCGCATTGGGCTGGCAGGTGGCCGGACCGCGTGCTGTCCGTCGTGGCTATGCTGTTCTACTCGACACCCGGCTTCTGGATCGGTCTGCTCGCGATCGTGCTGTTCTCGGTGCATCTGGGCTGGTTGCCGAGCGGCGGTAATATCACGCTCGGCGCGCAGCTTCACGGCGCCGCCTACGTGATCGATGCACTGAAGCACGTGCTGCTGCCTGCCGCGACGCTGGCGACGTTCTTCATCGCGATCTACGCACGGCTTACGCGCGCGGCGATGCTCGAAGTGCAGCGCCAGGACTTCGTGCGTACCGCGCAGTCTAAGGGCTTGCATCCGTGGCGTGTGACGGTGCGGCATGTGCTGCGCAACGCGCTGATGCCGCTCACGACGATGGTCGGCATTCACTTTGGCACCTTGCTGGGTGGCGCCGCGGTGACCGAAACGGTGTTCAGTTGGCCAGGACTGGGCCGCCTCGCGCTCGATGCGGTGATGGCGCGTGATTTCAGCGTGCTGCTCGGCGTGCTGCTGCTGTCGTCGATGCTCGTGATCCTGGCGAATGTGCTGGTCGATCTTTTGCAGGCGTGGCTCGATCCGCGCGTCGCGTGATCGCACGCCTCGGCGATTTCTCCCCAGAGGCACACATGGCTTCCGACTCTTCCAATCTGGTTTCCACGCCGCCCGAACCCCGTGCTTCCACATGGCGGCGTCAGCTTGGCGGCGCGCTCTTCGGTTTCCGGCGCGACGGCGCGGCGACTGCCACGAACCACGCTCCGCACGGTGCGGCAGGGCTCGGCGTGTGGCGCGCGCTGCTGCGCAATCGCTCGGCGCTCGGGGGTTTCGCGCTGCTCGCGGCGTTCATCGCGCTTGCACTGGGCGCGGGACATCTGTTTCCGGGCGATCCGCTCGACATGGTGGCGGCGCCGTTCGTATGGCCGGGCACCGATCCGCAATACTGGCTCGGCACGGATTCGCTCGGACGCGACGTGGCCGCCGGCATTGCGCACGGCGCGCGCGTATCGCTGCTGATCGGCGCAAGCGCGGCCAGCATCGGGCTCGTGATCGGCACGCTGGTTGGTGCGACGGGAGGCTTCTTCGGCGGGGTGATCGACGATGTGCTGGTGCGCATCACCGAACTCTTTCAAACCATACCGTCTTTTCTGCTGGTGATCGTGATCGTTGCTATTGGGCATCCCAGCGTGACGGTCATCGCGCTGGCAATCGGCATTGCGTCATGGCCCACCGTTGCGCGGATCGTGCGGGCGGAATTTCGCAGCCTGCGCCGTTCGGATTTCGTGCTTGCTGCGCGAAGCCAGGGCTTCAGCAACGCACGCATCATTTTCGGCGAGATTCTGCCGAACGCGTTGCCACCGGTGATCGTGACCGCGTCCGTGATGGTGGCGAGTGCGATCCTGATCGAGTCGTCGCTGTCGTTTCTCGGCATGGGAGACCCGAACGTGGTGAGCTGGGGCGGCATGATCGGCGCGGGCCGTGACTCGTTGCGTACCGCCTGGTATCTGACGGCCGTGCCCGGTGCCGCCATAGTGCTTGTGGTGCTCGCGCTGAACCTGCTCGGCGACGGTCTGAACGACGCGCTCAATCCGCGCCTGCGGGAACGAGCTTGAAGAGCCCGCGGCTCACGCGGCTCACAATGTAATCGAGGACGCTCTGTGGCAAACCTGCTTGAAGTACGCGATCTGCGCGTCAGTTTCGGCACGCACGAAGCGGTGCGCGGCCTGAGTTTCGACATCGCGCACGGGGAGACGCTGGCGCTCGTCGGCGAATCCGGTTGCGGCAAATCGGCAACGGCGCTGTCGCTGATGCGCCTCGTGCCCGCGCCGGGACGCGTGACGGGGAGCTTGCGCTTCGATGGCCACGAACTGCTCGACCTGTCTCCCCGCGAAATCCGCCAGGTCCGCGGTCAGCAGATTTCGATGATTTTCCAGGAGCCGATGACGTCGCTCAATCCGGTGCTGTCGATTGGCGCGCAGATCGTCGAGACTTTGCGTCAGCATGAGGATCTGTCGAAAGCGGCCGCGTTAAAGCGCGCCGTCGAACTGCTCGAACTCGTGCAGATCCCCGAGCCGCAACGCCGGGTGTTCGATTATCCCCACGAGTTGTCCGGCGGGCAGCGGCAGCGGGTGATGATCGCGATGGCGGTGGCCTGCCGCCCGCGTCTGCTGATCGCGGATGAGCCGACCACGGCGCTCGACGTCACGATTCAGGCGCACATTCTCGAGCTGCTCGACGGTTTGCGTCGTGAGCTGTCGATGTCCTTGCTGCTGATTACCCACGACCTCGGCGTCGTCGCGAAGCATGCGGATCGCGTGGCCGTGATGCTGGCGGGGGAGAAGGTCGAAGAAGCGCCGGTCGCCCGGCTCTTCACGCAGCCGCAGCATCCTTACACGCGGGGTCTGCTGGGCGCGTCGCTGAATCTCGCGGACGATCTGCACTATCGCGGCTGGAAGCTGCCGGAAATCCGTCATGGCATCGCCGAAGACGGCGAGCCTTCCTTTACGGTGCTGCCGCGCTCGCCGCGCGCCGGGCTCCATGTGGCGGGTGTCCAGGCGGACGCGCACGGCAATGCGTCATCGGAAGGCAACGCAGTGAGCGCCACGCCGTTGCTCGAATTGCAGGACCTGCGCGTCGACTATCCGCAGCGGCGCGGCCAACCCGCATTGCACGCGGTCGATGACGTGTCGCTGACGATCGCGCGCGGCGAGACGGTCGGACTGGTGGGCGAATCCGGCTGCGGGAAATCGACGCTGTCTAAAGCGATCCTGCGGCTCGTGCCGGCTGCCGCGGGCGCGATCCGCTTGCGAGGCACCGATCTCGCGCCGCTCGGCGAACGCGAATTGCGGCCGTTGAGGCGCCATGTGCAAATGGTGTTTCAGGACCCGTATTCGTCGATCAATCCGCGCCGCACCGTGGCCGAGATTCTCGACACCGTGCTCGTGGTGAATCGGATCGGTAACGCCCGGCAGCGCCGCACACGCATCGCCGCGATGCTGGACCGCGTCGGCTTGCCCAGCTCGGCGCTCGGCCGCTATCCGCACGAATTCTCCGGCGGGCAGCGGCAGCGCATCGGCATTGCGCGGGCACTGGTCCTCGAACCGGATCTGCTGATCTGCGATGAACCGGTTTCCGCACTCGACGTGTCGATTCAGGCGCAGATTCTCAATCTGCTGGTCGATCTGAAGCGCGACCTCGGGCTCGCGTATCTGTTCATTTCGCATGACCTGTCCGTGGTGCGCTACATCGCCGACCGGGTGCATGTGATGCAGGCGGGCCGGATCGTCGAAAGCGGAGACCACCGCGATATCTGGCGTGCGCCGCAGCACCCCTACACCCGTACGCTGCTCGACGCGATTCCGGGCAAGACCTTCGACGACGCGCAGGCGGCTTGACTCGCGCGCAGCGTGTGTCGGAACGCAGGGCTATCGCAGGTGAAGCGGCGTCTGGTCCGGTTGAGCCTCGCCATGACGCACGAGGCGCCCAAAGAATGGATGGCCTGGATCGTTGAAACCCGGCGTGGACGGATGTCCGCTCGTCACGAGCGAATCGACGAACGCTTCGTCTTCAGCGTTCAGGCGGTACGCGAGCGCGGGCAGATAGTCCTGCCACTGCGCTTCGGTGCGAGGTCCGGCGATCGTGGAACTGATGTAACGGCTATTGAGCACCCACGCGAGCGCAAATTGACCGGCAGAAAGACCGCGGGCCTGCGCATGCTCACGCACGCGCCGCGCCAGTTCGAGAGATTCGGGACGCCACTCGGTCTGCTGCAAGCGCCGGTCGCTACGCCCCGCGCGGGTGTCGGCGCCGGGCGTGGTGCCCGGTTCGTATTTTCCCGTCAGCACCCCACGCGCGAGCGGGCTGTATGAAATGACGCCGAGCCCGTAACGATGTGCCGCCGTCAATTGTTCGGCTTCGGCCTGGCGGTTCGCGATGTTGTAGAGAGGCTGGCTTGCGACAGGCGCGTCGAGTCCGAGCGCCTGGGCGGTATGGCTGAACTCGGCGATCTTCCACGCGCGATGATTGGACAGTCCGTAGTAGCGCAGCTTGCCAGCGCGGATTAGCTCGTCGAGCGCGCGCACGGTTTCTTCGACCGGCGTCTGATGATCTTCGCGATGGATGTACAGCAGGTCGATGTAGTCGGTGCCGAGCCGCTGTAGGCTCGCATTGACGGCGCGCGCGATATGTTTGCGCGACGCACCTCGCGCATTGACGTCGCGCTCATCGAGCGGATTGGCGAATTTGGTCGCCAGCACCAAGCGCTCGCGTTGCGCGGAAATCGCGCGGCCGACCACGCGTTCCGATTCGCCTTTGACGTAGACGTCGGCGGTGTCGATCGAATTGACACCCTGTTCCAGCGCCTGTTCGATGATACGTGCAGCGGTGGCCTCGTCGGTGGGGCCGCCGAACATCATCGTGCCCAGAGTCAGTGTCGAGACCTTGATACCGCTGCGACCGAGTTGTCTGTATTCCATGAGAGTCGAATTCCGTGAGAGTTTGAGTCAAATGCGTTTTAGCGTTGCAGCCAGACGTCGGCGAAACTCGCCGACACGCCGTCCGGGCCCGTCGTATGGTTGTGGACAGCGCGCGAGTACACGGTCAGGTATTGCGGCGACACCAGGTTGATGTCCGGAAGATCGTGTTCGAGAATGCGCTGAATCTGCGAGAAGAGCTGCTTGCGTCTGCCTTCATCGGTTTCCTCGGCGACCTGCGCGAACAGCAGGTCGATCTCTGGGTTGCTATAGTGCGAACCGTTCGTGAACGGCACGCCGCGCCGGAAGTTGTTGCTCGTATAGAGCCGCGCTACGCCGACCACCGGATCGAACAGGTTGCTCATGCCGTTGATCGAAAAGTCGAAGTCGCGGTCGGTATAGATACGTTTCAGATACGCGGGCAAATCCTGGCTGCGCACGGTGACCGCAATGCCGACCCGCGCCAGCGCAGATTTCACATAAGCGGCGGTGCGCGTGGGCAGATCGCCGATCGGCAGCGGGTCGACGGTCAGCGCGAAACGCGTACCGTCCGCCTTGCGCGGATAGCCGGCTTCGTCGAGCAGCGCGTTGGCGCGCTCTACGTTGAACGGATAGGGCGTAGGTGCCGGGTCGTAGTAGGGGCTCGTCGGAATGATCGGACTGGCGAGCGGCGTCGCATAGCCGTAGAAGATTACCTTGCGGATCACGTCGCGATCGAGCGCCGACGCAATCGCCTGACGCACTGCAAGGTTCTTTAGTACCGGGTTGTCGAGATTGAACTCGATGCGCGTCACACCAGCCTGGAATTCATAGCCGTGCGGGTCGAGCGCGAGCTTCGGATTGCTTTTGAGCCGCTCGATGTCGGAAAGCGGCACGGGCGTGTCGCCGCTCAGATCGACGGAGCCGTCTTCGAACGCGACCGTGCGCGCGGCCGGATCGGTAATAACCTTGACGACGATCTTGTCGAGCAGGGGCTTGCCCTTGTTCCAGTAGTCGTCGTTGCGTGCATATTCGACGTAGCTGCCGCGCACCCATTTGACGAAGCGGAAGGGGCCGGTGCCGATCGGCGCGTTATTGGCCGGGTTGGTCAGCGGGTCGGTGCCTTCGTAAATGTGTTTAGGCACGATTGGCGTTTCCGACGACGAGAACGCCTTGATCAGATACGGCGCGGACTTCGACAGGGTGATGACGACTGTGTAAGGGTCCGGCGTTGTCACAGCGGTGACGTTCGCGAAGGTGGTTTTGGCGCGCGGGTGGACTTGCCTGAGCGTCTGGATCGAATAAGCGACATCGGCGGACGTGAAGGGCTGACCGTCATGCCATTTCACGTCGTGACGCAAATGAAAAACGTATTTGCGGCTGTCGTCGCTGACTTCCCACGACGTAGCGAGCGAAGCTTTCGGTTGCAACCTGAAGTCGTATTCGAGCAGACCTTCGACGACTTTTGGGCTGACCTTCAGCACATTGGTCGCAGTAGTCGCGAGATCGACGAGAGCGGTGGGCTCCGGCGTGACGACGAAATTGAGTGTGCCGCCGCGCGTTTGGGCGTGAGCGTGAGAAACAGAGAGAGCGACGACGAGCGCGGCCGCGAATCCGAGCGCGCCATTGACAAGGCGCGCGCCGCGCCGGCGCGGCGCCGCCTGCGATGTGACGTATGCCATCGTATGGTTGTGCGAGAAGAGAGAAGGGAAGAAAGCCGCAACGGGCTCAGACCGTGGCGCGCATAGTCGCGTCACGGCGCGCGAGTGCGGCACGCAGCGGCGCGGGGTCGACCCATGCGTCGAAATCGAAGTCCGTCGGAATGAACCCCCACTTGAACAGGAACTGCTTGAAGTCGGCGAGCGCCGCCAACGCTTGCGGATCGAGTCCGATGCACAGTTGTCGATGTAGCCCGCCCGGATAGGCTCGCTCGACCCAATGTTCCGCGCTGCGCGTTTCGCGCGCCACGTAGTGCGCGATGTCGCCGGCATGGCATTGCGCCCAGTCGCCGGTGTCGAGCGTGCGGGCCAGCACCCGCTCGACCAGATCGGGGCGCTCGCGCAGCAGTTGTGCGTCGACGGTCAACGGCCGCGGCGTACCATTGTTCGCGTGCAACAGCCGATTCGGCTGGGCGCTGATATCGATCAGGATCTTCGCGTTCAGCAGGTTTGCGATATCGAGCCCGGTCGCGCCTTTGACGAACACGACGTCGGCCTCGCCGCGCAGCAGTGCTTCGGCTTCGCGGGCGAATTCGTGAGAGCGCTGCGCGTCCAGCCAGTCGGCGAGCGGGGCGTCGGCAGCAGGTTTGGCGTCTTCGAGGCCGCGCGGCGTATGCGGGAGGTCGACCAGATCGACGTTTTCGAGTTGCACGCCAAGCGCGCCGAGCAATGACGTGAAGCCACGCAAGGCAGTCGCGCGATGGAAATCGACCACGCTTGCGCGTGTATTGAGCGGAAAGCCGAAGCGGCGTCCTGCCAGCGCTTGCGCGCTGGCATCGAGTTGCCGGTCGAGCGTGATCAGCGCCTGGAATTCATCCACCCAGCTTAGGCCGATCAGTCGTGTATCGCTGCCTTGCGAACGCGCCCATAGCGCGGGAATGTTGCCACCCTGGCGAAACGACCATGGCTGCGTGTGCGTGAAATGCGAGCGGCGAATGTTGACGTCGTCGGCGTCCTGGAGCGCTTTCACGTCGATGCCGTCGGTCGCGAATTCCTGTTCAAGCCAGCCTTTCTGTACGGTAATACCGAACGGAGTGGGGGCAGGGCAGCGGGTGTACCAGAGTCGGCTCATTCAATCACCTTTGAATTCGGAGATGGCGGGGCGGTCAGAGGCGCAGGCCCGCTTCACGTAGCAGCGGGAGCACGCGCGCGCCAAAGAATTCGAGGTCCGGCTGGAAGTCGAAGAAGCTCAACTGCACGCCGTCGATACCCGCGCGATGCAGGCGCACGATGTATTCGGCAATCTGCTGCGTCGAGCCGACGATCGAGATGTTGCCGCCGACTGCCCGGGCGGCCGCCTGGTTTCGCTGCTCGGCGTTGCCCCGCCATGCGTGGGCGTCACTTTCGAAGCGATGGAAGCTCCCTTCGTCGCCGTGCGCGACGATTGCGTCGCGATAGGCGAGCGCTTCGGCTTCGGTCTGGCGGCAAATCACCATCGGGTTAATCAGAGTGCGGACTTTGCGTCCGTACTTCGCGGCCGTTGCCTTCACGCGTGCCGTGTGGGCCGGCAACGTCGCCAGCGCGGCTTCGATTTCAGAGCCAGCGGGGCTGGTGATGAACACGACGTCCGAGTAACGCGCGGCGAAGTCGATCCCTGCATCCGATCCCGTCGCATTCACGAGCAGCGGGCGCCCGTATTGCGGCTTTGGCGTGACGAACGCCTTGTCGAGCTTCCACGTCGACAGCTCGGGCACGAAGCTGAAGTTCTCCGGTTGTGACCATAGCTGTTGCACCGCGTCGAGAAATTCGCCCGCCAGTTCATAGCGGCGGTCATGTTCGATGCGCTGCCAACCGAACATTTCGTGCTCGACCGCGCGATGGCCGGTCACGACATTGATGCCCCAGCGCCCCTTTGAAATGTGATCGAGGGTCGCGGAGAACTTCGCGAAATGCAACGGATGCCACGGGCCATAAAGCACGTGGCTGGTCGCGACGAGAATGATGCGTTCGGTGCGCGCGGTCATCGCCGCGAGCGACATGAACGAGTCGAGGGCCTGACCGTTGAACACGCCACCATAGCCGCCCTTCGGCAGCCACTGGGACAGCGCGAACACCAGATCGAAGCCGAGGCTCTCGGCCTTTTGCACGAGCGCCAGGTTGTAGTCGAAGTTCCAGTCGGTGGTGCGAGGCAAGGTCGAGGCGCTCCAGCCACCCGCCTGGATCGGCAGGAATAGCCCGAGCAGCAACGGCTGCTCGAGCGCGCGGGCAACCGGACTATCGGCGAATTCGACGGGCGAGCGCACCTGTACGAAGGGGGTGGCGTCGCGCGTGGTGTCCGGCGATTGCGCTGACGCTTGCGGCTGAGCGGCGAAAATGGATTGGGTCACAGGTATTGTCCGTGCCGTTTGACGTAAAAGGCGCTTGTTCTTTTCAAGCGCTCGGCCATCTTGCGTGATGGTTGGCGCCAGGCGTCCCTATCAAACCTCAGTGCAGACCGATGGGACTCGCGTCAACGCAGTAGATCACGCGATGTTGGCAACGCAAAACAACGAATTCTTCTTTTCATTTGAGGCTTGCCGCGGCGTGGGCTTCAGGTCTGACCGGTGGGCGAAGGGCGCACACCGTTCAGATAGAAGTTGCCGACCGCCGCGTATTTCCAGCGCACCGGATGATGCACGGTGTGAACCCGCGCGTTGCGCCAGTGCCGGTCGAGATTGAACGACGGATGCGTCGAGCGGGTGCCCGCAAGTTCGAACAGCTTGCTGCCCGCTTCGATCGCGATTTCGGTCGTCAATGCCTTGGCTTGCGCGACGGCGATCGACGCGGCCGCAATCGAGTTCGGGCCGGTATCGGCGAGACAGCGATCGATCTCGCGACCGGCGCGGTCCATCATCGCTTCGGCCGCGTGCAGACGCGTGGTCAATTCGCCAAGCTCGTGGATCACATACGGATCGGCGCCGAGTGGCGGGATGGCGCTCGGCGACGAAGCCGCGTCGCGTTCGCGAATAAAGGCGATCGTCGCATCGATCGCGGCGCGCGCAATGCCCGCGTCGATGCCGACATGGCTGATCTGCGTGACTGCGTTTTGCGGCCAGAGCGTGTAGCTTTGATGGATCGGTAACACGTTGAGCGGGGGCACCCAGACGTCCTCGAAAATCACGGTTCCGCTTGCGGTGGTTTTCTGGCCGAAGCTCTGCCAGTCGTCGATGATCTTCATGCCCGGGTGACCGGCCGGCACCACGGCCACAGTGCGGCGCCCTTCCTGGTCCTGGCCGATGGTCGACACATAGTCGGCGAAAAGCGCTCCGGTCGAATAAAGTTTGGTGCCGGATAAACGGAAGCCGCCGCGCTCCGGTGTGATGGTCATCGCGGAGCCGCTGGGCAGCCGTCCGCCCACGTCGACGTTCGCATTGCCAAAGCGCGCGCCGCCGAGAATCTCGCCGAGAAAGAACGACCGTTGTTGCGCGTTGCCGGTTTTCCAGATCCAGAACACCGCGCTATTATGGTTCTGCTGGATTTGCGCGATCGACGGATCGGCTTCAGCGAGGATGGCGAATACACGAGCCACGGTTGCGTAGGAGACTTGTGCTCCGCCGTATTCGCGTGGCACAGTCCTGCACCGGAGCAGGCGTCGAGTTCCGCGAAAGGCAGGATGCGTTCGCTATCGCGGCGCGCCGCATCGAGCGCGAAACGCTCGGCGAGCGATTGCGCGGTGCGCAGCGCTTCATCGTCGGACTTGAGAATGTGCGCCGGTGAATACACGCGTGGGGTCACTCGGGCGGTCTCTTCGAACGCGATGTCTGAAGCGTGAGCGGTCATCAACGACTCCTGGGCAGTCCATTCCGGACCGGGACTAAGGTTGAACGAGGGATTCTTTTCAACATGCAATTGCTTTCACATACGAAGTTCGTCATTGAGCAGCAGTTTCCCGCGGCTGCGTTGAGCCAAAAAAAGTACCGGCAAATAGACCCAATGGACAACGAACAATAATTTCTATCCTTATATGCGCGTTGAGCGGGACCCAGCGCAACTGACACATAGGTTTAAGCAAAGCAGAATCGCTTCGTTCGTGGATCCACGGTAGCCGGCTATGCTGTGCGCCGAATCCTCACTCGCAGTTTCGACGACCGACCGAACCATTCATTCATGACGACGCTAAACGAGTACCTTCAGCAGAAACGCATTGCATGGCTCGCCAAACGCGAAGCGGCGCGCAACGACCCGAATCTCAAGGCTAACCAGCTGAAAGCCAATGTGCGAGCCTTGGGACGCAGCGGCGTACGCGAAATCCGTATCCGCGACTTTCAGGTCATCAGCGACAGTCCCACCGATTTCGCCGGCTACAACCTCGGACCAGCATCGCCTGAATTACAGCTCGGGGTGCTGGGGAGTTGCCTGACGCATATCACGCTGATCCAGGCTGCCGAGCGGCAATTGCGGATAGATTCAATCGATGTGGAGGTGACCGGTGACCAGCATCCGCTCGCACAGCAACCGGGCTTCGAGCATGTACCGATCTTTCCGCACAACATCCGCTATACGCTCGATATCGTGTCGCCGGAACCACCCGATGCGATTCGCGCGCTGCATGAAGCGGTAGAGGCGGTTTGCCCGATCTACAACCTGCTGAAGAATCCGCAGACGATCGTCGGTGAATTGCGGCACGTTAGCGCGGCGTAACAACCGTTCGGTGTGGCGTAACGTGAAAACGTGGCGGTCGCAGCGATGCGACGAGGGGCGCATTTTCATTGCATCTGCGCGAATAACCTAAGTCGGTAGTTGTCGGCGCGCAGGCTGTCCCTATACTGACTCGCCGACACATGCGTGCATCGTGCGCAAAGTTCATGCTAACGATGGCGAATGAACGACATCCATACATTGCACGCCGCCACATCGCCGATCAACCCCCAAACACGTCGCGCGGCAAGCGCCGCGACCAAGGAGAGCAACGATGAGTGCAGCCCCCGTTACCGACGAAGCCGAACTGCGGATCAGTCCGCTGTCCGCGCATATCGGCGCGGAAATCAGCGGAGTCGATCTGACCCGGCCGCTCGACCAGAAGCAGATTCAAGCGATCCGCGCTGCGTTGCTGAAGTGGCGTGTCGTGTTCTTTCGCGAGCAGTTTCTGAGCCACGAGCAGCACGTCGCTTTTTCCGCGCAGTTCGGCGAGCTGACGGTCGGGCATCCGGTGTTCGGCCACGTCGAAGGCCACCCGCAGATCTACTCAATTTCGAAATTCCGCAGGGCGACGCGCTTCGAAGGGCTGCCGCTGCTGCGGCCGTGGACCGGCTGGCATACCGATGTGACCGCGGCCGTCAATCCGCCGTTCGCGTCGATCCTGCGCGGCGTCACGATTCCACCATACGGCGGCGACACGCAATGGACCAACCTCGTGATCGCCTATGAAAAGCTGTCCGAGCCACTGCGCAAGTTCGTCGACGGTCTGCGCGGCGTGCATCGCTTTGCGCCGCCGCAAGGCGCGAAAGGCACCGAAGCGTTTGCGGCGGCGGTCGAGCAGCATACGCTCGTCAGCGAGCATCCGCTTGTGCGCGTGCATCCGGAGACCGGCGAGCGCGCGCTCTACGTGAGCCCCGGATTTCTGAAGCAGATCGTCGGCGTCACGCCGCGCGAAAGCCAGGTGCTGCTCGAACTGCTGTGGGAACACGTGACGCGGCCGGAATTCACGGTCCGCTTCAGATGGGAAGCGGGCTCCGTGGCGTTCTGGGACAACCGCACGACCGCGCATCTCGCGCCGACCGACATTTTCGATCTCGACTTTGATCGCCAGTTGTATCGCACGACGCTCGTCGGCGATGTGCCGGTCGGACCGGACGGGCGCGCGTCGGTATCGCTCGAAGGTTCGCCCGTCGGGGCGGCCGCCGCGATTGCGCTGAACTGAACGGGGGCCGCCCTTTTTGGGCGGTCTGGTTCGATTTCCCTGCGCTGTCAGAACGCGAAGCGGCCTTCCGCAACGAACGTCGCCTGCGGATTGCGCGGACTCGGTGTTTCACGCGATTGCAAAGCCTCGGGCAACGAAGCCTTGTCGCCGGCGCGGCCAATAGCAACGGCCGCTTCGATCGCATAGTCGTCGGGGATCGCGAGCTCCGAACGGATATGCTCGCGCTCGATGCCGGCAAGGCCGTGCGCCTTCCACCCTGACAGGCTCGCCTGCAGCGCGAAATAGCCCCACGCGGTGCCGGTATCGAACGAATGCGACGCGAGCGGCACTTCCGCCGCTGCGCCCGGCGGCGTGAACGTGCGTTTCGACAGCACGATCAGGATCGCCGCAGCATGCTGTGCCCAGCCCCGGTTGAACTCGTTCAGAAAGCCCAGAAAGCGCGTCCAGTGCTCGGTGCCGCGACGCGCATAGACGAAACGCCACGGTTGCGAGTTATACGAAGAGGGTGCCCAGCGGGCCGCTTCGAGAAAGGTCAGCAATGTCGATTCGGGAATCGTGTCCTGCGTGAACGCGCGCGGCGACCAGCGCTCGAGAAATTGTCTGTCGATCGGATGCTCGGCGGTACGGAAGTTCGAAGTGGTCATGTCTGTGCCATTGAGAAGAGAACGGGGTGGGACGCTTTTGAGCGTACGCGTGCCAGAATCAGGACGTTAAGTCGAGGCGAACGCAAATCCAACCAATGTTTATGCATATGAAAAGCACTCGACGGGAGAATGCGTTTCATCGGCACCGCCGGGCCGACATTGCATTCGCAGCGCAATGGATTGCACAAATGCTTGTTTGCGCAAGCGCGCGCCGCTGACCAAATTGAATAAATGCCATCAGCAGGAGGGCGCATGATGTCAATGAACCTTGCATCGTTCTATCGGCGGGCCGTGTTCCACCCTTTCGAAACCGTGCTGCAGCGGGTCCACCGCGACCGTCGTCACGCGGGTGACGCGCACGACGATCCCGAGCGCCTCGAGCGGATTGCGACCTACGCGCGCGCGGGCTATTTCAACATGGGCTACACGCTCGAATCGTTTCACGTGATCGGCGAAATCCCGCCGGATTGACGGCCGCATCTGACCGCGGCACGCGGACTGAACTCGAACTATCACTACAACGGCATTCAGCAGTGGCGCATCGAAGCGGATGGGAGCGTGAAAAATGCATGAGCCTGTCCTGTTCGTTGCGCCGGGATTCAGATTGTTGCGCGGCCTGCTGGCGGTGGTCGTTGCTGGCAGTCTGCTCGCTGGCTGCTCCTCTTCGTTCGACGCAACGCGCGACGCCCAGTCCACGGCCGCGCAAGCGCGCTGGCACTTATCCGTCGACGCGATCGGCAAGCCCATCACCGAAACCTATCTGAGTGCCTGGAAGATCGACGTCGCGCCGGACGGCCCCGGCCTGCCCAATGGCAGCGGCGACGTCGCTACGGGTAGGCGGATTTTCGCGGCGAAATGCGCGGCCTGTCACGGCGCGAAAGGTGAGGGACTGATTGGCGATCAGTTGATCGGCGGCGCGGGTACGCTTGCGAGCGCGACTCCGAAACGCACAGTGGGCAGCTACTGGCCCTATGCGACGACGCTTTTCGACTATATCCGCCGGGCCATGCCGTATAACGCGCCGCAGTCGCTTAGCGCCGACGAAGTGTATGCGCTCAGCGCGTGGATATTGGACCGCAACGGCATAGTGCCGGACGATGCGCATCTCGACGCGCATTCGCTGGCGGCCATCCGCATGCCCAATCGGGATGGCTTCGTGCCGGACCCGCGACCGGGCACGCTTTGACAGCCGGTTGCCGGCGGGCGCGGGCTTGGCACCTCGCTCGCCGGCGCGCCTTCTTCAGGAAGCGGCCGCCGCGAGTTCGCCGCGCTCCGGAGCCTTCTGCGCGTGGCGATTGACCGGACGCGGCAGCCCCAGATGCTCGCGGAGCGTGCGGCCCGCGTACTCGGTGCGAAAGAGTCCACGGCGCTGCAATTCCGGCACGACGGTATCGACGAATTCGCTGAGCCCGCCAGGCAGCCACGGCGACATGATGTTGAAGCCGTCCGCGCCTTCCTCTTCGAACCATTGCTGCAACTGGTCCGCGATGCTCTGCGGCGTGCCGATCACCTGCTGATGTCCGCGCGCGCCCGCGATGCGCAGATACAGATCGCGGATCGTCAGATTGTCGCGCCGCGCGAGGTCGAGCAATAGCCGTTGCCGGCTCTTGCCACCATTGGTTTCGGGCAGATCCGGCACGGGGCCGTCGAGCGGGTACTGCGACAGGTCGATGCCACCCGACATCTTCGACAGCAACGCGAGGCCAACCGTTGGATCGATCAGCTCCTGCAACGCGTCGAACTTGTCGCGCGCTTCCTGCTGCGTTTTGCCGATCACCGGGAAGATGCCCGGCATGATCTTTAGATGCTCCGGCGCGCGTCCATAGCGCGCGAGTCGTCCTTTGACGTCGCGGTAGAACTGCTGCGCTTCGTCGAGCGTTTGATGCGCGACGAAAATCACCTCGGCCGTTTGCGCGGCCAGCTCGCGCCCGGCTTCCGACGCGCCCGCCTGCACGACGACCGGCCAGCCCTGCGGCGAGCGCGCGACGTTCAAGGGACCGCGCACGCTGAAGTGCTTGCCGCGATGGCCGAGCACGTGTAGCTTGTCGGCGTCGAAATAGATGCCGCTCGCCTTGTCGCGCACGAACGCATCGTCTTCCCAGCTATCCCACAGACCCGCAACCACGTCGTAGAACTCTTTGGCGCGCTCGTAGCGCACCGCGTGATCGAGGTGCCTTTCGAGGCTGAAATTGTGCGCCTCCGTTTCCGTGCTGGACGTGACGAGGTTCCAGCCCGAGCGGCCGCCGCTCAGATGATCGAGCGACGCGAATTTGCGCGCGACGTTGTACGGCTCGTTGAAGCTGGTCGACACGGTTGCGATCAGCCCGATACGGTCCGTTACGACCGACAGCGCGGAGAGCAGCGTCAACGGCTCGAAGTGATCGGCGCGCGCGGTGCGCGAGAGCGACGGCAGATGCGTGTCGCGCACGCTGACGCTGTCCGCGAAAAAGATCGCGTCGAATTTGGCCCGCTCGGCGATGCGCGCGAGTTGCGCGTAGTGCGTGAAATCGAGGCCGCCCGCCGCATGCGTGTCGGGATGACGCCACGCGGCGATGTGATGGCCCGTCTCCATCAGGAACGCACCGAGGCTCATCTGTCGTTTGTGTTGTGATGCTGCACTCACTGCTGGCTCCTTGTGAGGGACGTTGAGGGAAGGCGGTTGCTATCGCGGGCGGAGTCACCCCGCGTTCTCGGCAAGCTCGGAGAAATCCGCGAGGATCTGCTCGCGCAACCGCACGAAGCGCGGGTCGCTGCGCTCGCGCGGCCGCGGCAAGCCGACATGCGTAATCCGCTTGATGCGACCCGGGCGCGGCGCCATCGTCACCACGCGATCGCCGAGATGAATCGCTTCGTCGACGTCGTGCGTGACGAGGATCATCGTGATGCGTTCGCTTTCCCAGATCCGTTGCAGCTCGTTTTGCAGACGCGCGCGGGTGAGGGCATCGAGCGCGCCGAACGGTTCGTCGAGCAACAGCACTCGCGGGCGATTCACGAGCCCGCGCGCGATCGCCACGCGCTGCGCCATGCCGCCCGACAGCTGATGCGGATACGCATGCTCGAAGCCTTGCAGGCCGACGAGCCCGATGTGCTCGGCCACCGCGTCGCGCTTCTGTTGCGGCGAGAGCGGCGCGTTGCGCAGCGCGGCGAGGATGTTCTGCGACGCCGTCAGCCAGGGAAACAGCCGGTGATCCTGGAACACGATGCCACGTTCGAGTGACGTATCGCGCACGCGCTCGCCGTCGACGCTGATATCACCGCGATAGTCGGTGTCGAGACCGGCGACGAGGCGCAGCAGCGTGGACTTGCCGCAGCCACTTGCACCGAGAACGCTGATGAATTCGCCCGCCGGGATGTCGAGTGAGATGTCGTCGAGCACGAGCAGGTCGTCATCCGCATCGCGTTGGCGCGCATAGCGCTTGCTGACGCCGCGAATGCGGATGCCTTTGGAAACCGTGGTGGTCATGAGATCGCCTCCTGTTGATGAGCCGCTTGACTGACGATCCACCTCAAGCGACGGCGCGTTCGCGCGGCGCACCGCTGCGGCGCGCTATCACGCGTCGCTCGACACCTCGGGCGAGCGCATTGAGCGCCCAGCCCGTCAGTCCGACGACGATGATGCCGAACAGCACGAGGTCCATCCTGAACTGCTCGCTGCCGTCGATCAGAGTGTTGCCGATGCCGCTGCCCGCGACCAGCAGATACTCGGCGCCGAGCGTCGCGAGCCACGAATAGATGAGCCCTAGGTAGAGGCCCGTGAAGATCGTCGGCAACGCGGCGGGCAGGATCACGTAGCGGATCAACTGGATGCGTGAGTAGCGCAACGCACGCGCGACCTCGATGTAGGAGCGCGGCACCGCGTGGATGCCGTCGCAGGTATGTGCCGCGACGGGGAGCAACGCCGCGAGCGACAGGAAAACGACTTTCGCCATATCGCCGAGGCCGAACCAGACGGAGATTAGCGGGATCCACGCGAACAGCGAGATCTGCTTGAACGTGTCGAAGCTCGGGCCGATCAACCGAGTCGCGATGCGCGAGAGTCCTAGCACCGAGCCGAGCAGCAGGCCGCCCACCGTACCGATGATAAAACCGCTCGCCTCGCGCGCCAGCGACGCCGACAGCGCGCGCAGCAACGCGCCGCTTTCGATCTGCTGCCACGCGGTATGCGCGACATCGGCTGGGCTCACGAGCAGGCCGCTCTTGACGAGACGTAACGCCGACACGAGCCACCATAGCGCGAACAACACGAGCGGCAGCACGAGCCCGCGCCAGTTGACGGCGGCTAGACGGGTCCTGAGCGCTGCCACGCGAGTCGGCCTGGCGGGCGCTTCGCAACTGCATGGTGGCGGAGCGCTTCTGAGTGGCTCGAAGAAGCGGCGCAGCGCATCGGAAGCAGGAGGGCGTGCCATGTCGGAGTCCCGAAACGAGGCGCCTACTCGCGAAACGCCGAAGGTTGGCCGCGCCGCAGCCGCGCTTCGAGCGCATCGAGCAGACAGTTGATCGCAAAGCCGATCGCGCCGACGATCACGACGGACGCCATGACCAGATCGAGTTGAAAGAGTTGTCGCCCATAGACGATCAGATAGCCGAGCCCTTCTGACGAGGCCACCAGTTCGACGACGACCAGCGCGAGCCACGCTTTCGTGAACGCGAGCCGCACGCCGGTGGCGAGCGTCGGCACGGCGGCCGGCAGCACCACGTAGGCGATGCGCTGCCAGCGGCCATAGCCGAACACGCGCGCGGCTTCATCGAGCGCGGCGGGGGTCTGGCGAAAACCCTGCATCGTGCTCAACGTGACGGGCACGAGCGCGGCATGCGCGATCAGGATGTACTTGAGCGGCTCCCCGACGCCGACGAGCAGCAGCAGAAACGGCAGCCAGCCGAGCACGGGAATCTGCACGAGCGCATTAAAACCCGGCAAGACATACGCTTCGACGGTGCGCGACAGGCCGAGCGCCGCGCCGATCATGAACCCCGCCAGGGTGCCCGCGCCGAAGCCGAGCAGCACGCGCTGCAGACTGACGAGCGTGTGGTGCGCGAGGTCGCCGTTGCGCGCGAGATCGTACAGCGTGTCGAACACCATCTGCGGCGGCGGAAGGATTTGCGGCGCGATCCAGCCGCGCTCGCAGCCGATGCTCCAGAGCGCGAACAGCGTGGCGGGCAGCAGCCAGGGCGCGAGATGCCAGCCGACGGCGCGCGCGCGTCGTCGCAGGTTGGCGTTTGCTTGCGCCTTCGCTTCGCTTGCCACCTGCGCTGCGGCTTGCGCCGCGGCGGGGGACCATTCGCCAAGCGCCTTGCTCATCGTCGATCTCCGGTCAGCCGAGGGGTTTGCCTTGCGCGTCGTAGCGCGTCCAATAGTGATCGAGCGACTGGCTGTGCAACGCGTTGTCGAGATAGCGCGGCTCGAACCAGCCGTCGACGTCGACGGGCTGACGGATCATCTTGAGCTTCAGCGCATCGCCGGCCACGGCCTTGTAGCGCGCGACGATGAACGGATCGATGAGCGGCGAGTTGCGCGACTTCAGTGGCTGGTTCGCGAACTCGGCCTGCCACGAGGCGTAGCTGACGCCGCTCTTCGCCCAGAGCTTGAACAGCGCGTCGCGGTTCGCTTCATCGGACGACCATTGCGCGCCTTTGACGAACACGTTGACGACGCGTTGCACGATGTCGGGATGCGCGCGGTCGAAATCATCGAGCACGAGCAGGTGCGATTGCCGCGTGAACTGCGGACCGGCCGTCTGCGATTCGTAGACGATCTTCGCGAGACCCTGGTCGCGCAGCTTGTAGACGTGATAGTCGTTGACGGACGCGTCGATACCTTTGGACGACAGCGCCGCGAGCGAGCTGGCCGAATCCAGATTGATCACGCGCAGATCGCGCTCGTCGAGCTGGTTGGCGGCGAGCACGTTGTCGGCGACGAGCTGCAAGTTGGTGCCGCGAAAAATCGACACACGGCGGCCCTTCAGATCCTTGATGTTCTGCACGGGCGAGTCCGGCGGCACGGCGAACTTCACGCCGACACGCACACCCGATTCGAGCAGGATGCGCGTCTTTAATCCGTTCGCGCGGCCGAGCACGGACGGCAGATCGCCCTGAAACGCGAAGTCGAGCGACTTGTCGGCGATCGCTTCGTTGACGGCGGGGCCCGCGCCCTTGAAGAACAGCCATTCGACCTTGATGCCGTCGGCGGCGAATTCTTTTTCGAGCAGTTGAAGCTGCTGCACGGTGGCGGCGGGCGAGCCGCCGAAGGTCGGTGGGTCGCCTGCGCCCTGCTGCGCGACGCCAATGCGGATCACAGCAGGTTTGTCTGCGTGCGCCTGGGATACCGTGAATGCCAGTGCGGCGGCGAGCAATGCGGATTTCACCAGGGATAGCGTTCGCAGAAAGTTTCGTGGGATTCGATTAGCCATGGATCGGGACGATGCGCAGCGCGGCGTGGTCGTGGAGTGCTAATTCTTGTCGACGCCTCCCCTAAGAACAAGGAAGCATTGCAGCTATGGATATGCGCTGCCGTGCTTTTCTGTTTCCACGAGATGGCGCTGGACCGGACGGATGCGTGTCGCAGAGCGGCTTGAGGACGTTCCATAGCGAGGATGATCGCTGGGCGGATGTTGTTTCGGCTTGCGCGCCGGAGCGCTGATCAAGTGGCTGAAACTCGGGCCAGCGCGCTGCTGACGAAAGTTGGCATCGCACACAAGGCCGATGCGTGGCCCGCCACGCTGTCGGGTGGACAGCAGCAGCGCGTGGCGATTGCCTGGGCGCTGGCGCCGTCGCCCGAGGCCGATGTTCAGATACGGCCCGAAAAACGGGGGGCCATAGAAGTATTTGATATATCCATAGATTGCACTTGGCGCAGGACTGCACGCGAATGCGGAAACGCTAGCGATCTGATCTGAGCAGTGCTCGCGCCAGAAGCCGGGCGATGCCGTCGAGCGCGAAGCCGAGCGCACCAATCACGAGAATGACCGCGGTTAGCTCGGAATAGGCGAGCCGGTCCCGCGTATCGAGGATCAGGTAGCCGAGTCCGGCGCTGACGCCAAGCATCTCGGCCGGCACGAGGACGATCCATAGAATGCCAATCGCGAGCCGGATGCCATTGAGAAGTGGACCGGCGATCGCGGGCAGGATGATGTGCAGCAGCAGTTCGCGGCGCGTCGCGGTCAGACTTTCGCCGAGCCGCAGCCACCGCCGGTCGATCTGCGCGACGCCAGCGGCCGTGCTCATCAGAACCGGCCACAAGGCGGCGAAACCCAGCAGGAAATAGATCGCGCGGTCTCCGATACCGAATGACATCACCGCGAGCGGCATCCATGACAGCGGCGACACCATGCGCAAAAACTGGAAAGTCGGCGACAGCGTATGCTCGAGCGATTGCACGCGGCCGATCAGAATCCCGAGCGGGACGCCTACCAACAGGGCCAGCCCGAGTCCAGTGCCGACGCGCCGCAGACTGACGAGCGCGTGCTCGGCCAGATGGTCCTCCGAGAACAGCGACGGCAGGCTCGCAAACGCACTATCCGGCGCAAACTGTCGGCCAAGCGAGCCGGGCGCGGTCATCGCGTGAGTCGCGACCCACCAGATGACGAGCGTCGCGGCGAGGCCTGCGGCACCGAGCCAGACTGCGCGAGAAGTCACGGCACGACCCGTGTCGCGCCTGGGTGCCGTTCCGCGTGCGGGGGCGCTGCGATCGATGCCGGAAATCGCGTCAGACAATGATGGTCTCCTCGCGGTTGAATGCATCCTGGAGCCCGAATGCGGAGAGGCCACCGGCCAGCTCGATGCTTCTGCGCACGAACCGGTCGTCGACAAGATCGTTCGCCGCGAACGTGGGGTCGAGCGACGAAAGGAACCTGCTGTCACCGTCGACGACCGTGTTCTTCAGGCGACGAACGAGCGCCTCGGTGTAGCTTGGAAACGGATACGGCTGGAAGTCGATCCGTTTCTCATGCCAGTCGACATGGCGGATTGCGCCACTTGCCCGATAGGTGTCATCGAGCGTCGTCGACGGGACCAACACGCGGTCCAGTGCCGCAAGCGTATGCGGCGTGTAACGGTGCGTACCGTCCTTCGCGAGCAATTGCGCGGTTTCCTGCGGACGCGTGCGTGCCCACAATTGCGCCTTCACGATCGCGTTGACGACCTTCTGCGACCAGCCCGGGCGTTGCGTCAGGTCGGCTTCATGCATGAACACGACGCAGCACGCGTGGTTCTTCCAGACATCGCCCGTAAAGCGAAGTATCTTGCCAATTTTCAGCAGTTCCGCCGTCGCGTTGAACGGCTCGGCGACGATGTATCCGGCGATCTGACGCGACGCGAGCGCGGGCGGCATGTCGGACGGCGCCATGACCACGAGATTGACCTCGTTCGCAGCGGGCGCGCCGCTGCGCTTGAGAACCGGCGTGAGACCCTGCTGACGCAGCATGTCCTGCAGCACGACGTTGTGAATGGAGTACCAGAAGGGGATCGCAACGGTCTTGCCACCGAGATCGTGCAGCGAATTGACCTCGGGCGCGACCGTCAACCCCGAACCGTTGACATGGTTCCACGCGACGACCTTCGCCGGCGCACGGCTGCCGTATCGCGCCCATACGGTCATCGGTGCGAGCAGATGCACGACGTTGACCTGGCCGGAGAGGAATGCCTCGACCAGTTGCGCCCAACTGCGCAAGAGCTTCGGCTGCTCGACCGCAAGGCCCTCGGACTCGAAGTAACCGTTATTGTGCGCGACCAGCAGTGGCGCGGCGTCGGTGATCGGCAGATAGCCGATGCGAACGGGCGCGTCAGGCTCCGTCGCGGCTTGCGCGCTCAGACTGGAGAGCAGGGGCGCTGCGCCCGTGGCGGTGAATAGCGCCGCAAGCTTCAGCCATTCGCGGCGGGACATGGGTATTTGGCACATGGGTCGGCAGTCAGGTCAGGGGATAGCTGTTGGATGCGTGGGGGCGCATCATGTCGGCGCGCAGAGATTTCAGTATGTCGATGCGCATCGCGCCGAGTTCACCGACAAATTCGTCGCGCGGATGCGGGAGATCGACGTGCCATGTACCGACAAAGCGGCCGTGCGATCCGAGCAGCAGAATGCGATCGGCCACGAGCAGCGCCTCGTCGATATCGTGGGTCACAAGCGCGGTCGCGCATCGGATCGTCGAGACGAGCCGCACCAGCAACTGTTGCATCGCCGCACGCGTCACCTCATCGAGCGCGGAGAAGGGCTCGTCGAGCAGCAGGACGCGAGGCTGACGCGCAAGCGCACGCGCGAGTGCGACGCGCTGCGCCATGCCACCGGAGAGTTGCGACGGTCGGAGCGCCGCGGCGTCTTCCAGGCCGACCGCGTGCAGCGCGGAGCGGACGCGCTCCGCGCGTTCGAGTCGCGTCAGGCGATCCTGGTGCGCGAACGTGAGCCCGAAACCGACATTCTTCCCGGCCGAAAGCCACGGCAGCAGACAGGGGTCCTGAAACGCGAGCGCGACCTTGGGATGCGGACCATTGAGCAACGCGCCCTCGACCGACACCGAGCCCGACGATGGGCGCACGAGGCCTGCGAGCGCCCTTAACAGCGTCGACTTGCCTGAGCCGCTCGGCCCGAGAAGCGCGACCACATCCCCCGTCTCGATAGAGAGCGAAACGCCGGCCAGCACCTCCGTCCGACCCGGCGGCTGGCCATAGCCGAGCGTTAGCGCCTGCGCGTGAAGCGTCGGGCGCGTCACGCTGCGATACTCCGTGCCTGCCTGGCAAGCTGAGCCTTCAACTGGACCACGCTCGGCGTGACGATCGGAATAAACGCCGCTTCGCGCCACCGGCGATCAAAGCCGAGTCCGGCATCGCGCAAATATCCGCGCCCGCCGCTCGCCTCCAGTTCGAGGTTCACCGCGTTTGCGACCAACGCGGCAATCTCGATGCGCAGCTCGAACAGCCGGTTCGGTCGCGCCCGAAGACTTCCATCAGCGATGCCAGACGAGAGAAGGCTACATGCGGTTATCAGCCCCTCTACGCACGCTTGCACCTCTGGTCCGAGAATGCTGCGTGTCGTTTCCGCTGCGCGCCGCGCCTCGGCAAGCGAGCGCCGCGCGAGTCCGATCGAGAGACCGCACTGCAATCCAAGGAATGCGGCACGAACCGCTGGCAGGAATTCCTGTGCGTCCGGGTGGATCAGCCAGTCGGCACTGCTCGGCACATTCTCGAGGAGCAACGCAGCCGTGTTGCTGCCACGCAGCGCAATAAGGTCGAGATCCGCACTGCGCGTGAAGCCGGGCGCGTCGTTCGGGATGGCAAAAATCGCGGAAGGACGACCATCGCGATACGACACGGCTGCGGCCACGACGAACTGCTCGGCCCGCAGGTTTGTCACCCAGGCCATCTTGCCCGTTAGCTGCCAGTTCCCGGCGGTATGGGTGTCCTGCGCCGCTTCGATCTGAAGCGATTCAATCCCGGACAGGTACTTCATCGCGTTCGACAGGCCGCTCGCACCTGCAAGCGTGCCGTCGAGCAGCGGCGGTAACAAACGCTTGCGCAGGTCGGCATTGGGGCTTTGCAGCAGATACTCGATGAAACTCCGCTGCCCCCAGAAGACGAACGCAGCGGTCAACGAGTGCTCTGCCACTGCGGCGATGCTTGCGATGGCGTCCATCGTCGTTCCACCCGAACCACCGAGCGTAGCCGGCACGCCGATCCGGAACAGTCCGGCGGACGCGAGGCGCGGCACGACATCAGCGTTCAGGTCAGTGCCCGTGTCGAGTCGCGTGGCATGCGAGTCGAGCCAGTCGACGAGCGATGCGTCGAGGGCTGGCGCTATTAAGCGGCCTGTGTCTGAGGTTCCCATCTGTAAGCCGCCAGTTCGGGGTTGAGTTCATTGCGTGCGAGATTGTTCGCGAAATTGCACAGCGTCGCGAGACTCACTCCGAGCACGACCTCGAGGGCATTCGCTTCGGTGAAGCCGGCTGCGAGGAATGCTGAAAGCGCGTCATCAGAAACAGCACCGCGCGTGGCGATCACTGCGCGCGTTAAACCGGCCACGGCGGCCAGCCGTGCATCCGTGATCGGCTTGCCGTCGCGCAGCGCGTCGACGTCGGCGCGATCGAC
This sequence comes from Paraburkholderia sp. BR13444, assembly GCF_040948755.1. Lineage (NCBI taxonomy): Bacteria > Pseudomonadati > Pseudomonadota > Betaproteobacteria > Burkholderiales > Burkholderiaceae > Paraburkholderia > Paraburkholderia sp. BR13444. The sequence continues at coordinate 281,710 of NZ_JBFPKM010000006.1, read as the reverse complement.
GTTGGCTTTTTTCAGCGCCGCGGCGGTGTGCCCGGCCACGCAGAAGCTGCAACCATGAATGGCGGCTGCGATGATCTGGACTGCTTCGCGTTCGGCGAATGTTAGACCCGAACGGCTGTTGATTTCGGAGACGGTCAGATAGGTTTCGAGGGCGACCGGCGCATTCGCGAGCGAGCGAACCAGGTTTGGCAGGAAGCCATTCGCGCGCAGCGACTTTTCGAGGAATGGCTGACTTGCACCGGGGGCACTTTCAACGGTTTGCAGGGGAAGACGGCTCACAGGTTTCTCCAGGAGAAGCAGTGAGATCATTGTCGAGGCTGCCCCGGTCACGGACAATGCGCGAGCGTTCGCGATTCCTGTGCGTTTGTCCCGAGAAACGGGGCGTTTGAGTTCCGCTAGTGCAGGCGAGCCGCCGACTGCGACAAGCCGTCGCGCTGCCGACGCCATGCGCCGGGCTGCGTGCCCATCGTGCGTTTGAAGGCGTGGGCAAACGCTGATTCGGACTGGTAGCCAACCATTTCGCCGGCGCGCGAGATCGGCAAGCCCTGCTGCAACAGATCTGCCGCGAGACGCATGCGAATCAGCGTGACGAACTGCATCGGCGGATGCCCCGACGCTTCGCTAAAGTGCTTGTAGAAGGCCGTGCGCGACATATTGGCGAACGCAGCCATTGAGTCTGTCGTCCAGGCGTCGCCGGGAGATTCGATAATCGTGGCAACGAGCGTGTTGAAGCCTGTCCGCTGCATGAGGGCCGCGAGTCCACTAGTGACGGTGTCGTGATGCGCGGCGTCGCGCACCGCGTAGAACAGCAGCAGTTCGACGAGCCGGTCGATCAGCGGCGAGGGCTCGTCGATGCCGCGCTGACCTTCGACGCGAATGAGATCGAACAGGACGTGGATACCCCGATAGGCGTCGTCGCCGTGCCGCACGATCAGAATTTCCGGGAAAAGCGAGACTATGGCGCGCGAGACTATTGACTGGAATTCGACGAAGCCGCAGGCCAGCCCGACGCTACCGCTTATTGATTCGTCGAGCGGCTGCATTGTCCCGCGGCGCTCGATCGGCTGATCGCCTGCGGCGGTCCCGACCTTCGGATTGATCGGGTCGGGCGAGAGCCAGTGCGGTACATCGCGCAGCAGAAAGACCGCTTCACCTTCGGATACCGGAATGCTCTCGCGACCATCAGCGAAGTGAAGCCACATCGAACCGTGCAGGACGATATGAAAGCTGGCCTTCGCACGACCGGCGGTCGACGCTTGCCAGTCGCCACAATACTGCCCGACATGAAAGAGTTCGCTTCTAGGTTCCAGGCTCGATAGCAGCCAGTGAACGACCTTGTCTGTTTGCGCGGACATTCCGATGCCATGATGGTAAGTTCGACCTAAGCATGCTAAGGGCATGCACCACGCCGCTCAAAAGAACAATTCGTAGAAAGCATATTCCCGTGCTGCCGCCAGGGTCGCATGCCAGCACTTCCGGGGTGTGCGCCGAGCCGTGGTTATTGGGTCACGTGCTGGGAGACCGTGATGGATCAGATCCACGATGGAGATGTACACGATTTGACTTTGTGCAGACTTCGCCTGTATGGCTGGAAACTAACTGAAATCGTCCCAAAGCGATCGTAACTGGAGCGTCACTGGCAACCCGATATACGTAGACTGTTCCTCTCCAACTGTCGGGGATGGGTGATCTTGACGGGCGCTGGGAACCGATAAGAGAAGCCATCCTTTTAGCGCGGAATTCAAGCAATGCAAACATTCGATCGGTATTGGCTCGTAGATGTGCCCCGTTATCCGGATCATGGCTATGCGCTGCTGGCCGAGCGCATCAAACGCTTGCTGAAGACGTCTGCCGACGTCATGTTCGTTCAGGCCGAGGCGGTGCTCGCGCTCGAAGCCGTTGCCGCAAGTATCGCGAGGCAGGGGATCGTAGCCGTCAATGTCGTGACGAGTCCCTACGGCAGGTGGTTTGGCGGCTGGTTGCGGCGGGGCGGGGCGATCGTTCACGATGTGGTGGCGACAATGGGACAACCGGTCGAGTCATCCGCCGTCGCGAACTGCCTTGAGACGCTGGAGCATGTCGATATCGTAGCGGCTGTTCACGCGGAGTCGTCCAGCGGCGCATTGAATCCGCTCGCGCAATTGGCTGCGCTCGCAAAATCGCGTCATGCTCTTTTCGCCGTCGATGCCGTCGCGTCAATCGGTGGGCATGTCATCGACGTGGATGGACTCGGAATCGATATCGCGGTAATCGGCCCGCAAAAGGCGCTAGCAGGTCCAGCCGGTGTGTCGGCTGTCGTACTCGGTCAACGCGCCCTGGACCACGTCGCAAAGATGCCCGACTTTGCGCCTTCGAGTCTACCCTTGGCGGCGCTCAAGCGAGACTGGCTGGACCGTGGACGGCCCGGGTTGCCGGGGACACCGTCGGCGCTGGAATTCTGGGCCCTGGAAGCGGCGCTCGACCGTATCGAAGCCGAGGGCATTGAGCGCGTGATCGAACGTCATCAGCAGGCCTCGCGCGCGACTCGGTCGGCGCTGCGGGCGCTCGGCGTATCGCCGTGGATCGCGCGCGACGACGCCGCTTCAGCGCTTGTCACGTCGGCCCCGGTGCCGCGTGGCGTCGACGGTCAGGAACTGATCGCACAAGCTTTGCGTTACGGTGGAGAACTCGCGCCCGGGGTCGGCGACGTCGCTGGGCACATCGTGCGTCTCAATCACACCGGTCTGAACGCGAACGCGGATTCGGTCCGCTCGAACGTCGTGGCGTTTGGGCGGGCGCTCGAGCAATTGCGTTTTGCCGTGGATCTTGACGCTGCCCTGCGAGCGGTTGCGCATGCGTATGAGCCTGCGCCGCTTGAGCGTGGTTGACCGAAGATCTGTGAAACTGTCGAGACTGCGGGCGGCGCGCACGCGGAACGGAACGAAACGCCCTGGGAAGGGCATGGGGTCATCGTCTATTCTTCCTGTGTGGTAGGGGTGTGTTATCAGGTGCGGAGTTGGGAGGGAAGCCATGCGCGTCTGTAACGGTTTTGTCGGGTGCGTCGGTGGCACGCCGCTCATCAAGCTCGCGCGGCTCAGCGAGGAGACCGGCTGCGAGATTCTCGGCAAGGCGGAGTTCATGAATCCCGGCGGTTCGGTCAAGGACCGCGCGGCGCTCTCCATCATCGAGGACGCCGAGCAGCGGGGCGAACTCGGGCCAGGAGGCACCGTTGTCGAGGGCACGGCTGGCAATACCGGCATCGGCCTTGCCCATATCTGCGCGGCGCGCGGCTATCGCTGCGTGATCGTCATTCCGGACACGCAGTCACCCGCGAAAATGGAGCTCTTGCGGGTGCTGGGCGCCGAGGTTCGCGCGGTGCCGGCTGCCCCGTACAAAGATCCGAACAATTACCAGAAGATCGCCGGGAGGCTCGCTGAAGAACTCGACGGCGCGATCTGGGCGAATCAGTTCGATAACCTCGCCAACCGCAAGGCGCACTACGAGACGACGGGGCCTGAAGTATGGCGGGATACCGCCGGCACGGTCGATGCGTTCGTCTGTGCCACAGGCACGGGCGGTACGCTCGCCGGAGTGGCACGCTTCCTCAAGGAAAAGAACCCTGCCGTGCGGATCGTTCTGGCGGACCCGCACGGCAGCGGCTTGTACAGCTTCGTGAAGACGGGCGAAATCCAGGTGGAAGGCAGTTCGATTACCGAGGGAATCGGCTCCAGCCGCGTCACTGCAAATCTCGAGGGCACGCCGATCGATGATGCCTGCCGGATCGATGACCAGTCATGCGTCACGATGGTCTACCGGTTGCTGCGGGAAGAAGGCCTCTACGTGGGCGGCTCGACGGGTATCAACGTGGCGGCCGCCGTCATGCTTGCCCGCGAAATGGGCCCGGGCCATACGATCGTCACACTGCTGTGCGACCGCGGTGAGCTTTACCGTGCCCGTCTTTTCAATCCCGAGTGGCTCAAGGAACGGGGGCTGGTTGCGGCCTGACCCGGCGGTTGTCGAATTTTCGGCGCAATCGCTGTCGGGTTATTCGCGTGGTCTTTCCCATCGCGAATTCCATGTCCTACTAAACATTGCAGAATTTCTTCTATAGCGTGAACGGCTCCGGGGTGAAATCAGCCGAGACGGTCAGTACGACAAGGGTTTCGCCGTGAGGACCCTTGTAAAAGAGTTTGGCCTCGCAGTGCGGGATCTGCGCGCGGCGCGTGCACGGTCCCAGGAGCAGCTCGCAGAATTGGCGGGGTTGAGTCGCTCATACGTCAGCGAAGTCGAACGGGGCACCGTTGTCGCATCGCTTGATACGATAGACAAGCTGGCGCGTGCGTTTGGCTTGGCGGCAGCGGAACTGCTCGCGCAGCAGGATGCGAGGTTACAAAAACCGCTGGCTCCGCCCGACGAATCCGCGCTGCCCAACTGAGGCGCTTCGCTAGAACGTCCGTCCTTCGACAAGGTGCGTTTTGACGCCGTTCAGCACATAGTCGCCAATCACCTTCGCCTTGTGGCTGAGCGGATTGTGGCTGAAGATCGTGCGCAGATTGCGCCAGTGCCGGTCGAAATTGTATTTGCGCGAGGTGGCCGAAGCGCCGCCTGCATCGAAGAGTCGCTCTCCCGCCTGGAGTGCGAGTCGCCCGACCACGATCTGGGTACGCGCGGTTGCGAGCGCGCTTTCCAGAACGAGTTCGTCCGCAGCCGGATCGGCGTGCAGGATCGCATCGGATGACCGCCCGAGCGTGCGCGCGTTGTCGCGAACGAGCGCGTCGATGCTGTGGCTCAGTGCGGATAGTTCGCCCACCACCTGCTGGATGAATACGTCCTCGCGAGCACTGGGCGCAGTCGTGTGCAAGACCGGGCGACCATGCGCCGTCACGTATGCACGGGCATCGGCGACAATATTGCGGACGATCCCCGCCGCCACCGCCACGAGATGCAGCTGACGATAAGCGCCGCCATGCCGGCCGATCAGCGACGGATAGCCCTTCTCGACGACTTCGGCCGGCTCGACCCGCACGTCTTCGAACACCACGCTGCCGCTCGCCGTCATGCGCTGACCCATGCCATCCCAGTCGTCGAGCACGGCCAATCCTTCGGAGCGCACCGGGATGATCGCGGTGACGCCGTTGCCGTGCTCGTCCACAAGATTGGTCCGTACGAAGTCGGCGTAGGCAGTGCCGGTCGTGTAGTACTTTTTGCCCGACACGCGGAAGTGATCGCCCTCGCGGCGCAGGACGGTCTCGATCTGGCCCGCGCGCGCGGTGCCCTGTTCGCCCGACGCGCCGCCATACAGCGCACCTTCGACGATCCGGCGGATCTGGCGGTCGTGGAACGGCGTGCGTGGTGCGAGCCGCATCGACTCGACCACGTCGAAATGCACGCGCAGCGCATGCGCGACGTTCGATTCTGCGGCGGCCAGTGTCGTGACCACGTGGATTGCGTCTTCGAGCGAGCCGCCGAGCCCGCCGCGCTCCGCGGGAATGCGCAGGGCGCCGAGGCCGGAGCGACGGAATGCATCGAAGGCCGCGAACGGGAGCTCACGGCGGACTTCGCGTTGAGCCGCGTCGACGCCGATTTCCTCGGCCAGCGCGGGTAGCGCAGCGAGTGCGTCGCGCAGACGGCTGGTGGAGGCAGATGCGTGCAGGGTGGTGCTACTCATGGTCAGCGTTCCTGAAGGGAGTACGGCGCACGGCGGAAGGCGGCGCCTGGGTGTCGGTCGTTGAGCCGGCTGCTGTCGCCGCCGAGCTTTTCGCGCAGCGTGCCGGGCTCGTAGCGCGTCTTGTAGCGTCCGCGCTCCTGCAGCTCGGGCACGATGAGATCTGCGAAGTCTTCGTACGCCTCGGGCGTGACGGCATAGCTCAGGTTGAAGCCGTCGATGCCGGTTTCGTCCACCCATTCTTCGAGCGCATCGGCCACTTCGCCAGGTGCGCCGATGAAGACAGGCCCGCGCCCGCCGATCGCGTTGTGCAACGCAAGCTCGCGCACGGTCCAGACGCGTTCCGGATCGAGGCGCGTGAAACCCTCGAGCGCCGAGGACGTGCCCGCATCGAGCTGCATGTAGCGGATCGGCTCGTCCGGGTCCCAGCTCGAGAAGTCGATGCCGGTCCAGCCCGAAAACATCGCGAGCGCTGCTTCGGGTGTCACGTAGCGACGGTAGTCCTCGTACTTGTCGCGTGCCTCGCGCGAGGTACGGCCCGTGATGATGGTCGCCATCGTGTAGAACCTGATGTCGTGTGCCGTGCGTCCTGCCTTCACGGCCTCGGCGCGCGTGGCGCTTACGACGGGTGTCAGTACTTTCTTGCTTGGCCCGCTGAGATAAATGCCCTCGGCGTGCCGCCCGGCAAAGCGCTGACCGCGCGCCGACGACCCCGCCTGGAACAGCACCGGCGTTCGCTGTGGCGAAGGCTCGGTCATATGGATGCCGTGAACCTTGAAATAGCGCCCCTCATGATCGACGAGATGGACCTTGGACGGATCGACAAAAACGCCTGTGGCCGTGTCGCGCACCGGCGCGCCGTCTTCCCAGCTACTTTCCCAGAGCTTGTAGACGACGTCCATGTATTCGTCGGCGATGTCGTAGCGTTCGTCGCGCGAGGCGATCCCGTTCTTGCCGAGCACCTTCACGCTGCTTTGCGCGAAACCGGTGACGATGTTCCAGCCGATCCGTCCGCGCGTCAGATGATCGAGCGTCGACATGCGTCGCGCGAAAACATAAGGCGGCTCGTGATTGGCGTTGCTGGTGACGCACAGACCGAGATCGCGCGTGACGTAAGCCATCGCCGAAAGCGACATGACCGGGTCCTGCTTGGGCACCTGCGCGCCGTGCCGCAGAGCCGTGTCGACGCTGCCGCCATATACGTCGTTCACGCCGATGCTGTCGGCCATGAAAAGCGAATCGACGAGGCCGCGTTCCAATGTCTTTGCGAGGTCGACCCAGTAGTCGAGTGTGTTGTAGTGCAGCGAGCGGTCGCGCGGATGCCGCCACATGCCCGGCGAATGATGCACGGGGCTGTGCAGCGCGAATGCGTTGACGCGTATCTGCTTCTTGTGGTGATGGTCTGCGCAACTCATAGGTAGGGCTTGTCTCCGCTGATCGTCACGCGGTATCCGGAGCGCACATCGGGGTAGTAGTCCCACACGGCCAGATGCTGGCACGCGCGGTTGTCCCAGAAGGCGATCGAATGCGGTTCCCAGCGCCAGCGCACCTGATATTCGGGCGCGGCGAAGCGCTCGAAGAGCAGGCGCAGGATGCCTTCGCCTTCGGCGGCCGGCACGTTGTCGATATGCGTCGTGAAGTTCGCGTTGACGAAAACTCCTTTTCGGCCGGTCTCGGGATGCGTGCGCACGACCGGATGCGAAGCCTTCGGGAAGCGTCGGCCGGTATCGTCGATGCCGCGCAGACGGTTGCGCTCCCGGTAGGTCGGCTCGCCGTCGTGCGTGGCGCTCAGGCCTTCCAGATAGCGCCGAAATCCCGGCGAAAGCGATTCGTACACCGCATAGGCGCTCGAAAAGAGCGTGTCGCCCCCGTGTGACGGAAGCGTGTGCAGATGGAGGATGCTGCCCATCGGCGGTTCCACGTCGCACGACACGTCCGAATGCCAGCGGTCGCCAGCTATGCGGCGCGTATTCTCGTCCGCGTGAATCTGGAGAATCTCCGGATAGCCCTCGGGGCCGGGACTGTTCGGGTGAACGTGCAGGGAGCCGAAATGGCGGCCGAGCGCGAGATGCTGATCGAGACTGATCGGCTGATTGCGAAAAAAGATGACCTTGTGGGCAAGCAGCGCCCGGCGCAGTTCGGCCACTTGCGTCGCGCCAAGCGGACGGGTCAGGTCGATGCCGTCGATCAGCGCACCGATATGGCGCGTGAGCGGCTGCACGGCGATGGACGGTTGGTCGGTTTCAGACATGGAGTGCGGTCTCGATTTGCGGGCCCGCCTGGGCGTCGCGTGAATGGGCTGCGCGATGAAGCGCTGCGGGATGCGGAGGCGCGATGAGCGCGGCGCCGTAAAGTTTTTCGCGCAGGGTGCCGGGCCGGTACGCCTCCTTATAGACGCCACGCCGGCGCAGTTCCGGCACCACGAGATCGACGAAATCCTCATGCGTGCCGGGCAGCAACGCATGGCTCAGATTGAAGCCGTCCACGCCCGTTTGCGCTTTCCAGTTTTCGAGCGCGTCTGCCACCTCTGCCGGCGAGCCGATGAACACGGGCCCCTTGCCGCCAATCGCGTTGAAGATCGCCAACTCGCGAATGGTCCAGACGCGCTCCGGATCGGCCACCGTGAAAGCCTCGATGGCCGACTGCATGCCTTCGCTCTTGACGTAACGCAGTGGATCGTCCGGGCTGTATTTCGAAAGATCGATGCCACTCCAGCGTGAGAACAGCGCAAGCGCGCCTTCCAGACTCACATGACGCTTGATGTCGTCCCACTTGGCGTGGGCCTGCGCGGAGGTCGGCGCGACGATAACCGTGGCGAGCGAGAAGAACAGGACCGAGGCTGGATCGCGTCCGAGCGCGGCGGCGCGCTGGCGCACATCGGCGACGTCGCGCGCGACCACGTGGGCCGTGGGCGAGGAGACGAACACGCATTCGGCGTGCTGAGCGGCGAACGCCTTGCCGCGATTGGACGTGCCAGCCTGGTAGAGCAGCGGGGTGCGCTGCGGCGAGGGCTCGGCGTAATGCGTGCCCTGCATCGAGAAGTAGCGGCCTTCGTGGCGGATCTCATGCACGCGTTGCGGATCCGCGAACGTCACAGTCTCGCGCTGGCGCTCCGCCGCGCCATGCTCCCAGCTTTCTTCCCACAGGCGATAGACGAGTTCCATGTACTCGTCAGCGAGGTCATAGCGCTCGTCATGCGGTCGCGCGCCTTGCTGGCCGACCGCGCGCGCGCCGCTCTCGCCAAAGCTCGTGACGATATTCCAGCCAATGCGTCCGCGCGTCAGATGATCGAGCGTCGACATGCGGCGCGCGAACAGGAACGGCGCCTCATAGCTCACACTGCTCGTGACCGCGAAGCCCAGATGCTCGGTCACCATCGCCATTGCTGAAATCAGCAGCAGCGGATCGAGGCGAGGAAACTGCAGGCCGAGCCGCACGCCGGTCGCGTTGGAGCCGCCATAGACGTCGTACTGGCTGATGCCGTCGGCGAAGAAGAGCGCGTCGTAGCCGCCGCGCTCGGCGGTGCGAGCAAGATCGGTCCAGACCGACAAGCTGTTGTAGTCGAGCGAACGGTCGCGCGGGTGCGCCCACAGACCGGGCGAGAGGTGCGTCGGCGCGAAAGCCAGAAACGCGTTGATGCGGATTTCCTTGGACATGCGAAGCGTCCTCTAGGCCGGAAGGATGGGAAGGTGCGACGCAACCGGAAAGTGGCAGGTCACGCGATGCGTCGCGGAGAGTTGATGCACAGGCGGCGCCTGCACGCGGCACACTTCGCGCGCAACCGGGCAGCGCGTGTGAAAAACGCAGCCGGACGGCGGCGAGAGTGGCGAAGGCATGTCGCCGCCGACGGCCTGAACGTGCAGCGCGTCCGGTTCGGAGGCAGCGATCAGCGCGTGCGTGTACGGATGCGCCGCGCGCTCGACGATGTCATCACGCGTGCCTTGCTCCACGAGGCGCCCGAGGTAGAGCACGCCGATGTGGCTGCTCATGTACGCGACGACGGCGAGATCGTGCGAGATCAGCAAAAAGCTGAGGCCAAGCGTCTCCTGCAGGTCTTTCAGCAGATTGAGCACCTGCGCCTGGATCGAAACGTCAAGCGCCGAGACCGGCTCGTCCAGCACCAGAATCTCCGGCTCGGGAGCGAGCGCGCGCGCGATGGCGACGCGCTGGCGCTGCCCGCCGCTCAGTTCGGCGGGCCGTCGGTGCTTGAACCCGGCAGGCAGACCCGCCTGGGCGAGCAGTGTGTCGAGGCGGCCTTCGAGCGCGGCGCGCGCGAAACCACTGCGCTGGATACGCAACGGTTCGAGCACGATATCCGCGACCGTCATCTGCGGATCGAGCGATGCCGACGGGTCCTGGAGTACGGCCTGCACCGAACGTTGCCGCCAGCGCAGATCTTCGGCGCTTGCACCCTTGCCGAACATCCTTTCGCCGACGCGGACTTCGCCGCAGCTCGCGGTCTCGGCGCCGAGAACGATTTTCGCGAGCGTCGACTTGCCGGAACCGGACTCGCCGACTAGCCCGAATGTCCCGCCCTTGGGCAGTACGAAAGAGACGTCCACGACGGCCTGCAAGTCTCTCGTGCGTGAGAGCAGACCGCTTCGAACGGCGAATGCGCGTCCGAGCCCGGTCACCTCGATGGCCGCCACGGGCGATGCCTGCGTATTCATGATGCTGTAGCGAGAGGGAACTGTTCGAGAGGGATCGAAGCCGCGTTCGACGCCGCGGCCGACGCAAATGCAGGCTCGGGATGCCAGCAGGCCACGCCGCGTCCCGGTAGCGTCTCGACCGTTGCGGGATAGTGCGCCGTGCAATCAGCGTCGGCTCGCGGGCAGCGCGGTGCGAAGTGGCATCCCTGCGCGATGCTGCCCGGCAGCGGCGGCTGCCCCGGAATGACGGTGAGCCGCCGCTGCGGCTGCCTCAGTCGCGGCACGGCGCCGAGCAGCCCGATCGTATAAGGATGGCGCGGCTGCGCGAAGACCGCCTCGACCGGTCCCTGCTCGACAATGCGTCCGGTGTACATGACGGCTACGTCGTCGCAATAGCGGCGCACGAGATGCAGGTCGTGCGTGACAAGCACGATCGCGGTGCCGCGCTCGGCCTGCAGTTCGCGCAGCAGGTCGAGGACCTGGAGCCGCACGGTAATGTCGAGAGCCGTGGTCGGTTCGTCGGCGATCAGCAGGCCGGGGTTGCACGCGAGATTCATGGCGATGGCCACGCGCTGGCGCATGCCGCCGCTGAACTGGTGCGGATAGCTCCTCAAGCGGCTCTCCGGCGCCGGAATGCGCACGCGCCGCAGCAGATCGACCGCGCGCGCCTCGCATTCGGCATGGCTTTTGACGTTCGCGCGGTAGCGGAACATCTCGGTGAGCTGCCGACCTATAGTCAGGAGTGGATTGAGCGAGGTCATCGGGTCCTGAAGGATCATGCCGATCTCGCGGCCGCGCAGCGCCTGAAGCTCGGCAGGCGTCTTGTCCCGAAGGTCGCTGCCGCGCAGCAGGATGCGTCCACCCGCCACGCGCACGCCGGCGGGCGGCAGGCCCAGCACCGACAGACAGGTCACGCTTTTCCCGGAGCCGGATTCGCCGACCAAGGCCAGCGTGCGGCCCGCGTGCACGGAAAAGCTCACACCGTCGACGAGCCGCACCGGCGCTTGCGGCGAATCGGTTTGCGCGATCAGGGCTTCAACCGCGAGCACCGGCGCCGCCTCGGTCCTGCCGTTCATTTCCAGCCCCCCTGGCTACGCTCGCCGCGCTGCAACGCATCGCCGATCCGGTTGCTACACAGCACGGTGGCGATGAGCGCGAGCCCCGGCAGCGCGGTCAGCCACCAGGCGGTATCGAGGTAATTGCGGCCTTCGGCGAGCATGCCGCCCCATGACGGGTCGGGCGGCTGCACGCCAAGGCCCACGAAGCTCAACGCCGCCTCCATGAAGATCACGAGACCGATGTCGAGCGTGAGCAGCACCACGAACGTGTTGCGCACGTTGGGCAGCAGGTGGCGCAGCGCCACGTAGAGCGGCGAGGCGCCGGCGAGCCTCGCGAGCAGCACGAAGTCGCGCTCGCGCAGGCTGAGAGCCTCGGCGCGAATGATGCGCGCGAAGCGCCCCCAGTTCGCGAGCGTCACGACGATGATGATGTTCACCACGTTGGGCCCGCATATGCCGACGATCAGCATGGCGAGGAAAACGGGTGGCAACGCGTACTGCGCGTCGACGAGGCGCATCAGCACGGTGTCGAAACGTCCGCCAATGTACGCCGACAGCAGCCCGGCCAGCGCACCCGCGAAGCCCGCGAGCAGCACGGCGCAAAACGCGATGAGAAGCGAAAGGCGCCCGCCGTAGAGCGTGCGCACGAAGACGTCCCGGCCCATCTGGTCGGTGCCGAACCAGTGCGCGGCGCTGGGCGCCTGGAAAGTAGCGGACAGGTCGATCGCGTTCGGATCGATGCGCGTGAGCCACGGCGCCAGCGCCGATGCACCCACAAGCAACACGAAGACCGCCGCGTAGGCGAGGACGCCGCGCTGCCGCCATAGGTCGCGGCCGAGTTCTTCGCGTATGCCGGCAAAGAGGAGTCGCGCACTCATGCCTGATGTCGGATGCGTGGATCGACGAGCGCACACAGCACATCGACGAAGAGATGGATGAGGGCGAACAGCAGCACTGAAACGACCACCGCGGCCTGCACGACCGTGAAATCGAGCGTGCTGATGGCTTCCACCATGAGACTGCCGAAGCCGGGCCACGAGAACACCGTTTCGATCGATACGGCACCGCCGATCAAGACGCCGAACTGCGATGCGGTGTACGCGACGATCGGCAACCCGGCATTTCTCAGTGCGTGCGTACCGATCACTACGTGCTCGGGCAACCCTTTGATCCGGGCCATGCGAATGAAGTCCGACTCGAGCACGCTCAACATGTTGGCCCGCGTGAGGCGCGCGATGCCGGCAGCCGAATACCACGCGAGCGAGACGACAGGCAGCACGAGCTGTTTCCAGCTGCCGTGGCCGCCCGTGGGCAGCCAGCCCAACTGCACGGAAAAGAGCCGGATCAGTAGCAGCGCGACGAAGAACGGCGGACCGGCCTGGCCGAGCACGGCGAATAGCGTCGAGAATCGATCCACCCACGAGCCCCGTGCGACAGCCGCGCCGATGCCGAATGCGAGCCCCACGAAGAGCGCCAGCGCGAGCGAAATGCCGACGAGCTCGAGGCTCGCGCCAAGGCGACCGAGCGCCATACTGAGCGCCGGTACGCCGAAGTGAAACGAATTGCCCATGTCACCGCGCACAATGCCAGCCAGAAAGTGAGCGTATTGCACGGGGAGCGGATCGGCGAGACCAAGCTGCTGGCGAAAGAGCTGGCGGTCCGCCTCGGTGGCTTCGGGCGGCATCAGCAGATAGGCGGGATCACCCACCATCCGCACCAGCACGAAGATCACGACAGACATCAGCCACACGGTGGCGAGCGCGGAGCCGAGGCGGCGCAGAACATAGGCGAGCACGGGTCAGTTCCCGGCCACCGTCTGGGGCGCCCACGCGATCGTGCGGAAATTCAGGAAACCGCCGCCTTGCTGCGGCTGCCACTCAAGCGTCTTTTTCTTCGCGTAGACGTAAGTGAACTCGGAAATGAAGATGGCCGCCGCGTCGTCGTGCAGTTCGCGCCCAATTTTCTCAAACACCTCCCCGCGTTGGGTCGGCTCGCTGACCTTCGAGACGTCGACGAGCAACGCGTCTACTTTGGGATTCGAATAGTCCGACCAGCTGCCGTTTGACGCGAACGCACCGGCGACCGGATGGACGGGGTCGTAGAGCGCATTGGTGAACTGGCTAAGCGCAAGCGGCCCCGAAGCGTGCGTGTTGTTCAGGCGCTGGAACGTTGCGTAGGTCAGGCGATCGAGCTTGACCTTCACGCCAACCTGCCCCCAGTAGGCTGCGATTGCCTCGGCCACGCCTTGCGGCATGTCCCCCTGGATGTTGAGCGTAGTTTCGAAGCCCTTCGGATAACCGGCCTCGGCGAGGAGCGCGCGCGCTTTGGCCGGATCATACGGATAAGGCTTGATCGAATGATCCGCGCCATAGGGATAGTAGTTCGAAATCATCGTGCCGAGTGGCTCGCCCACGCCGTAAAGCACGCTTTTGATGATGGCGTTCGTGTCCAGCGCATAGCTAAGCGCCTGGCGGACCTTCACGTTGGCGAGCGGCGAATCCTTTTGATTGGTGTAGACGCGGACATATATCGGCGAGGCCACACGGCTCTGGATCACGTCGAGTCCGCTTTCTTTCTTGAGGCGCGCGTAGTCGGAGAACGGGAGCGCGACCGAAAGATCCACCTCGCCGCGCAGCACCGCGTTGACACGGCTCGAAGGGTCGGTGATTGCGCGGAAGACGAGCGTTTTCACGCGCGGCTTTTCACCCCAGTAGTCGTCGAAGCGTTCCAGCACGAGTTCATTGCCGCCCGGAGACAGCGACTTGAACTTGTATGGGCCGAGTGAGATAGGCTTTTGTGCGAATGCATCCGGATTCGGCAAGCTCGCGAGGTAATCGGCCGGCACGATATACAGATAGCCAGCGACCTTGTTGGCGAACGCGCCGTCCGGAGCCTTCAACTTGAATACGACAGTGAGCGGGTCAGGCGTTTCCACCGATTCGACCACCGGCGCGAAGAACGGGCGGCGCGTGCTCTTGCTGCGTGGGTCGAGGATGTGATCGAGCGACGCCTTCACGTCGCGCGACGTGAGGGTCGCGCCATTGTGAAATTTGACGTTGGGACGGAGTTTGTACGTGAAGACGCGAGCGTCGCTAGAGACTGTCAGGCTCGTCGCAAGACGCGGGACGAGATTGCCCTTGGTATCGAAACCGTAGAGCGTGTCGTAAATCTGCCATCCGTAGCGCAGCGAATCGCCGCTCACGGCTACGAGTCCGTCGAGGTTGTAGAACTCCTTTTCAACACCGATCACGACCGTATCGCGATCGACTGCCGGTGCGGCGCCCGTTGCGTGGGACGGCGCGACAACCGCGCAGCAGAGGGCGGCCGCCAGTGCGAGTCCGCGAAAGAAGGTCGAAATCTTATGCATGATTGGACGGTGACGATAGTGCAGAGATAGCGTTGACGCTGTGACAGGCACCCGATTGGGAACGGTCGATGATCGCGTGTCTGACACCGATTCGGCAACGACGAAAATGAGATATCGATATCAATGCGCGCTTCAGGTGTTTTTCAGTGAACGTCATGTGGATTGTTTGTGAGGGTGGAGACGGCTCATGGAACCCAGCCTGGTTCATCCAACGACGAACAGATCGGCATTTGCTTTTGCAAAATGATTATTTCTCTTGTCTCGGCAAGCCAGATAACGTTCAACGACATCTTCAGTTGGTTCTCAAACGCTCAAGGAAAGTTATGTCTCTCACCAATACCCAGGTTAAGCCGTTCGAGTCGACCGCGTACCACCGCGGTGAATTCGTGCCCGTCAGCGAAGAAAATTTCAAGGGGAAATGGTCCGTCGTGGTCTTCTATCCCGCTGATTTCACGTTCGTGTGCCCAACGGAGCTGGGCGACCTCGCTGATCACTATGCCGAGTTCCAGAAGCTTGGCGTCGAAATTTACGGCGTGTCGACGGACACGCATTTCACGCATAAGGCCTGGCACGATACGTCGGATACGATCAGCAAGGTGCAATACCCTCTGGTTGGCGATCCGACGGCGACGCTCGCCCGCAACTTCGACGTGCTGATCGAGGAGGAGGGGCTTGCCTTGCGCGGCACGTTTGTGATCAACCCCGAAGGTCAGATCAAACTCTACGAAGTGCATGACAACGGTATTGGCCGGGACGCCAAGGAACTGTTGCGCAAGGTGCAGGCCGCGCAATATGTCGCGTCGCATCCAGGCGAAGTCTGCCCGGCCAAATGGACGCCCGGCGCCGAAACGCTGACGCCGTCGCTTGATCTGGTGGGCAAGATCTGACTGCCGATCTGGGTTGGCAGGCAAGGAGAGCCACCCGTCGAATCAGTCTCGTCGCAAACCGCGCTGAACGCGGAAGTCTCAACCGCGTCGTTGATTTCCAAACCGTCATGGCGACCCTATGAGCAAGGATCCGTTGATCGAAAGTCTGCTGCTGAAAATGCGCTATAACCGCGTCTACACCGCTGCCACCTTCGCCCGGCTGTTCGGTGAATCGGAGAAAGCCGTGGAAGCCGCGCTCGCTACGCTGGTTGATGAGGGTAAGGTGCGCGCCTGCACTAGCGCGCGGCGCGATGTGGGCTACTGTCTGGCCGGCGCTGCCCCGTTGCCCAGGTCGACGGCACTCTCCGAGGTGACGACGGTAGCCACGCCGTCTTTGACGCGCCGGATAGATGGCGTGCTGATGGGCTACGACCGCGAACTCGACGCTCATCGTTCGCTTGCGATGCTCGTGCGCCGCTGAGGTGGCGTAAAGGCAAGCGTCCGATATCTTTTACAGGCCGATTTAACCACTTGGCTTTCACGTCTAGCTCGTTCCCGCGAATCGCGAGCTTTTTATGGCCTGGGCCCGATCGTCCAGGCCATTTTTTTGGTTTTGGTTTGTTCGTGTTTTTGCCGGCAGCCTATTCCGTCAAGTGCCGCATCGGCGCCGCGATGATCTGGGATGCGAAATCACGCGGTCTGCTCGGTCCCGGCAAGTAAATCATCGAACCCACCCGATGTTCTGGATCTCTCGCTCGTCGATGTCATCGAACAGGTCACCGATGAAGAGTCGATCCTGTACGCACAACGTCTTGCCCGAGAAGAGGGCATACTTTCAGGAATTTCATTGGGCGCGGCCGTCGCCGTGGCCGTGCGGCTCGCAAAGCGCCCGGAAAACGCAGGAAAGACGCTTGTCGTCATTCTGCCCGACTCAGGCGAGCGATATCTGGGCACCGTTCTGTATGAAGGCCTTTTCGCGCCCAAGGAATCGGTTCGTAACCAGCATACTTTCGCAGGAGAGGGCAATGGCGACATATGCAATAGAAAGACAATCTCTGGAGCAGGTCGCCCACTTCCTCGCGGGACGATTCGATCGGGACGTTCACATCGTCGAACATGAATCGCGCGAAGGGACGCTCACCGGGCTAATGGTCAATAACCCACGCGGGCCCGATACACCCGCTATCCGGCTTCTTTTCGAGCAGGACGTGCTCGCCAGATACGAAGGACTGACGCTCGCCGCCCAGGCAGATTTCAGATCACGATGCAATTCGAAGCTGGTCGGTGCATTGCTCATCTACGATCGTATTCGTGCAGCCGGTGAACTCAGATCTCCGCAAGCCTACGTGATCGAATTTGGCGAAGAACTTCTCTAAGCCGCCGAATCCGCAGCCGGATCCACGCGCTGAGCCTGTCAAGAGTGGCCAGACGCGCGGCCGATCCGGCCAGCACGCGTGGTCTGCTAAACATCGAAGAATTTGTTGGTTCAACGCACTTCACGGATGACGTATGGTTCGACGTGCGACACGGCGATTAAGCGACGTGATGCAAGCTGGACCCGGCAGCAACGGAGCGCATCGCGCGCGAAACGCCTACGCCGCGGTCCAGCCCATAGACCCGCTGGGAATCTTCATGGCAACTGGCACCGTAAAGTGGTTCAACGATGCAAAGGGTTATGGCTTCATCAAGCCGGATGACGGCAGTGAAGATTTGTTCGCGCACTTTTCCGAGGTACAAACGGCGGGTTTCAAGTCGCTCCAGAAAGATCAGAAGGTGAGTTTCGAAGTCAAGCAGGGACCCAAAGGCAGGCAGGCGGCCGAGATCAGGCCGCTGTAGCCTGCGGCCCGGGATCGGGCGCCATCAAAGCCCAAGTCTCTTTGGCGGCCGCAAGTCATTGGGTCGCGAACCTCATGTCCGTGTGAAGCCTCACCCGATCGCGGATCGTCATAAGCAATTCCGGATTCGATAGTAGGCGTGGCGCGCGAGTACTGATCCAATACGTGATTGGTCTGCTCCGTGCCAGAGCGTGACGTTCGCTCCTTCGATTTCGAAGCAGCGTCGCAGGCAGATGAGCCTCACTTTTGCGTTCGAGCCAACATGTCTACATCCGAATCCAATTCCGCGGCGCGGTTGCCGCGCCGTCCCGATCCGGTGCGCGTCAAGCGTATCGCGGGAGATACCGAAGCTCTCGAAGCCGCGCGCACCCTCGCGGCAGACTTCGCAGCGGTCGCTGCGGAGCGCGACCGCCAGCGCATCCTGCCGTGGGCAGAACTCGACCGCTGGTCCGAAAGCGGACTTGGTGCGATCACCGTGCCGGCCGAATACGGCGGCGCCGACCTTTCGTTCGCGACGCTTGCAGAAGTGTTCGTGATTCTTTGCGCAGCCGATCCCGCATTGGGTCAGATTCCGCAGAATCATTTCGGCGTGCTGGGCGTACTGCGCGAGATCGGCACGCCGGCTCAGAAGGCGCGTTTCTACGGCGAAGTGCTGGCTGGCCTGCGGCTCGGCAATGCGGGCCCTGAGCGCCGCTCCGCATCGAGCGCGACTATCGTGCAAGGCACGACGCGCTTGCGCGCGACGCAGGACGGCCTGCGGCTCGACGGCACACGCTTCTACTCCACGGGCGCGCTGTTCGCGCACCGCGTGCCGGCGCGCGCGATCGACGATGAGGGAAGAGCCGTACAGGTCTGGGTGCCGCGCGATGCCGTTGGACTGAGTGTCATCGACGATTGGAATTCTTTCGGGCAACGCACGACCGCGAGCGGAACCGTGATTTTCGATCAGGTCTTGGTCGACCCTGACGACGTGTTGCCCATCTGGCAACTGGGCGACCGTCCGGGGCTCTTCGGGCCGACTTCGCAATTGATCCAGGCGGCAATCGACCAGGGAATCGCCGAGGCGGCAGTGGCCGATGCAATCGATTTCGTGCGAGCACGCGCGCGGCCGTGGATCGATTCAGGGCTTGAGCGCGCCGTCGAGGATCCTTACATCATCGCCGACGTCGGGCGTTTGCAAATCGAACTGCATGCCGGACGCGAGGTGCTTCTGGAGGCAGGCCGCACGCTCGATGTCATCGCCGCGCAGCCAGTCGACGCCGAGGCAAGCGCGCGTGCGTCTGTCGCCGTGGCTCACGCGAAGGTGCTCACCACGCGCATCGCGCTCGAAGCGAGCGAGAAGCTTTTCGAACTGGCCGGGTCCGCATCGACGCGTGCGGCGCACAACCTCGACCGCCACTGGCGCAATGCGCGTACCCATACGCTGCATGATCCCGTGCGCTGGAAGCTGCACCTGGTTGGCAACTACCTCCTGAATCATGTGCTGCCTGCGCGGCATTCGTGGAACTGAAAGATGGCAACAGAACTTGATGATGGCACGCTCGATCGCCCCGTACTGGGAGACTCGACGTGCGTAAGGCCCGAACAGATCGCGGATGACGCACAGGCTTTGCAAGCCGCTCAACGCCTTGCCGAAGTCTTCGCAGCCGAAGCGGCGGCGCGTGATCGCGAGCGCCGGCTGCCGTGGGCCGAGCTCGACGCGTTCGTGGCAAGCGGTCTGTGGGGTATCACCGTGCCACGGCAATATGGCGGCGCAGGCGTCGGCAGCAGGACGCTCGCGGAAGTGACGGCGATCATTGCCGCGGCCGATGGCTCATTGGGCCAGATTCCGCAAAATCATTTCTATGCACTCGAAGTGCTGCGTGTCGGCGGGAGACCGGACCAGCAGCGCTTTTTCTACGAACGCGTACTGGCGGGAGACCGATTCGGCAACGCGCTCGCGGAGATCGGGCATAAAGACTTCAAGCGCCGCACGCGGCTCACGCGTAGCGCGACCGGCTGGCAAATCGATGGCCGCAAGTTCTATTGCACAGGCGCGCTATTCGCGCACTGGATTCCGACGCTAGTGGTCAGCGAAGAAGAGGGGCGTGATGTCACGTATCTGGTGTTCGTGCCGCGTGACGCGCCAGGTGTCGAAGTGATCGATGACTGGGACGGGTTCGGGCAACGCGTCACGGGTAGTGGTTCGGTGCAGTTCAGTCAGGTGCGCGTCGAGCCGGAGTGGATCGTGCCGTTTCAGGCATCGTTCGAACGCCCCACTACAATCGGGCCATTCGCGCAGATCATCCATGCAGCGATTGATCTGGGGCAGGCGCGCGGGGCACTTCAGGCGGCCTTGCAGTTCGTGCGGGAGCGTTCGCGGCCGTGGATCGACGCGAAGGTGGAACACGCGTCGCAGGATCCGCTGACCATCACCCAATTCGGTGATCTCGCCGTTCGGTTGAGCGCAGCGGAAGCGCTGGTGCGCCGTGCCGGGCGCTTCGTCGATGCGGCCCAGGCCGAGCCCACCGAGCGTTCGGTAGCGCAGGCATCGGTCGCAGTGGCCGAAGCGCGCGCGCTCACCACGACGGTCTCGCTGGACGCGGGCTCGCGCCTTTTCGAACTCGCCGGCACCGCCGCGACGCTCGACGATCTCGGCCTCGACCGGTTCTGGCGCAATGCGCGCACGCACACGCTGCATGATCCCGTGCGATGGAAATATCACGCCGTCGGCAATTTCTATCTCAACGACAAACTGCCGCCGAGGCACGGAGCCTTGTGATGGCAAAAAAGCAGATCCTGCTCAACGCGTTCAACATGAATTGCGTGGGCCATATCAACCATGGATTGTGGACCCATCCGCGCGACCGCTCTCTCGACTACCGAACGCTTCCATACTGGACCGACCTCGCGCGCATGCTCGAGCGCGGACTGTTCGACGGACTTTTTCTGGCCGACATCGTGGGCGTCTACGACGTCTATCAACACAACGTCGACGTGACGCTGCGCGAGTCCATACAGCTTCCCGTCAACGATCCCACGCTTCTCATTTCGGCGATGGCCGCCGTCACCGAGCATCTCGGCTTCGGCGTAACGATCAACCTGACTTACGAGCAGCCGTATCTGCTGGCGCGACGTTTCTCGACGCTCGATCATCTGACGCAAGGAAGAATCGGCTGGAATATCGTGACCGGCTATCTCGACAGCGCGGCGCGGGCGATGGGACTCGAAAAGCAGTTGCCGCACGACGAGCGTTACGATCGCGCGGACGAATATCTCGACGTGTTGTACAAACTCTGGGAAGGAAGCTGGGAACCCGACGCAGTGCTGCGCGACAAGTCCGGGCGGGTGTACGCCGATCCCGCGAAGGTTCACAAGGTTCGACATGCCGGGCGCTACTACAACGTTGACGGTTATCATCTCGCGGAGCCGTCGCCGCAACGCACTCCGGTTCTTTTCCAGGCCGGTAGTTCAGGACGCGGCCAGCGTTTCGCCGCCCGTCACGCGGAATGCGTATTTATCTCACCGCCGAATCGGGCCGTTGCGCGCGAAACCGTCAGGACGCTGCGCGAGCAACTCGTGGAAGCGGGACGACGCCCCGACGACGTCAAGGTCTTTGCTGGCGCAGCTGTCGTAACGGGCGCAACCGAGCGCGAAGCACGCGAGAAATACGCGGACTATTTGCGTTATGCGAACCGCGAAGCAGGGCTTGCGCATTTTGCCGCCAGTACGGGCATCGACTACGCCCAATACGATCTCGACGCGCCTGTCGACTATGCGCCCACCAATGCAATCGAGTCCGCCACGCGCACCGCGAAGCAGCACGGCTGGACGCGCCGTAAGCTGCTCGAGATGTTCGAACTGGGGGGGCGGTATCCGGCCATCGTGGGCAGCGCTGCGCAGGTCGCGGATGAACTGCAGGGCTGGGTCGAAGAAACCGGTATTGACGGCTTCAATCTGAGCCGCACGGTTGTACCGGAGAGCTACGAGGACTTCATCGATCATATCGTGCCCGAGCTTCAGAATCGAGGTCTGTACAAGACCGCTTATGCCGATGGAACGCTGCGACGAAAGTTGTTTGGCCATGACGATCAATTGCCCGAACAGCACACGGCCTCGAGCTTTCGGAAATTTGGTGGGCAATAAATCCAGACGCAGCGTTGCCATCGCGCTCAACGTTGTGCCTGACGATTCGTTTTTGGCGGGCCGCGATCTGCATTGACACGGCATTGACGACATATCGAAGCGCACGCGAAATCCAAATCGTGAATCGATATTGGCGCGAACGCGGCCATCCTGCCAATAATGAGTCTGCACTCCAACGACGCTACGGGTTTCATCCGCCAAAACCCGATGCTTCGCACGACGTTGTTGGCTAGTCGTGGCTCGGCGTGCTCGGAAAAGCGGGCACGCCTGCGTGAGTTTCCGTAACACAGGAGGTGACATGCTGTTTTACCACCACGGGATAGCCGTCCAGCCGTCGGTCGTGAGAAGCGGAAGTCTGTTCGTGGCTCGCGTATCGATTCTGGAAGAGGACGGCGAAGCGACCACGCTGGGTGAACTCGGACACTTCGCGAATGGGCAGTCGGCGCTCGCTTTTGCAGTGCGATGCGGGACCGCATTCGCCGACCATCAGCCGTTGCCGAAGCCGCCTTGCGAGATCATCCGACTCCCCGAGGCAATGACGGCCGCGTAGTGCCTTTCAGGCAACGCTGTATCGACGTCGTTGACCACGCGAAATCGACGCAGGTGCAAATCCACCATCGATTGCGCATATCGAAAGCACGGAACGGACGAAGGCGCCGCGTCGCGGATTGCCACACGGGCATCGTTCGATCCCGCGCTTTGCATATATTCAATCGTCGTTTGGAAAACGACAGGCGCGTCGCTAGCATGCAGAAACTTTTGACACGTGTTGAACAGCCATCATGTCTACCGTCGCTATTCCATCCACTCCGCTTGACGCGTCCGCGCAGCCGGAGATTTCCCGTCCCGCTGTGATCCGTTCGCCGCAGGATGTCGCGCGCATCGTCAACGCGGGTGCTGCCAAGGGCAGCAATGCACGCATCGTGATCGCGATCGCGCTCGGCGGCGTCTTTCTCGACGCCTACGATCTGACCTCGCTTGCCTATGGCATCAAGGACATCGCGAAGCAGTTCGCGCTGACGCCGGTGCAAGTGGGATTCGTATCGTCGGCGATCACGTTCGGCGCGATCCTCGGTGCACTGTTCGGCGGCTATCTGACCGACCGCATCGGGCGCTATCGCGTGTTCATGGCCGACATGCTGTTCTTTGTGGTCGCGGCAATTGCCGCCGGTCTCGCCCCCAACGCGTGGGTGCTCGGTGGCGCGCGCTTTCTGATGGGCTTTGGCGTCGGTCTCGATTTGCCCGTCGCGATGGCGTTTCTCGCGGAGTTTTCGCGAGTGGCGGGCCGCGGCAACAAGGCCGCGAGCGTGGCCGCCTGGTGCCCCGCGTGGTACGCGGCGACCAGCACCTGCTATCTGCTGATTCTTGGCCTTTACGCAATGCTGCCGCAGGAACACCTCGGCTGGCTGTGGCGCCTCACACTCGCATTCGGCGCAGTGCCCGCCATCGCCATCATTCTTGTGCGCAGCCGTTACATCAGCGAATCGCCCATCTGGGCGGCGAATCACGGCGACCTCGAAGGCGCGGCTCGTATCCTGAAGCGCTCTTACGGGATTGATGCCGTCGTCGAACATACGGGTAAGTCCGTTGCGCGGCCTCGCTCCGCATCCTGGCGCAACTACGGCGTGCTGTTCAATGCCACTTACCGCAGGCGCACGATACTTGCCGCCGTGATCGGCAGTGCGTCGTCGTTTGGCTATAACGCGATCGTTTTTGGTCTGCCCGTGATCATCACGAGCTTCTTCGCGCAAGGTCCCCTCACGACAATCATCGCGTCGCTCTCGCTGAACCTGCTGTTCGCGTTCGTCGGCGGGTTGATCGGTGTGCGCGCCGCGCCAACGGTCGGCGCGTGGAAGCTGACCGTGCTCGGGCATTCGCTGCAATTCGCCTCGCTGATCGGACTCGCGCTAATCGGGCGACCCAGCGGCGGCGCGCTGGTGGTCGTGGCGATCCTGCTGCTGGGTGGCTATCTGTTCGGGCAGGGCTTCGGCCCCGGTTCGCATTCGATGACCTATGCGTCGCTCAGCTATCCGACTTCGCTGCGCGGGATCGGCGTCGGCTTCAATCAGACGCTGGTGCGCACGGCGTCCACCATTTCGCTGTTTCTGTTTCCCGTGCTGGCCGCCGCGCTCGGCACGAAGGTATTCTGGGTGATCGCGGTTGCGCCACTGACTTCGCTGTTGGTGCTGCTCGCGATCCGGTGGGAGCCTTCAGGTTACGACATCGACGCTGAAGACTATCAGGGTCTGCAACCGGCGGTGCCTCGCTCGCCGGCGCTCTGAAGCCAGGGTGCGTTGGCGCAGGTGCCGTCGAGTGGCCGTGCGCATGCGCCGCGCGAGCCTTAATGCCTTTTCGTGAGTTCTTTATCGATAGAAATTGGAAAGCGGCTGGCGCGGGCAAGGTTAGCATGGACGTTTTCTGTCTGGGGTTTACCGCCTATCAAAACGATGTCAGCCAAACTTCCCCGCTTCGGCGTCTGGGCTCTCGTGCACGGCAGCCGTGCCGCATTGCACGATCCAGCGGAACCCTACGACGCCTCGTGGGCCCGCAACAGGGCCCTCGTCATCGAGGCCGAGCGTCTCGGATTCGACTCAGTACTCGTCGCCCAGCACACGATCAATCCGCATGACCCTTCGCTCGATCAACTCGAGGCATGGACCGCATCGGCGGCATTGGCGGCACTCACGTCGCGCATTGAGATCATCACTGCGATCAAGCCTTATCTGTATCACCCCGTCGTGCTTGCGAAGATGGCTCAGCAGATCGAGCACATCAGCAAAGGGCGCTTTGCGATCAACCTGGTGAACGCGTGGAATCGTCCAGAGCTCGAACGAGCCGGCATTGGATTTCCTGAACACGACGAGCGCTATGCATACGGCCGCGAATGGATCGAAGTCGTTGCCGCACTGCTGAGAGGCGAAGTCGTGAATCATCACGGCGACAACTTCCGCATCGACGGATATCAATTGCATCCCGCCGATCCGTTTCGTGCGCGTCCGCGCATCTATGTCGGCGGCGAATCGGAGCCGGCGCGCGAACTGGTGGCGGCACACGGCGACGTATGGTTCATCAATGGTCAGCCGCACGACGACGTTGCGCGACTCATCGCCGATGTCTCCGCTCGCGCGCGTCCTGCCGGGCAGCACGCGTTGCGTTTCGGTTTGTCGGCGTTTGTGATCGCGCGCGAAGCGCGGGCGCAGGCAGAGGCTCATCTCGCGCATTTGTTCGCGTTGGCCGAGCTTGACAAGCCCCTGCGCGAGCGACAGAAGGCCAATACCGATCCGAAAGCGGTGATGCACCAGACTTTTGCGCAATCGCCGCGCGTGGGATCGAATGGCGGCACGGCAGCGGGGCTCGTCGGCGACTACGACACCGTGGCGCAGCGCATCGCCGCCTTCCACCGGGCGGGCATCGAACTCTTCATGCTGCAGTTCCAGCCGTTCGAAGCCGATATGCGCAGCTTTGCTGAAGAGGTCGTGCCGCGCGTTCGCCGGCTCCTTGCGGATTGAGCGATTCTGGTCACGAATCGCGCGTCACGCGCGTTCGCGATCAGAAGTACGCGCCGGTGGGTGGAAGCTGTCCGGTCAGCAGGTTCTGCCCGAGCAGCCGTTCCTTGTACAAGCGCGGATTGTGCGAAGCAATCACCTTGATGTTGCGCCAATGCCGGTCCAGCGCGCCCACTCGAGACACGACCGAGCCCGAGCCAAGGTCGATCAGCCAACTGGCGATCTGTGGCGCGAGATCGTCGATCACGACTTTGGCTTCGGCTGCGGAGAGCGTCGCGGCCAGTGTGGTTTCATATTCGTTGGCCGTTCCATAGTCATCCCACGCAAGCTGCAACGCTGCCACAGCGCGGTCGGCCGTTGCCTCGACGCTGGCTGCGTAGGCGCGAATTCGACCAAGCAGCGTTTGCAGCACAGGTTCGCCGGCAGGATGCGCAGCATCGCCGTGATAGAAGTTACGCCCGCGTGAGCGCAAGACGTCGACGGCGTCCAACGCAATACGCCTCACGATGCCTGCGATGCAGTTGGTCAGATAGACCTGATGAAACGTGTATCCCCAAGGCGCTGCTTCGTCGGTTCGTGGCGGATCTGTCGGGTAGACATGAGCTGCGGGCACCGTCACCGCGTGAAACTTTGCCGTGCCTGAAGCCGTCAGGCGCTGACCGAATCCTTGCCAGTCGTCATCGGTGCTGACGCCTTGCTTCCGGTCGAGCACGTATTGAACGGTCCTGCCCTTGCGGCTTTCCACCGCAACGCCAACGAATGCGTCGTTATAAAGGTTGCCGGTAGCGTAGACCTTCTCGCCTGAGCCGATATAGGCGAGCCGCGCTTCGTCCCACTCGAGCCGGCTCAGCACCCGGCTCGGGCGCGCGCCAGCCGCGATGGCGTCGCTTTCGGTGAAACTGAGACCGATGGTTTTCTTGTCCCTCGTCAGATCGAGAACGTGCGCATGGAACGGGTGATCCCGTCGTCTGAGCGCAGCCTCGACCTCCCAAAGATGATTGCGAAAAGCATGAGCGATGTTCGAATCCGCCGCCGAGACGTCGCGAGCCACGACGAAAAGCTCGCTCAGCGACAGTCCACGCCCACCCGCATCGGCCGGCAGGCGCAGCGCGCCGAAGCCGAGATTCTTGAGTACGGCGACTTCCTCGTGCGGCCGATGATGATTGCGTTCCCGCTCTGCCGAGGTCGATGCGATATTCGCGATGATCCCGGCAAAGCCAAGTTTTGCGGACAAGGGTGAGACTAGTGGAATTCCCATTGGGGCTCTCGTTAAACCTTGACGCTGTAATCCGCGACCTTGATTCGCGAATTGATGATCTTGCGCTCCGCGAGCCAATCGGCGGCGCGTTGGAACTGCGCGATGAACGCAGTGTCGTCGGGTTCGTGGAACTGGTTGACGCGTTTGAGGTTCGTCAGATAGTCGCGCACCTGATCCGGATATCTGGCTTCCTGCTGCATGAGCTGTTCGGATTCGCCGGGATGCGCCGACTGCCACGCACCTTCGACGTAGTACGCATCGATGACCGCGCGAATCAGCTCCGAATTCTCTTCGGTAAATTTCCGGCGCGTCACGAGGGAACTGTAATCGATCAGGAAATCGAGGTCGCGTCCTTCGTTGAAAATGTCCTTGGCATCGTTGGTATAGCGTGCGATGTCCACGCCAGGGGACCACATCGACCAGGCGTCCACCACGCCTTGCGCAAATGCCGGTGCGGCATCGGGCGGATTCAGGTAGACGAACTCGACCTTGCTGCGCTCGACATGATGCTTTTCGAGCGCTGCGATCAGCAGGAACTCACCCAACCCCGACCGGTTGATCGCGACCTTGCGGCCCGCGAGATCGGCCACCGAATTGATACCGCTCGATTTCTTCACGATGATCGCCGTCGAGCGCGGCGAATAGATGTCGAAAGCGTTGAATACGAGCGGGGAGCCGGCCAGCATCGCGGCGAGCGCCGGCGTCGTCGATCCCCAGAAGCCGAAATCCGCGCTGCCACCGACGACTGCCTGGATCGACGGAGCATGATTCGGGAACGGTCCGACCCATTCCACCTTGATGCCCTTTGCAGCGAGGGTCTTCGCAAACACCCCGCGCTGTCTGGCAATGTCCGGCAGGCTGCCGTATCCCCAGCCGATACGAACCGTATCGGTGTTGCGTGTCAGCTTGCGCGGCTCGGCGGCGCGAGCGGGAAGCAGACTACCGACGGCGGCACCGGCCAGCAGGCCGCCCGCCGCGCGCAATAGTTTGCGGCGGTTCAGCGAAGAATCGTTCATTCTTGTCAGGTCCTTGAGGTCATGCGGAAAAGCGTTCAGTGAGACTGAACGCCGAGCTCTTCGAGCAGGATCGACCGCAGTGCTTGCGGCGTATGGTTTTTGGGTTGGAAGGACACAGCGATGCGCCCTGAGCGCATCACCAGAATCCGGTCGGCGAGCGCGAGCGCCTCATCGACGTCATGCGTCACGAGCAGAATGCCGGGATGATGACGTGCGACCAGTTCCTTGACGAGTCCGTGCATCTTGATCCGCGTGAGCGCGTCGAGCGCCGCAAACGGTTCATCGAGCAGCAGCAATGCAGGATCGCGAACGAGGCCGCGCGCCAACGCCACGCGTTGCGCCTGTCCCCCGGACAGGTTGCGCGGCCAGTCGTCTTCCCGACCGGCAAGCCCGACTTCGGCTAACGCACGCGCCGCCCCGGCACGACCGACCAACGTTTCATGACCGAGCGCGACGTTCTCCCACAGCGTCGCCCAAGGCAGTAGCCTGTGCTCCTGAAAAACGACGGAAGGGCGTTCGGGCGCGCTGATCTGGCCGGCGTCGGGCCGATCGAGCCCGGCCAGCGCACGCAGCAGGGTGGTCTTTCCACATCCGCTTTCGCCGAGCAGCGCGACGAATTCACCTGCGCGGATCTCGAGATCCAGAGCGTCTATCACGACCCGGCTGCCATAGTGGCGCCGCAGACCGCGCACCGATACTGCGAGAGACGACGGGTTCACTCGCTCAGCGGTGAGCGTCGCGATATCTGTCTCGCGGGACAACGCGAAATCAACGGACATGTAGGCTCCTTTTGGCGTAATTCGCGTGCCATGAGAGGAAGCGCGTTTCAAGCAGCCGCACTGACGCGTCTGCCGCGACGCCGATGATCGCGTAGATGATCATGGTCAATACGATGACGTTGGTTTGCAGGAATTCGCGCGCATCCATGGCCAGGAAGCCGATGCCCTTCGTCGTCGCCAACGTTTCGGCGATGACGAGTGCGAGCCACGCATGAGCCAGCGCATAACGCACGCCAGTCAGGATCGATGGCATCGCGCCAGGCAGAATGATCCGTCGCACAATCGCGACTCGATCCAGCCCGATGACCTTCGCGAGCTCCATCAGTTTCGGGTCGATCTGTCGAATGCCAAGCATGGCGTTGATATAGATGGGGAACAGCACCGCGAGCGCGACCAGGAAGATTTTCGCCACCTCGCCGACACCGAACCAGACGATGACGAGCGGCAGCATCGCGAGAAAGGGAATCGCGCGCACCATCTGGATCGAACGATCGAGCAGTGCCTGCGCGAGCGGCGAGAAGCCGACCAGGATACCCAGCGCAAGTCCGATCGTTCCGCCGATTGCGAAGCCTGTCGCGGCACGCAACAGCGAAACACCGAGGTGAACCAAGAGATCGCCGTTGCGAGCCAGATCGAATGCGGTTGCCGCGACGCTGCTCGGGGCTGGAAGAACCTGAGGCGAGATGAGTCCAATGAGCGCCGCAACTTGCCAGAGCACCAGCACCAGTGCTGGAACGATCCACGAAATCCACTTGTAGAGCGTGCCCTTCGAGACGGCCGCGGACAACCGGGTCGAAGTGACATGGCTGTTGCGAGAATCAGTAATGTCAGCCATTTTGTTCCACATAAACATTCAAAAAGATTGCTCCAGAATGGAGCCAGTACGGGGCAACCCACTTTACGGCGATTTCATTTCGCGTTGCGATTCGTATAAGGAACATTTACTGAAAAAAGGGGATAGCTCTCGTAGGTCGAGCTTGCAATTAGAGGCCGACTGCCAGTGCAATGACAAACAGTTTTTTATTCTTTCCTTTCCATCTCCGGCGCATTGCTCGAAGTTGCCGACACGTGGCGCCCGTGAGGTCGCGGCGCACTCCATCGGGCGCGCAGTACGGTGCGACGCCGCTCGCGCCGTCCGTCCATCCGCCCTCCGACGTGAACGCCGTGCGGCGCGATTTCCCGATCCTGCACGAGCGGGTCAACGGCAGGCAGCCGATCTGGTTCGACAATGCGGCGACCCTTGCCTGACATCGACGAAAATGAGGAGCGCTGACAATGCCTTGGCCTGTCAGACGTGAAAGGGATGCCGGCAGCGGCTGGAGCGTGCCAGGCGGCGACGCCGTGCGAGCGCGCCGCCGAACCCTTGTCGCCGTCCTGATCGTCGCGCTTGCTCTTGCGTGCCTGGAAAGAGAGTTGTCCGGCAAGCATGACGGTTCGCTTCGTTCAGCGCTCGCGCCGTATATCGACAAATTCACGGGCGCACGGGCGAAATAAGGCGAACTGAGTGAAGGGGCCGGTTTCGTTCCGGTCATTCGGCAACACGGACTGTCCTCGCGAGCCGCGCATTGCATAATGCATCCTTCCTCTGGCTTCGCTATTGTGGGCGAGGCTGGGAAGGACGACGAGATACCGAGGTTAACAAACTATGAGCAAGTACGACATCGCAACGGTCCAGTCGGTTCATCACTGGACCGATACCCTGTTCAGCTTTACGTGCTCACGCGATCCGGGTCTGCGTTTCAATAACGGCGAATTCACGATGGTCGGCCTCGAAGTCGATGGCAAGCCGCTCGCGCGCGCCTACAGCATCGTGAGCCCGAACTACGAGGAGCATCTCGAGTTCTTCAGCATCAAGGTGCAGAATGGGCCGCTCACGTCCCGTCTGCAGCATCTGAACGTCGGTGACAGCGTCCTGATTGGCAAGAAGCCCACGGGAACGTTGGTCGCGGATAACCTGCTGCCCGGCAAAACTCTCTGGATGCTCTCGACAGGCACGGGTCTCGCGCCGTTCATGTCGATCATCCGCGATCCGGTCATCTACGACCGTTTCGAGCGAGTGATCCTTACGCACACCTGTCGCCTGAAAGGCGAGCTGGCCTATATGGATTACATCAAACACGATCTGCCGGGCCATGAGTACCTCGGCGACGTGATCAAGGAAAAGCTCGTCTACTATCCCACGCTGACGCGTGAAGAGTTCGAGAACGAAGGGCGCATCACCGACCTGATTGCGGCGGGCAAGCTGTTTTCCGACCTGGATGTCGCGCCGTTTTCGCCTCAAAGCGACCGGGTGATGCTGTGTGGCAGCACGGCCATGCTTGCCGATACGACCGAATTGCTGAAACGGGCGGGGCTCGTGGAGGGCAAGAGCAATGCGCCGGGACACTATGTGATCGAGCGCGCGTTCGTGGACTAGGCACCTGGCTCGTCGGGTCGTCCATTGCATTCATATTGCTTGAATTGCCGTCAGCAGGGCGGGGTCGGCATTGCCGCGGATCAGGCTGTTTGGTAGCCATGGGTGCCGCCAGACCATCAGGTTTTCCACAGCGCATTCTCAACATTCAGTTTGGCGGGAATCAATTTCAGTGCGCTGAATGTGTCGGCAATCTGCTGCTGATAGGCCAGTATCGCGTCCGTGATTGGCTGAATGCCGTAGCCAGTGCGCTTGAGCGCAACTTCGAGCGTGGCCGGGTCGGGCCCGACCAGCGGTGACAGAAGCGCGGCCACTTCAGGGATGTTGTCGCTCCCCCAGCGATCGACGTTGTTGACCTCGTCCAGCACCGCATGCAGCACCTGCGGATGCGCCGCCGCGAATTTGCGGGAGGCGACGTAGTACTGCGTGTTGTGCACGAGGCCGTCGCCGTTTGCGATGGTGCGTGCGTTGGCCTGATGCTCGATGGCCGCCAGATACGGATCCCAGATGACCCATGCATCGACGCTGCCTTGCACGAAGGCCGCGCGCGCATCGGCGGGTGCCAGATAGACCGGCCGGATGTCGGTGTAGGCGAACCCCGCCTGCTGAAGTGCCTTCACGAGCAAGAAGTGAACATTCGAGCCCTTGTTCAGCGCTACCTTCTTGCCGCGCAGCTGCGCGACCGTTCCTCGAGTCATCGTGCTGGCGCTGCGGACTTGATGCGCCTTACTACATGAACGTTCAACTCCTCGACGTGCGATTTCGCTGCGCGCGTTGCTTGGCGGGTCACGGTGGACTCACGTGGAGACCAGACACCATGGTGCGTATGAAACCGAAGCATCGGACGGGCGTTCACGCGTCGGTCGTCTCCCGTATTGGCTCACCACCCCGGGTCTTGTGCACGAGCGCCTGCGTGCGATCCCGCACGCAGGGGTGGCCCCTTGCCACGAAGTGTGCGGCAACCTATTTCCTTCGGCTGTGAACAATTGGCTTATTTCCCGACGATGAGCTGGACGCCTTTAAGTTGACACTTCTCGTGGCGCGAGCGGGACAAAATTCCTTCGTGCTAGTACCGGCGCATGCAAAGGTCTTGAGGGATACCACCTCGTTCATCCGTGCACTATCCTGATCATTAAAGCTGCTCTGCTTGTGGAGGTGCCGAAGAGTGGAGCGTCTCGGCACGCAGCAAGAGTGGGCATAAATTATCCATGAGAACCGCTATCAATACCCACCGCACTTGCGGGAGTACGGCGTCACCAGCGGATTCGAGTCTGCTGGAAACACCGCGCAATGACTCACGGAGGTCTGTGAACTGCAATTTTCGTTCGCCCGCGATACAACCGCGTTATCGCTTTCATTGTCCTGGATACGATGAACAACACCGACAATCGCTTCTGGCCTTACACGCCGCACGCAAGCCTCAAACTCGCTGCGCTGCTGTTCGTCGTCCTGTTCTTGTTCACCAGCATACTCAGGGCGACGTTGAACTGGCCGAGTGCCCAGTCCGAAACGGTAGTCTTTATCGGCTTGCTTTTGGTGGGATTCTCGCCTGTTCTTCTCGCAGTGCTGGATATGGTAATCGAGCGCGGCGCGGTGGTCGAATACGCCGGTGTAAGGCTCGATTTTTCCCGCAATCGCACACAAGGCGTGGTGGAAGTGACCGTCCCGCCGAACATCGGGGTTCCCGGCGTGGCGGTAACGGACAGCGGCACCTCGGCGATCATCGGCGCACTAACAGATGCGACGAGGAGTGATGTCATCGTGATCGATCTGGAAGAAGGCCAGGCCTGGTGGGAAACGCGTTTGCTGGTCTTGCTCGAGGGTGCGACGAGACTTGGCCGGCCCGGTGAGGTGGTATTCGTCGCGACAGTCGATCGGACCAAGCGCCGGTATCAGGGATGGGGCCGCCCTGCCGAATTGTTACTGGCCCTCGAAAGAACGAATCCGATCTACGAGACCACCGTGCAGACGGCTCGCGCGGCTAGCGCGCAGTGGGATCAGATTGAGCCGCATCCGGGCGCCGTCGCCGGGTATCCGCCGCAGCCGCTGCCGGCAGGTCCACTCGCGGTCAAATATGCATGGATGGCCACGGACGCCCGAAACCTACGCAATCCATTATTAACCGAACAGATCCTTCAGAGCGAACTGGGAATGAGCGTCGAACAGCCGCCGCCAGGATCGCCGATCGTCGACATGCTACGTTGCCGGCAACTGTTCGGGGCCGTCCTGTACAACGCGCAAATTGATTTGGACTGGCCCGCACAACAGCAACTCCACGCGCTGCTTAGCGAAGAAGCGCCTTTCCTCGCCATAACGCGCAACGGCGTCTATACGGAGTTAGTTTCGAAACCGACACTACAAAACGAAGTGCTCAAATCGCTGGTCGGGACGCGCGGCGATGAACGGCATGCCGACTGAGCGTTACCCTGCCAAAGCCGGCACTAACATGACACGAACGCACGTTCCGCTTCGTAGAGGAATTTCCTGTCCCCTGCTATTGCAAACAGCTAGTTTCCGGCAATCCCCATACGGCTCTGCGCAGTGATCCATTCGACGGATCATTGCACCAGTCGCCACCAGCAGGCATTCACTACCCCGTGCGAGAGAGCTCCTGCAAGTCACAGTTCATTGGAATTGATACTCCAGATAGATAAACACATCGAGCAACTGTTTTGCGTCAATCGCCGACGTATCTCCCGGAGGTGGCGCTGTCTGCGCAAGGCTTCCGCCGGCGGTGACGACCAGAACGTGATTCGAATACAGGTTGGCAGTGAAAGCGCCCGGCAACGGGCTCATCGGCAAGTTCCCCAGAGTCGGGTCCAGAACGGGGGCCGCCAACGCTGTACCATCCACGGTCATGGCGAAACCGACGGGCGCCACTCCCGAGGCGGTGCGCAGAACGAGCGCCGCGCGGGTGATCGTCAGTGTCCGCCCCTTGGCGAACAGAGGCATGTTGCGGTCGCTGAGGGCGATGCTGATCTGGGTGTTGGCGGGGCTGCGTAGCAGCTTGGCAAACACGCTGGAAAAATCCTGCCGCAAGGTGAGGAGCCGGCGCGCTGGGTTGTTGATGAAGTAGCCGTGGGTCGCACCCAACTGTCGAGCAAGGTGAGCGTGGCACTGACATTGACGTAAGGCCCCGTGATGCAGGCACGCGCTTGCGTGCCGGAGCGACGCGCGTCAGCGATGTGTGCTGACGTCCGAAAGCGGCAGCTTCATCCGCGCCCGCTATGCGCCGATCTCAGCGCGTGCCGCGCCATTCTCGAGCCACGCTCGCCAGCCGCCGAATCCGGAAATGTCGGTGGCCGACTGGAATCCATACGGCTCGCACAAGAACCCGGTCACCCACGTACCATCGACGAGTTCGACCTTGCCGAGCACGAGCGGGGAGGGAACCGTCGCGGTGAACGACCCGAACTCCGCGCTCGGCATCTCCCACACTTCGACCGCGATTGCCGAGCCGCAGTCGTCGGTGACGCGCGACAAGCCGGGTCGCCGGACGCCGTCCGCGAACGCGTCCAGCAACGACAACCTGTACCGCTGCGAAGTGCAGGTCTCGTGCACGAGCGTCGCGCGTCGAGCGAGCAGCTCGCGATTGAGCGGCAAACCCCG
The DNA here is from genome assembly GCF_040948755.1 of Paraburkholderia sp. BR13444. Lineage (NCBI taxonomy): Bacteria > Pseudomonadati > Pseudomonadota > Betaproteobacteria > Burkholderiales > Burkholderiaceae > Paraburkholderia > Paraburkholderia sp. BR13444. Next base: position 247,585 of record NZ_JBFPKM010000006.1, on the reverse strand, counting down.
CATATGGGCGCCGCATACCGCTATTCTCATGCGGTCGTGGCTCGCCGTCTGTCGTTCGGCGGGCACCGCTGGCTCGATGCCGGCGCCTCCGACGCGCTGCACACCGCTCGTGCGTTGCAAAAGGTCGGCGATGCCGAGCAGATACTGGTCGGTGAAGGCGCGACCGAACACAGTCACGCCCCATGGCAAACCGTTCTTCATGAAACCGGTCGGCGTCGCGACCGCGGCATAGTCCAGCAGATTCATGAAGTTCGTGTAGTAGCCGAGCAACGAGTTTGGAGCGATCGGATCGCGTTCGAGTTCTTCAAGCGTGACAGCGCGCGGATAAGTCGGTGTGAGAACGAAGTCGAGCGAACTGATCGATGCGTCGCATAGAACCTTCAATTCCTGAAGGCGATACTGCGCGCGAAACAGCTCGACTGCGGTGGCCGCTGGCGCCTTCGCCAATACTTCGCGAATCACCGGCAGCACCGCGGCAGGCGTCTTTGTCATCAGGTCGCCCGCTACGTGGTAGCGCTCGGCCACCCACGGACCCTGGTAAAGCAGCTGCGCCGCTTCGACAAACGGCGCGAAGTCGATTTCTACGGCCTCGCCTCCCGCCGCTTCGAGCAGCGCGCGCGCTTTGGCAAAAAGCGCCGGGCTGTCGGCGCAGCCGGCGAATTCAAGCTGTGCCGGTACGCCGAAGCGGAATTTCGACGGCCTGCCGAATGCGCGCGCGGTGTTCCATTGCGGATTCGGACGGCTGTACGCGTCGCTAGCATCCGGTTGCGCCGTCAACGCAAGAAGCTCGCTGGCTTCTTCCGCCGTCGCCGTAAAAAAGGTCACGCAATCGAGCGTGCGGCATGCAGGCACCACACCCGACGTGGACAATAACCCTTTCGTCGGTTTCAGTCCGACAAGGTTGTTCAGCGCCGCGGGTACGCGACCGGAGCCTGCGGTGTCGGTGCCGAGCGCGAAACTGGCGACACCGAGCGCGACCGCGAGCGACGAGCCCGCGCTCGAACCTCCAGCCGGATAATCCGGGTGCACGCTGTTACGGCATTTGCCGTATGGTGAGCGAGTGCCGTTCAGACCGGTGGCGAACTGATCGAGATTGGTTTTGCCCAGCGGTATTGCGCCCAGCTCGATCAGGCGCGCAACGACGCTGGCCGACCGCGACGGGGTGTACGCGAAGGCGGGACAGGCGGCCGTCGTCTGGATGCCGGCGAGATCGATGTTGTCCTTGATCGCGAATGGCACACCGTAAAGCGGCAAGCTGTCGATGGGCTGCGTTTCGAGCCGTTCGAGGTAGGGCGCGACTTCGTCTTCGGTCAGCAGATGGATGAACAGGTTGAACGACGGATTCAACTCCGCGGCTTTGGCGCGCAGCTCATCGACGAGCGCGCGCGGCGTCAGTGTGCCGGCGCGGTATGCGCGGCGCAGTGTGGGAAGACGCAGATCGAATGACGACATGATAAATTTCTCCGGCCTCTAGCGGGGTTGGATGACGGCAACGCGCTGTCCGGCGCGCACCGACGAGCCTGGCGCGACATGCACTGCGGCGATGGTTCCCGAATAGGGCGCATACAACGGAACTTCCATCTTCATCGACTCGATGATGACCAGCTCGTCGCCGGCTTTGACCTGATCGCCGGCCTTCACCTTGACCTGCCACAGACTGCCGGCGATCTCGCTGTCCACGGAAATCTCGCCGTTCTTCAGAGCCGCCGCCTGCGCGTCTTCGACGACCGGCGTCTCGATCACGTCTTCCGAGGTGCCCGCTTCGCGCCACCGCTCGCGCTCTGCCTGGAATGCGGCCTGTTGCTTCGCGCGGAACTTTTCGATGCTGGCCGTTTCGCGCGCGAGGAACGCCTGATAGTCCGACAGAGAAAGTTCGGAATCGCTGATTCTCAGCGGATATCGCCCGAGCGGAAAGTCGGCGCGGATGCGCAACAATTCGTCGGCAGATACTTCGTAGAAGCGGATCTGATCGAAGAACCGCAGCAAATAGTGCTGGCCGGCGAAGTCCGCGACGTCACGATATCGATTCCACATCTGCAACGTGCGGCCGACGAACTGATAGCCGCCCGGGCCTTCCATGCCGTACACACACAGGTATGCGCCGCCGATGCCGACCGAGTTTTCCGCCGTCCACGTGCGGGCCGGGTTGTATTTGGTCGTGACCAGCCGGTGACGCGGGTCGAGCGGGGTCGCGACTGGCGCGCCGAGATACACGTCGCCGAGACCCATCACGAGATAGCTCGCGTCGAAAACGATCTGCCTGACCGCGTCGATGGAGTCGAGTCCGTTGATGCGGCGGATGAACTCGAGGTTGCTCGGGCACCACGGCGCGTCGTTGCGCACGGTGGTCATGTACTTGTCGATTGCCAGCCGACACGCGGGGTCGTCCCACGACAGCGGCAGATGGACGATCCGCGACGGCACGCGCAGATCCTTGTGCAACAGCACCTCCGCCCACGCACGCGCGACGATGTCGAGCAGCGCGCTAAGCGGCAGCTCTTCGGGCCGATAGTGGATTTGCAGCGAACGGATGCCAGGCGTGAGATCGATGACGCCAGGCAGCCGCTGGACTTCGAGCGCCTGCATCAGCGCGTGTCCGCGGAAGCGCGCCACCAGATCCAGTTCCGCGGGCCCGATTTCGAGCAGCAGATGCGTGTCGCCGGACACGCGTGCGACGAGTCGTTCCCGATCCGCACCGGTATCGAGCACGACCGGTGAAGTGAGCGACGTGCGTGCCTGGACCGGCGCGCTGCGCGTGATCTCGAGGCTCTCCAGTTCGCGACGACGCTCGCGCACGGCGTCGCGCGCTTCGTCCAGTTCGACCGCAACGAAGCGGACCTTGTCGCCCGCCTTGAGCTGGCCGACCTGCCAAAGGTCGGCCTCGATGACCGTCACCGGACACACGAAGCCGCCGAGACTCGGGCCGTCGGGTCCGAGGATCACGGGCATGTCGCCGGTGAAGTCGACCGCGCCGACCGCGTACGGATTATCGTGAATGTTCGACGGATGCAGGCCGGCCTCGCCGCCGTCCTCGCGCGCCCACTCCGGCTTCGGTCCGATCAGGCGCACGCCGGTGCGGCTGGAATTGAAGTGCACCTCCCAATCGGTGTCGAGCAGCTGCGCGATATAGCCGGCGCTGAAATACTCCGGCGCACCGTGCGGTCCATAGATCACGCGCAGCGTGCGCACGCCGTCCAGCGCGGGCGCGTCGGCGAGCGCGGCGCCGGCTTGCGCATCGTCGAGCGGATGCAGGTGCAGCACGTCGCCTGCGCGCAGTGCGCGGCCGCCGTGTCCGCCGAACTGGCCGAGCGTGAAGGTGCTGCGGCTGCCCAGATACTCGGCAACGTCGAGGCCACCGCGCACGCACAGGTACGCGCGCGCGCCCGCGCCGCGGATCGCGCCCAGCGCGAGCGTCGAGTCCGCTGGCACGTAGATGCTCGTGTTTAGCGGCTGCGCGACGTCGTCGAGCATCACGGGAAGCGGCGCGCCGGTGACGGCGACCACCGCGTCGGTGTGAAAGCGCAGCGTCGGGCCGCTCATCGTGACTTCGAGGGCTGCCGCGTCGGCTGCATTGCCGAGCAGGCGATTGCCGAGCCGCATCGCGCGGTCGTCCATCGGCCCCGATGGCGGGATGCCGACCGCCCAGTAGCCGAGCCGGCCCGGATAATCCTGCACCGTCGTTTGCGTGCCGCCGTGGATCACCTCGACGGTGCTCGCGCGGTATCCGAGCCCTTCCAGACATCGGGTCCACGGTTCGCCGGATGCGAACGGCCGGTCCCGCAGGATCTGGCGCAGATAGTCGCGATTGGTTTGGACGCCGTATAGCCGGATGCTGCGCAATGCATCGTCGAGCGCATCGCGGGCCTCTTCGCGAGTCGGCGACCAGGCGATCACTTTCGCGAGCATCGGGTCGAAGTAGGGCGGCACCTCGCAGCCCGCCTCGATCCACGTATCGATGCGCAGCGCGCGGCCGTCCGCGGGCGGGAACCCGACATCGGTCAGCAGGCCGGGACTCGGCTTGAAGTCGCGCCCCGGGTCTTCCGCGTAGAGGCGCGCCTGGATCGCGTGCCCGCGCGGCGACAGCGCCGCCGCGAGCTCGTGCAGCGGCGCGAGCGTGCCGGCCGCGAGTTCGATCATCCAGCGCACGAGGTCGATGCCCCATACCTGTTCGGTCACGCCGTGCTCAACCTGCAAACGCGTGTTGACTTCGAGGAAGTAGAAGCGTTCGGCGGCGGTGTCGTACACGAACTCGACGGTGCCGGCGGAGCGATAGTCGACGGCTTTCGCGAGCCTCACCGCCGCCTCGCACAGCGCGGCCGGAATACCGTCCGGCAGGCACGGCGCGGGGGTTTCCTCGATGACCTTCTGGTTGCGTCGCTGCACCGAACAGTCGCGCACGCCGAGCGCTATCGCGTCGCCCTTGCCGTCGCCGAAGATCTGCACCTCCAGGTGCCGCGCTCGCTCGATGTACTTCTCCAGAAACACACCGGCATCGCTGAAGTTGTTTTCGCCGAGCCGCTTCACCGCGTCGAAATGTGCGCCGAGCTCGTCGGCATTCCAGCAGACCCGCATGCCGATGCCGCCGCCGCCCGCGGTGCTCTTGAGCATCACCGGGTAGCCGATGGCTTGTGCAGCTTGGAGCGCCGCGGGCAGGTCCGCAAGCAGACCCGTGCCTTCGAGCATCGGCACGCGTTCTCTCGCCGCGATCTCGCGGGCCGTATGCTTCAGGCCGAACGCGCGCAGCTGCGCCGGGGTCGGTCCGATGAACGCGATGCCCGCCGCTTCGCAGGCTTCGCCGAACGCCGCATTCTCCGACAGGAAGCCGTAGCCGGGGTGAATCGCCTGCACGCCTTCGCGACGCGCGATCGCGAGGATTTTCTGCACGTCCAGATACGTTTGCGCGGTAGGCCCGTCGCCCAGCGTGTGCGCGATGGGCGCGTCGCTGACATGGCGACTCGCCCTGTCGGCTTCCGCATAGATCGCGACGCCCGTGACGTCGAGCTCGCGCAAGGTTCTCAGAACGCGGCACGCAATCGCGCCGCGGTTAGCGATGAGTATCTTCTCGAACATGAGGGTGTGTCGATTCGGGGGCGGGCCGTCCCGCCGTGGGAATGGCTGGCCGTGGTCGTCCACGGCCGCAATCGGGTCAGCGATAGCTCCGCGCAAGCTGCTCGCGCGTGCACGTGAAGTAGCGACCCGAGCGGACCAGCATCACGAAGAAAAGCCAGTCGCGGATTCGCTTCAGTTCCATATCAGCAGCTCCGCGGGCGTCGGGTTGTACGCGTTGCACGGATTGTTCAGCTGCGGGCAGTTGGAGATCAGCACGATGACGTCCATCTCGGCGCGCAATTCGACGTACTTGCCCCGCGCCGAAATGCCGTCTTCGAAGCTGAGCCCGCCGTCGGGCGTCACCGGCACGTTCATGAAGAAGTTCACGTTGGCGCCGATGTCCTGCTTCGACAGGCGGCCGTCATGCGCGCACGCGCGCAGGAAGTTGTCGCGGCAGCTATGCATATAGCGCTTGCCCAGCGCGTAGCGCACCGTATTGCTTTCCTGTGCGCAGGCGCCGCCGAGCGTGTCGTGGCGTCCACAGGTGTCGGCGACGATCGTCAGCATCGGATTGCCGAGGTTCGAGTACAGCACGGAGCCCGTCGTCAGGTACAGGCTGCGTTGGCGGCGCAACGTGCGCTGCGGATCGAAGCGCTCGCGCCGATCGGCGAGGCTGTAAAAAAGCGTATCGACTGCCTGGTTGCCTTCGAGGTCGACGATGCGCAGCGTTTGCCCGGCCTTCACGTGATGAAGCCACGGCTCCCCCGCGGCGAGTGTCTCGCGATAGACCGCGGTTTCCGGACGTTTGTCGCTGGCGGTAAGCGTGCTAGTCATAAGCGTGGCCCTCGCTCAAAGAAAGAAGCGTTCAGTGTTGATGAACCCGCGTTCGTTTTCTGCGCACGCGGTACGGCAGACTTCGACGACCTCGGCACCCGCGGCACTCAGTTCGAGCTTCACGGGCTTCGGCGCGTACTCGGGGTTCGGGTCGAGCGGATGCTGGATCGCGGTGAGCACGACGAGCGTGTTCATCGGCGCGTACAGCTCGACGTAATCGTTGGCCGCCGAGTTGCCGGCGACGAAGTTCAGCGAGCCGTCGTCACTGACGTCGACGCGGCTGAACAGGTTGAGCGTCATCAGCAGGTCGGCCATGCCCAGCCCCCACTTGCCCATTTCCACCAGCAGGTTGTCGGTGCCGTTGCGGTAGAACGCATTGCGCAGTTCCTGATATCGGCCGGCGCCGTATCGTTCGCGAACCTCGTCGGCGTTCGACACGCCACCGATGCTGTCGTGCCAGCCGCACGTATCCGCGACGATCGCGGCCAGCACGCGGCCCATGTCGGAGTAAAGGCAGTGGCCAACGGTCAGTTTCGCCGTGTGCTGGCACTTCAGCGAATCGGGCAGGTTCAGCCGTTCGCTTTTCTCGGTGGCGTTGAACATCAGCATGCTGACGTTCGCGCCGCCGCGCAGGTCGGTCACGCGCAGCAATTGACCGCGCTTGACGATCAGCGACGTGTGTCCGCCTCCCGGGACGGTTTCTTCGAGCAACAAGTTCTTAGCTGAATTCATATCTGGGTTTCCCTCAGTCGGAGACCAGCTCGACGGACGATCCGCGTTGCACGGCCGCCTGCGCGAGATGCACAGCGGACGCGCAGGCGCGGCTGTGGTCGAGCGGAATGTCGTAGGTGATTCGCGCGCCGTATGCGCCAGGCGCCTGCGGGTCGACGCGCACCTTGTCGAAAACGAGCACGCGGCTGCCGAGCGTGAAGCCTTCCTTAAGGTCGTGCGTGACCATGAAGATCGTCAGCTTCGATTCGCGCCACAGGTCGCGAAGCAGCTCGTGCATGTCCTTGCGGATGCCGGGGTCGAGCGCGCCGAACGGTTCGTCGAGCAGCAGCACGCGAGGCTTCATCATCAGCGCCTGCGCGATGGCGAGGCGTTGTTGCATGCCGCCGGACAGTTGCTGCGGATACTTGTGCAAGGCCGCGGCGAGCCCCACGCGCTCGAGCATCGCCGCCGCCTCGTCGCGCGCCGCCCGCCGCCGCGCACCGAAGAGCCGCCCAGTGTATCGGGCCCGTGGCAGCTCGAGCGCGAGCAGCACGTTGTCGAGCGCGCTCAGATGATCGAACACCGAGTAGCGCTGAAACACCACGCCGCGGTGTCTGTCGGGTTCGTCGGGCAACGGGTCGCCGTCGAGCAGGATCTCGCCGCGCGTCGCGCGCTCCTGGCCGAGCAGCAGACGCAGAAACGTCGATTTGCCGCAGCCCGACGCGCCGACCATTGAACAGAACTCGCCTTCCTTGACGCTCAGGTTCAAGCGTTCGAGCACGACCTGGTCGCCATACTCTTTCCAGACGTTGCGGACTTCGATCATTGCGCGCCTCCGTACCACGGAAAGCAGCAGCGCGTGATCCGGCGCAGCAGCTCGTCGGTGAGCCACGCGAGCAGGGTGATCCATGCGACGTACGGCAGTATCAGATCCATCGACAGATAGCGGCGCACGAGAAAGATGCGATAGCCGAGTCCATCGGTCGACGCGATCGCCTCGGCCGCGATCAGGAACAGCCACGCCGAGCCCAGAGACAGACGCGTGGCGACCAGCAGGCGCGGCAGCAGTTGCGGCAGCACCAGACGCACGATCACGGTCCAGCTGGTCGCGCCGAGCGTCTGCGCCTTCACCCATAGCTCGACCGGAATCTCGCGGGCGCGGGCGTGCAGATCGCGAATCATCACCGGCGCGATACCGACGACGATCAGCACGACCTTCGACAACTCGTCCAGCCCGAACACGATGAACAGGATCGGCAGCACCGCCAGCGGCGGCACCATCGAGATCACGGTGATGAACGGCGTCAGCGTTGCGCTGACGAGCGGAAACGAACCGGTCGCGATGGCGGCCACCAGAGCGATCACGGCGCTGACCAGCAGGCCGATGCCGAGCCGGCGCAAGCTCGCCGCGGTGTCGGCCCACAGCAGATGCTCGCCGGTGCGCTTGTCTTCGGTGAACGCGGCCTGCTTCACCGCATCGGTCATTTGCGCCGCGCTGGGCAGCAGCTTGTCGTCGGGGTTCTGCGAAAGCCGCATCGCCGACCCGGTGAAGTACACCGCGAACAGCACGATGAAGGGCAGCAGGAGCAGCATCAAGCCGCCGGTCCGGCTCGGATGTCGATTGATGAGTCGCATGTTGGGCGCCTGGTTGAAAAGCTGGAATGCGGGCGCGGTACGCCAGCGCGCGATCCGCGCTGGCACCGACGGCGCGTCAGGCCCTGTTCAGAGCTTGCCGGCGGCCGCCATCGCGACGTAGGACGGATCGAAGCGCAGCTTCACGTTATTCCGGTTGCCGATCACGACGCCTTTGTCGAACGCCATGCCGACGGCGTCCGCGCTTTTCGCGTCCTGACCGAGCAGTCCGTGGTCGAACGAGAACTTCGCGACACGCGCCATGATCTTCGGCATGTCGGGGCTCGTCACGAAGTCGAGCGCGGCCTGGGGCGAATAGAAGAGGGCGGTGGTTGCCAGTTGGCCGTTGAAGTTCGCCAGATCGGTGCCCGAGGCCTTGGCCATCGCGGTGAGCGCGTCCGTGCTCGCGGCGGAGTTGCCGTGCATCAGCGCGACCATCTCGAACCATGCGCCTGTCAGCGCTTTGCCCAGAGCGGGGTTTTCCTGCAAGGTCTTGGTGTTGACGACCATCATGTCCATGATTTCGCCGGGGATCTTGCTCGAGTCGAACACTTCGGTGACGTTCGGGTGTGCCTTCAGGTCGGCGAGCATCGGATTCCACGTGACTGCGTTCTGGACCGCGGGCGTGGCGAACGCACCGGAGATGTCGGCATCCGACGTATTGACGACCTTGAGATCGCGCTCGCTCATATGCGCGCTTTCGAGTGCGCGTGCGAGCAGGTAGTGCGAGACGGAGAACTGCACGAGGTTGACCTGCTGACCTTTCAGGTCGACGATCCGCTTGCCGTTGCCCTTGATCAGCACGCCGTCGTTGCCGTTCGAATAGTCGCTGACGATGAGCGCCGTCGAATCGACACCGCCGGAAGCGGGGATCGTCAGCGCATCCATGTTGGTCATCGCGCAGCCATCGAATTTGCCCGCGGTGTACTGATTGATGGACTCGACGTAGTCGTTCAACTGCACGACATCGACATGGATGCCGTATTTCTTCGCCCACTTGGACACGATGCCCTGGGTTTTCGCCTGACCCCAGGGCATCCAGCCGGCGTAAATGGTCCAGCACACCTTGAAGTCGGTACGGCCGGCGGCAAACGCGGGACTGGTGGCGAGGGTGGCGAGGGAGATGGCAGCGATACAAAGACAGCGAACGAGCTTGAGCATGGATTGACCTCGAAGGGACGGTTAGCGACGGCAGGGAGCAGCGCAAACATCGCGTTCTCTCCCGGGCTTTTGTCCCGCCGTGTAACCTCGCCTGAGGTCGACAGCTCTCGGACCAGCACCTTGCGTGAAGCAGGTCGGAACCCTAGCCGTCCATTTCCAGATTTTGTCGAACCGGGTTGCGCCGGCTCCATGCGCCCGGATTTAAGCGAGAAACGTGCCAACGGGATTTTGTCGAGATGGAGTGGCGCGTGCCGCGCGTCGAGCCGGACTTTTCGCCCCGCGACGGGGAGGCGATGCACCGAGGCAACCGGGCGCGCGCACCCGATCTGTGCAAAACCGGCGCGTGCGGCGCACCGCGCCGCTGGTTCAGTGCGTGTGGGTGCGAAGCCCATTCAGCGTACGCGAGTTCGTTGGCTGCGTCGTCAGTGCGGGCCGAAGCACAGTCCGGACGAGCGCCCGTATATTGAGCGATTTTTCGGAACGATCGCCAGCAAGCTCTCCTCGCGCTTGCCGGGCTACACTGGCTCTCATCCTCGCGATCTGCGGCGCGCGCTGGCCGAGAGCTTGTCCCCTTCGGATGTTCTCTGGCGAGCAGCAGGCGTGGTAAGAGGGTAGTCGCCAGATGCATCAGGCCTTGCTGCCCGGAAATAGTCGCTAACCCGTTGAAATCAAGAAGCTTCGAAAAAATCCAGTTCTGGCTTGCAACGCCGCCGTGCAACTTTTCCCGAGTTCTGAAGCGAGCCCATCAATGCCGGAGCGATCCTTCCCAGGCCCGGCGAACGATGCGCGTTGCTGTGAGAATCGCATGGAGCACGCGGTTCGACTGGCGTGTCAGCGTGATAGCGAGCATGCGCGCCGGCTCGGATCGTTCGTCCAGCGCCTTCAGCTGCAACGTTGCCTCGAGTCCCGGCAACTGCCGTGAATCGAGCGCCGGGTCTACCGCGAACCGGTCGCCGCGCTGGTAGAGGATGGGATTCAATTGCCGCGCCAGCTCGAGGTGGATGCGATTGAAAGGTGCGGTTTCTTCCTCGGTGGCGAGGGTCTCGCCTCGAGCACGAAATCGGGAATACTCGGCCGAGAATTCACTTACGGCATCGATCAGCCGTTCGATCCGTCCGCCGCGGCCTTCATGCCGAAATTGCGCAAGGTTCAGTAATAAATCGTGCGCCGTCACGCCGAAATCGAACGGAATGACAGCCGCATCCGCAATGCGCCACAACGCCTGTGCGTGGATTGTCAGGTCATCAGCCAGCTCTTCGTAGCCCACCTTGTCCGCCGTTTCCTCGCTCGAATGCCACCACCACGCGCCGCCAGAGCCGCTGATGCGGGCATTGCGATCCACGTGGCTCAAGGGAAGCATGCTGGCGATCTGCAGCGAACTCAGGCCAATGCCGAAGAACGACTGATCGGACGACCGTGTAGGCCTGCTAATGTCGATACCCGGCTCGTTGCGGCGCCACTGCTGCTCGAGCCACTGCCGCTCCGGCTCCTCGATCGGCGCTGCGAGTTCATCCAGCAGTCGTGCGCTAAACCCTGATATCTCTCCCGTCTGGTTTCGCGCTACCTTGATGTTAGCGCCGCGGGACCCGTTGCCGTCGACGTTTATGTAGAGAATGGCATTATCGTGCAAGTCCTGCCAGAACTGGTCGGCATACCACGCCGACCCTGCATAGCGGCCTTGTGTATGTCCCGGCCACCAAGCAAAACGCACACCATAGCGCAGCGGTCGTCCATGCTCCGCCAGCTGGCGGGCAAGGGCCAGCAATAGTACGTTGGACGCCACATTGTCTGTGGAACCGTCGAACCATGAGCAATAGTGGGCGCCTACCAGCACGAACTCCGGCTCACGGCCGGCCACCTCGCACACGGGCATGCGGACCGTCCGCCACCCTTCCTCGTGCCGCGCCACGAGATGCACACGCACGGACGATTCGGCGAGTTTCGCCTTGAGGCGTTCGCCGTCCGCCTCATCGATCGAGACGATGGGGATTCGTGCCATTCGCGCGAGTTCCTCTGCGCTCGCGGGCGAACCCCAGACCGGTGAGATTGCCATCTTCGGGCGTTGCCGGTTGCGCGAGGCGAACACCATGCCGACCGCGCCGTGCTCCAGTGCGATCACGGCAGGGTCGTAGTCGGGGATGCCGTCGACCAACACGATCTTCACGCGTGCGTCCACGCCGTTATAGTCTGCCTCCCTCCCACGCCCGACATGGACGAGCACGGCCTCCATACCCTCTGACGCCGTCTGCGCGCCGAACGCCACGCCCACCGCTGGCAGCGAATGGTGTCCGTCACCGAGCAGCGTGAGTGCTGTCTCGGTCGGGAAGCCGATATAGGCGTCAAACTTGTGCACCCGCGCTTCGAGACCGAACGCCTCAAGACACGACACGATGTAATCGCAAGCCTGTTGCTCGGCCTCTGTGCCTGAAATCTTTTCGCCGACCAGGCACAAACGCTCTACAGCCTCTTTCATGAAGGCGATGTCGCGTGCGCGCGCGGCGCCGGATGACTGTGGCACGTTGTGATTGGATTGAGAGGGGAGGTTACTCATGCTTCGCTACCTGATTGAAGTTCATGTGGGGGCTCCTTTCGTGTTACCGGGGATTCCCGTTCCATACTGCGTTGCCATTGACCATGATGTCTGCAGCCAAGTCCGCTGCGCGGCGAAACTGTACGCCGCCATCACGCATACGGTCCAGCAGGCGCTGCAGCATTGCCAGACGCGCGTGGCGACCCACACCGATGTCACCACGGGGATGCAGCGTCAGGCAGGCATATCCCTCTACTTCGATGAGCGCGTCGAATTCTTCCTGCATGGCCAGTTCGGCACGCCGCTGGGTGAAGCGCCGGCGAAAGTGCGTAGCGTCACAAAGGCCTTCGCTGTATGGCAGCTCAACCATACCTTCGCCGCCATCGTCTGCCAGCGAGTACGGCGCGTCGTCGTCGAAAGAGCTGCTGTCGTAGGCGTACCCCAAGGCTCGCAGGCAGCGGATCGTGTTGAAGGTCAGTGTGCCGGTCGGTGCCCGAAAGCCCCGCGGCGCAGTACCAGTCAACGCGGTCAATCGTTCGTGCATGCGGCCCAGCACTTCCGTCTCTCTTTCGCCCAACAGCAGGTGGTCTTCAAAGGCATTGCCATGCGCCGCAATTTCGTGACCATCCGCGAGACACCTGTCGAACAACGTCCCGCAGCGCTCGACCTCGCAGATAGGCCAGAAGAACGTCGCCGCAATGCCGTTGTCTTGCAACGTATCGAGCAGCCGTGCAAGCCCGAGGTAATATGTGTAGCGTCCATGGCCGAAGCGGCCGAAGAGATCATCGCCCGCTACTGCGGCGGCCTCAGGGCCCACGCCGTGAACGTTGACGGTCACGATCACCGTGCGCATCGAGTCACTCATTTCTCGCTCCGCCACTGGTCGGGATGCTTCAGGCAATGACCGGCCAGGTCGCGCAAGGTCATGAAGCGAACGCCCCGGTGTCGAGCCATGTACTCGATGAATCGCTCCACTGTCCGGGCCCGCGCCGGAGTGCCAGACCCGCCTCCTGCCTTGGGGTGGATCGTCAATTGCAGATAGCCCTCGTGCTGATGGATCGCCTCGAACTCTTCGATCCAGTTTTCGAGCACCTCGGGCGCAAGTGCCTGCCCTGTCGTGTACAGCGGAAAATCGTCCAGAGAGGTCGTGTTGTTCGGCAGAACCATGAATCCCGGGCGGACGTCAGTCGCTTCGGCGCCGTCTAGCAGATACGGCAGGTCGAAATCCTTTTCGCTCGCGTCATACCAGTACCCGAGTCTACGCAGCACGGGGATGGTCAAGCGGCTCTTTCTGCCCGACGGGGAGCACCAGCCCACGGGTGGATCTCCAATGAGATCTGTGATGATCCGGTGCGTCTTCTCCAGCAGTGCCGGTTCGCACTCGCCTGGCGCCCAGGCCTCATGCTGATAACCATGTGCGGCGATCTCGTGGCCGGCTCGATGGATGGCCGTGAAGACATGCGGATAGTGTTCTACGTCGTGCCCGCAGGAAAAGAAAGTCGCTGGCACGCCCAGCCGTTCCAACATCTCAAGATAGCGCCACACGCCCGCCCGCATCGCATACCGCCCGCGGCTGTGCGTGCCGAGTGGCGGCACCCCCTCTCCAGCTTGAATGGCGGGACCATCCACGTGGACCGTCACCGCCACCACTGTGGTGGCGTTGCCGGGCCAGCGCGTCATTACACGGGTGTCGCAATTCATGGTTATCAGCCTTCATCGACGAACTACTTGACGTGCAAGTCAATATCGCCAAAGTACTTGCGCTGCAATCGATCGAATGTGCCATCGCGATTGATCTGCGCGATAGCCGCGTCAAGCACCTTCTTCAGATCTTCGTCTCCCTGACGGATACCATAGGCCGTCCCCCTGCTGAAGATCTTCTCGTCGTCCACGTAAGACCCGACGAAGCCGAAGCCTTTGCCCTGCGGAGTCGAGAGAAACCCGCGCTGCATTGCGACGGACATGGCAAACATTGCATCTAGCCGCCCGGTTGCCAGGTCGGAATAGATTTCATTCTGGTCCGCGTACGGAACGACGTTGACGCCCGCATTCGCCCAATGTGCACGCGCATACGCCTCCTGGATAGTGCCCTGCTGCACGCCGACGCGCTTGCCAGCAAGTGAAGCCGCCGTCGGCAAGAGGCCACTCTCGGAGCGAGCGACGAGACGCGTGGGGACATGGTAGACGTAGTCGCTGAAGTCGATCGCAGCGCGTCGTGCCGGCGTTACGCCGAGGACCGCGATCGCATCGAACTTACGTGCGCGCAACGCGGGAATCATGCCGTCAAAGCTGTTCTCCACCCACACGCAGCGCACGCGCGCCGCCGCACACACGGCTTGAGTCACCTCGACGTCGAAGCCTTGCGGCTGACCGTCCACACCCTTCATCTGAAAAGGTGGGTTGGTCATGTCAACGCCGAAGCGAATTTCAGTCAAGGTTCCGGCATGCGTCGCCGCAGAGGCGAGCATCCCCGCCAGAATAAGCGCGGTAAAGAATCGGAATTTCATAACAGCCTCTACTATTTTTTAGCAACTCGGACTGAGGAAAGTGAATCGTTGTATTTGCCAACTGGCGCGGTCTCAAGCTCCGGCACTGGGGTTTTCGGTTCAGAACTTGTGACGAATACCCGCTACTGCCACAACCTGTGATTGATTGCTCGAGGCTGCCGTAGCGGAAGTGATGAAGGCCACGACACCAGAAGCGCGCTGATAGATTCCGTTCAGATACACGTCTGTGCTCTTGGAGAGGAAGTACTGCACACCGGCGTTTGTTTGCCAATAGTGCGAGCTGCGCGGTGCTGAAGCCGTCGAGCCCACCAGCGTGTATGTCTCTTCCACAGTCGCGGTCACAGCAGGGGTCACCTGATACCGCAAGCCGCCATCAATATTCTGGAAGCGCTCCGTACCCCCGGTCAGGCTGAACACGGTGTTGGTGTAGAGGAGGCCTACCGTGGCGTTACCAATCGTGTACGTCGTGCCCGCACCCCAGATTTGTTGACGGATCACGTTATGTATAAACGAACTTGGGTAGTAGTTGTCTGAAGCCACGGCGCCGGCTGTATCGCTACCCGGATGGTCGAGCATGACATAGGCGGCCGCAGCGGAGAGCGGACCATGGGCGTATTTGGCGCCCACGCTCCAGCTCCGGTTCCCTGCAAAATCTGTAGAGTTGCTAAACGCATAGGTGGTGGTGACCTGCAGTCCGGCCACGGTCGGCGATACGTACTTCGCCATGTTATTGGTTCTGAACGTGCTGTTCAGCGCGTCGGTGTCGTACGGATGCAGCGAGTAGGCAGTGAGCGAGTAGCCAATCTGAATTGGCGCCAGATAATCCTGCTCGGCGTTGTATTGGCGGCCGAGCGTCACGGTGCCCAGATCTTTGTTGGACATCCCGACATAGGCCTGGCGCCCGAATTCGCGACCACCCTGCGCGAGCTTTCCTGAAAACAGGTTAAAGCCGTTCTCCAAGCGGAAAATAGCCTTCGAGCCGCCTCCCAGATCCTCGCTGCCCAGCATACCCCAGCGCGAACCCGACTCGTTGCCGCTAACCGTTTCCCACGCGGAATGCCCTTTCTGGTTGCTCGTATAGACAATACTGGCATCGACCACGCCGTAAAGCGTCACGCTGCTCTGAGCAAAAGCCGATGTCGCACACGACGACAGCAGAGCAAGGGAGAGAATATGTTTTTTCATTGACGAATCTTCCAACCTATTAACGTTATAAAATTTTCACTGCTTATATTCGTATTTACTGAGGCATGTATTGTTGGGATCCGGCGCTTTCACGCGCCCAGCAATACGCCGGTGCGAATTTGACGTGTCCCGGTCACTCGCCCGAGCGGCGCACCGGCCGTGACGAAACGAATCGCGCGCCTCATATAGAAAATGCCTTCGGTATGGCTGTACACGGTATGCGTCTCGTCGGTAAGCGGATCGACGATATCGAAGAGCGGGTCACTGGGCCGGATCAAGTCGCCCGGCGTCGCGCGGTGCACGAGGATTCCGCTTCTCGGCGCATAGAACTGCTCGCTGCCGGCGAGTGGCGTCGGTTCTCGTATGAGCGGCGGCAGCGTCCGCGGGGCGCCTCGTATCGCGCCGCGCGCGCGCAGGAAATCGATAATGGCTTCGGCGTCGCGCGCCGCAGTTTCATACGTCACGTCGCGCTGTCCGCGACATTCAATCGTCGCGGCAATCGTACCGGGAGGTAGCAGGGTCGCGTCACTAAGCTGCTGTTGCAGCGTCCACCATGACAGGCTATGTGCTTCATCGAAGGACTGCCCACCCGAATCCGTTGCGATCAGCGACGCCTCTGCCCCAAGATAGCGGGCCAACGGCTCAAACTGCGGCCACGCTTCGTCGCTCGTGTAGAGGTGCAGCGTGGCTTCGAGCGAGCAGTGAAGGTCGATCACCACGTCGGCGTCGAGAGACAGTTCGAGCAACGCATGCTGAAGCGACTCGAACTCGGTGCGCGGCTTCTGCTGGGCAAGCGTCTCGCGCATCAGCTTTCGCACGTCGGCGATATTGTCCTGTGCGTTCGGCCCGAGCACGCCGTCGCGCGCGGTTGCGCCGCCAGCCAATGCCGGAAAGCTGCGGTTGAAGTTGCGTCCGCTCGCCAGATCGAAACGGCCAATGAACTGGCCGAGCACGTGTTGCGCGAGGCCGACGGGATTGGCCACCGGCACGAGGACGATCTGCGCATCGACGTCGCCTGCGTCATCGAGTTCCATAAGGCGGCGCCGGAGCATCACGCCGACGAGCATTGCCGGCGTCTCGTCGGCGTGCAGGGCCGCCTGGATGTAAATCTTCTGCTGGCCGGCCGCGGCATCGCGGGGGCCGAAGTGAAGGCTCGCGAGTTCGCGCCGCGTCCCGATCGCAGGCGAGATCAATGGAATCGATTGCGTATGCATTGCGTGATGAAAGCGAAATTGGAAGCGTCAGCGCGGTCCCGGACGGGCTCAGTTGGCGTACGGATCGAACGAGAAGTAGCGATGGGCGATGCGGGCATACGTCCCGTCGGCCAGCATCGACGCGATTGCGGCGTCGATCGATGCCTTGAGTTGCAGGTCGTCCTTGCGCATGCCGATGCCCACACCGTGGTCGCCCATCGACAGCGGCTGACCGACGAACTGGAAGCCCTTGCCCTGCGGCGTGCGCAGGAAACCCTGATCGGCCTCGACCGTGCCCAGCAGCGCCCCGTCGATGCGGCCCGTGACGAGATCCTCAAAGACTTCTTGCTGGCTCTTGTACTGCACGATGCTCACGCCGTGCGGAGCCCAGTTTGCGAGCGCGTAGCCTTCGAACTGCGTACCCGACTGCACGCCGATATGCTTGCCGGAGAGCGATGCAGCATCGGTGCCGAATCCTGAACCGGTGCGCGCCACGAGACGCGACTTGAACCGATAGAGCTTCGACGAGAAGGCGATCTGCTGCGCGCGTTTTTCGGTGATCGCCATCGACGACAGGATCGCGTCGATCTTGCGCGCGGCGAGCGCCGGGATCATCCCCGAGAATTCCAGCTCGACCCACTTGCACTGCGCATGCATGCGCCGGCAGATTTCGTTGCCGAGATCGACGTCGAAGCCCTGAACGCTACCGTCCGGCGCCTTGGCGTCCATCGGGGGATAGGTCGGGTCGATACCGAAGCGAACGACGCCCGTATCGGCCGCTTGCGCAAGACCAGCCGCGGCGAAGAGGCTCATTGCCATCAGGCCGCCGGGTATGGCTCGAAGAAATTTCGTCATGGTCACGGGGTTCTCCAAAAGACACCGCGATCCTATGGCGCTCAAAATGCCCCGCAAAGTGCGGAAATGACTATCATGATCGTTTCTCCCGATCACCGACTCATGTCCCTAACTCTTGCGCAATTGCGCATCTTTTCAACAGTTGCCGAGCAGGGCAGTCTGCGCGGTGCCGCCCGCGCGCTGAATCTCGCCCAAAGCAGCATTACGCAGCAATTGCAGAACCTGGAGCTCGAACTCGGCGCACCGCTGCTCACACGTACGAACCGCGGCATCGGGCTGACCGTTTTCGGGGAGCGACTGCTCGCGCGCGCCAGTGCGATTCTCGGAGAATGTGATCGTACCGAGAACGAGATGCGGCAGCTGCGCGGCGAATTCACTGGCAGTGTGACCTTCGGCATGACCACGGAGCCGATGATCCACACGCTTGCGCCTGTGCTGACGCAGTATTGCGCCCGCTTTCCGCGCGTCTCCATACACCTTGTCAACGGCACTTCGCGCAAGATGATCTCGTGGTTGCGCGACGGCACGCTCGACTTCGCCGTCGCGCTCGTTGGCCACAAAACCGACGCGCAGGACCTGGCGGTCACACCGCTCTTTCCGTCGGACCCTGTAGTTGTCTGCCGACGTGAGCACCCGCTGCGGCACGCCAAAACGCTCGCCGAACTGGCACGTTGCGACTGGATTGCGACGCGCCAGCCCGGTGCGGCCACCGCGCCGCCCGTCAACCGCCTAACGGACCTGTTTGTCGAACGCGGCCTGACGCCGCCCCGCATCGTTGCCACCACCGAGGCACTGTTCGACACGCTGCATCTGATCGTCGAAACCGACTGGTTGTCGCTGGAGCCATCAGTCGTCACTCGGCATAGGCTGTTCGGCGGAGAACTCACGTCGATTGCCATCGCCGAAACACCGGCCGAATCCACCGTTAGCCTCCTTCAGCGCGCAAGCGTTCCACTAACGCCCGCTGCTCAAGAAATGGCAGCAATGATCGCATCGTACGCGCGCATGACGAGGTCATGAGGAGGGTGGAATTTCGCAGGTTGCGCTGCCGTGTTCGGAAAATACAGCGACGCGGTCCGCGTCACGTGGCGGGTCCGTGAGTGCGGCGCGGCCGCCGTTGTCGAACACTTCGACCGAGCCGCGATCGACCACGGATTTATGTTGACGATCATCACCCACTTGATGCGCCGGGGATCGCCGTCGAGCGCCAGCGGCACGAGGTCCGGCATTTCTCACAGCGCGCCGTCGTGCGGGATGTCCGGCAGCGCGAAATCGCTCAGGAACGTCCAGTGGATCAGATCGCCGGACCGGTACAGCTTCACCACGTGCGCGTCGGCGACGACGGTCGTCATCAGCCAGTACCCGCCCGGCGCGTACCACGACACTTTCGGGTCGCGGAACTGCTTCGATTCGGGATCGAGCATGAGTACGGGATTGTGCGCGCAGGGCCGCCAGGTCGCGCCGTGATCGAGGCTGTAGGCGAGCGACTGCGCCTGGGTGCCCGGTGCATACCCCGAGCCACCGTTGAAGACGCTCGTGTACAGCGCAACGAGCGGTGTGTTGCCCGGCGCGCCGATCGCGCATCGATCATTCAATTTCCTTTAAAGATGATGTTACAAAGCGCGGTTCGCGGGGGAGGGCGCAGTGGCTCGCTCTCCGTTTGGTCCGAAGCTCACCACTTATGCCTCATGCCGATCACCGCGGAAACCTGCGTCTTGGTGGTGGACGGCGACAGCGTGTAGATCTGCGCGTGTTGTGCGTCTCCGGCCGCCTTCTGGTAAATGCCGACAAGGAACAAATCGGTCCTCTTGCTTAGCAGGTGGTCGACACCGACGTTCACCTGATGCCACTTCGGACTATTGTCCTGCGGATGATATTGTCCAGTCGTGAAGATGTACGCGGCGCCGAGCATCAGATCGGGACGCACGTAATCGGTCAATGAAATCTGAGCGTTCTGAAGCGTGAGGCGGGAGGCATCGAGATATTCGAATCGCACATTGGTGTAGAGCAGCGAAAGGTTCGCTGATCCAAACGCCCATGCGCCGCCCGCACCGAACATCCGTTGCTTGCTTACGCCGGCAGCGGTAGCCGGATTCGTGACGAACGGTGATGAGAACCCGTAATCGCCGACCACCGCGCCATTGGGATTGTTGGGGTCATTCGGCATGTCGACCTGAAGGTACGCCACCCCAAGCGACAGCGGTCCGTTCTTATACTGCGCGGCCGCGCTGTACGCGCTGTTGTCCGAGAAGCCGCCCGCCTTGTTCGAGAAACCATACAGCCCTTCGAACTGGAGGCCACGGTATTCGACGCTCTTGTACTGCACTGCGTTGTTGATGCGGAAGGTGTCGAACACGTTGTCGCTGTCGCCGATAGGCGCGCCGTAAGCAGCAAACTGGCAGGCCGATGAGAACACACATAGCGTGACGGCTTCGTCATATTGGCGGCCGAATGTCACCGTGCCAAACGCTTTCGACGATAAACCGACGAAAGCCTGCCGCCCGAATAGCCGGCCGCCCTGCGACAGAGTGCCGTTGCCCAGGTTGTAGCCGCCTTCCAGCGTGAAGACCGCCTTCAGGCCGCCGCCGAGATCTTCCACGCCCTTCATGCCCCAGCGAGGCGTCTGCATCGGCCCGCTTGCAAACTGCCACGTGGCGTGCCCCTGCTTGTCGGTTCCTTTCTGATTGTTCGCATAGACGATGCCGGTAGAGATCAGGCCATACAGCGTCACGCTGCTTTGGGCGGATGCGACCTGGCAGGCAAGTGCGGCTACGGCGGCAACAAAGACACGTCGATTCATGATTCCCCTGGGTGCTTGCGTGCACGTGAAAATTGGTATGCGAACCACTTATAAAATGAGGACGACGAAGTGAGTGGCTGTCTGATAGACGCTTCTGCGAACTTCATCCTGCTCCGCGGCACGCCTGAGTCACTGCGGCTTGAATGTGAACGAGGCTTGCAACTCTGCGGGCAGAAATCAGCGCTTCCACCGTCTTCGAGCAGATTCTTGCGGAACAAAATTCGCGCCGCCTAGCACTGAATTTGACTCCGGGTGAACTGATTTTTCGCGCGTCCGTGCGCCGAAGGTGCACGAATCGCGCACGGTCTCGCGCCTATCGCACAAACTCCGCGTCGGACTGCCGCTCTAATTTTGGCATCGCTGGGCGTCAAAATTGATGCTTGCGGGGACACTTTTGGCTGCTGAGAATGGGTTCAACCGCAACACCGCGGACAAAAAGGCCAGATTCTTGAACCCGTGAAGGACCATCGGAGGTAAAGATGTCAGTAGTCGAGAATGCCGCTCGCCGGCGTTTGCTGTGTATGACACTTGCGGCGGGCGGCATGGCTGCAACGGGCGCACTTCTTTCGGTGCGTGCGTTTGCCGGCGACAGGACAACAGTCAACATGCAGCTCGGCTGGGTGCCGGGCGGCAACCAGGTTGGCGAAGTAGTGGCAAAGCGGCTCGGCTATTTCGAGCAGGAGCGGATCGATTTCCATATCCAGCCGGGCGGACCGAACATCGATGGGGTGGCGATGGTTGCCTCGGGTCGTTTCGAAGCCGGCGAGATCTCATCAAGCCCGTCGATCATGCTGGCGGTCTCCGAGGGCCTGCCGATCAAGTGCATCGCGGTCGGGCTTCAGCAGCATCCTTACACCTTCTTTTCGCTCGCAAAGAATCCGATACATACGCCGCAGGACATGATCGGCAAGCGTATCGGCATCCAGTCCACTGGCATGGTGCTCCTAAAGGCGCTGCTGGCGAAGAACAGGATTCAGGAAAGCCAGGTCAACATCGTGCCGATCGGCGCCGACATGATCCCGCTGCTGAGCGGTCAGGTGGATGCGGTGACAGGCTGGCAAACCAACACCACGGCGCTCAAGCCGCTCGGAGCGGAACGTGTCGACTTGCGGCTGTGGGATACGGGTGTGCGCCTCTATGCGCTGCCGTACTACGCGAGAACCGATACCCTCAAGGATCATCCCGACACTGTCGCGCGCTTTCTGCGGGCAACGGCGCGCGGCTGGAACTACGCCAATGCGCACCGCGACCAGGCCGTCGATCTGCTCATCCAGGAATACCCGAATCTGAACCGTGCCGACGAACGGGTCGCCATTGATTCGCTGATGAGCTACGCGTTCAACCAGACCACCAAGACCCAGGGGTGGGGCACGATGGATACGAGGGTCTGGGAGGAACAGATCACGATGTTTGGGCAACTAGGACAATTCCGCGCTCATCAGCCGAAGGTCGAGGACGTGATGACGATGGACGTGCTCAAGGCCACCCAATCTTCTCGCCTCACGGTGTAATCCATGCATGCTGCCACTATGAATCCGCCGCGCGCGGAGCAGACCGGTTCGCCCTTCGGCGTGTCGCCAGAGGCGGGACTGTCGATCAGTTGCCGCAACATCAACGTGCGCTTCTTCACCGAGCGGCGCAGCGTGACAGCGATCGAAGGGTTGAGCCTCGACGTCGCCACGGGCGAATTCCTTACCTTGCTGGGTCCTTCGGGCTGCGGGAAGTCGACGTTCCTGCGGGTGGTCGCCGACCTCATCAAGCCGAGCCGTGGCGAGATCAGTGTGCTCGGCGCCGCGCCGCAAATGGCACGCGAGCGTCGCGACATCGGTTTTGTGTTTCAGGATGCTGCGCTGTTGCCGTGGCGCACGGCCATCCAGAACGTGCAATTGCCGCTTGAAGTTGCGGGCGGCAAGGCTCGTTCGGGCCGCGCCACGCCGCGCGAACTGCTCGAACTCGTTGGTCTCAAGGGTCGCGAGGACGCTTACCCGCATGAGATGTCGGGTGGCATGCGACAGCGCGTTGCGATTGCGCGCGCGCTCGTGAGCGATCCGAAAGTGCTGCTGATGGACGAGCCGTTCGGCGCGCTCGACGAAATCACGCGCGACCGGCTGAACGAAGAACTGCGTCGGGTGTGGAAGGACATGGGCCTCACCACGCTCTTCGTCACGCACAGCATTTATGAAGCGGCGTTTCTCGGTCAGCGCGTGCTGATGCTGGCGGCCAACCCCGGCCGCGTGAAGGAGATCGTGCCGGTGACGCTGCCTGAAGACCGCACGCTCGATATTCGCGAGAGCCGCGAATTCGTCGATCTCGCCGCCTATCTGCGGCGCGTACTGGAGACCTGCTGATGGCCACGTCCGAAATGCAATTGAACCTGTCCTCCCAGACGGCCGATCCTGAAGCGCAGGCCTGGCTCGCGCGCCGTCGTCAGCAAGTGTGGCGCGCCCGCGTCCTGCCGGCGATCGGTGTCGCGGGGTTGCTGTTCGCGTGGTGGGCAATCGTGGCGGGCTTTCATGTCAAGCCGTTTATCGCACCCTCACCGCTGCTCGTGCTGCAAACGCTTTTCAGTAAGAGCGACGTGCTGCTTCAGAACCTGGTGCCGACCGCCATCGAGGCGGCCGGGGGCTTCCTGATCGGCAATTTCGCAGCGATCCTGCTTGCTACCGTCTTCGTGCACAACAAGACATTGCAGGACATCTTCTACCCGGTCGCGGTGATGATCAACTCGATCCCAGTGGTCGCAAAAGCTCCGATCCTCGTGCTGATCATGGGCAACGGTCTGGAGCCGAAGATCACGATTGCGGCAATTGTCTGCTTCTTTCCGACGCTCGTGAACATGGTCCGCGGACTACAGGCGGTGAATCCGCAGGCGATGGAACTGATGCAGATCCTGTCGGCAAGCAAGCGGGAGATCTTCTTCAAGCTGCGCTTGTACGCCTCATTGCCTTATCTGTTCTCCGCGCTGCGTATCGCCGCATCCATGTCAGTAATCGGTGCGGTGGTCGGCGAATGGATCGGCGCGACGCAAGGTATCGGCGCGATGATCATTCAGGCAACTTACAGCTTCGATTCGGCCTTGTTGTACACGGCGATCATCATGAGCGCCGTCCTGTCTGGCCTCTTTTTCCTCGTAATCGCCGTGCTCGAGCGCTGGTTAATCCGGTGGCAGCCCGACGGCGCCCTTTGACAACGAGCGACACACCCCATTCCGATAGGAGACGAAATGAATATGATCAGCGAGTGGATTCAGGAACCCGCGCGCGATGTGCGCGTGGCGGCAAAAGCAAACGTCGTCGTGGTCGGCGGCGGCCCCGCGGGCCTATCGGCGGCGATCGGCGCGGCGCGCAATGGCGCGCAGGTGACCCTGCTGGAGCGCTACAACCACCTCGGCGGTCTTGCTTCGGGCGGCATGGTGTTGGTGCTCGACGACATGTGGGACAACCACCTTCAGGAAATTTCGGTGCGCGGCATCTGCATGACCTTCATTGAGCGCATGGCGGCGCGCAAGCTCGCCATGTTCCCGCGTTCGCACGAATGGGGCGAGGATCCCGCCGCGTATCGCCAGTGGGGCCGTTGGGGCACGTTCGATTTTCACAGCCAGAAGACGCCGCATCCCGTGTGCTTCGCGGCTGCGTTCGATCCCGATGCAATGAAGCGCGTCGCGCTTGAGATGGTGGAATCGCTTGGCATTCAGTTGCGTTTGCACTCGTGGTTCTCGCGCACGCTAGTCGAGGATGGCCAGGTGAAGGGTGTCATCTGCGATACGAAAAGCGGCCGCGAAGCCATCCTCGCGGATATCGTGATCGACGCGACCGGCGACCTCGATGTCGCGGCGTCGGCCGGCGTACCGCATGTGGGTGGCACTTATATCACGACAACGGTGTTCCGTCTCGGCGGCGTGGACACCGAGGCGGCCGAGCGCTTTGAAGCCGAGGAGCCGGAAGCGTTTGCGGCGCTTGATCGCCAGATCAAGCGCATTCTCGGCGGCTCGTGGGGTTACTGGTGGCTCAAGACGCCGCTGCCGGGCGTCGTGTGGTGCAACTGCCCGCACATGGCCGGTCTCGACGGCCTCAAGCCCGAGGACTTGACGCGTGCCGAAGTGCAAGGCCGCAAGCATATTCACGCGGTCGTCGATTTCGTGCGTGAGAAGCTGCCCGGCTTCGAGCAGGCTTACGTGATCGACGTCGCGCCGCAGACGGGCGTGCGCCAGACCCGCCTGCTCGAAGGCGAATATGTGATGACCAAGGAAGATCTCGCGCAGCGCACCCGTTTCGATGACAGCATTGCACGCGGACGCGACTATTACATGCCGTATCGTGTGCTGTTGCCGAAGCAGATCGACAATTTGCTGGTCGCGGGCCGGCACTACTCGGCAACGTCGCAGGCACAAAAAATGTCGCGCGAGATTCCGCCGTGCATGGCCATGGGTGAAGCCGCCGGCGTCGCCGCCGCGCTTGCGCTCGGCGCGGGCGTATCAGTGCGCAACGTCGATGTGCGCGCGCTGCAGAAAACACTGCGCACGCAGGGCGCGGATCCCGGTGACCAGACCGGCCGCAACGCCGACGTCCCGCCGCTTGCCGTTCACGTCGATGCGAGGGAGGCAGCATGAGCGACGCGCATAACACGAACAAGACCCACGACTTGCCGCTCTCCGGCGTGCGCGTCATCGATCTGACGCAAGTCATGATGGGCCCGGTCTGCACCCAGATGCTCGCGGACTACGGCGCGGATGTGATCAAGATCGAGAGAAAGGGCGCGGGCGACTTGAGCCGCTCGACGTTCGAGCCGGTGGCCGGTGCGGACAACCCCATCTTCTGCAGTCTGAACCGCAACAAGCGCAGCGTGGAGCTCGATCTACGCGACGCTGGGCCGATGGCGGCGCTCAAGACCATGATTGCAGAGGCCGATGTGGTCGTCAGCAATTTTCGCCCAGGCGTCATGGACCGCATGGGTCTCGGCTATGAAGATTGCCGCCGCCTCAACTCGCGGATCATCTACGCGGCGGGCTCGGGCTTTGGAGAAACCGGCCCGTATGCGCACAAGGGTGGGCAGGACGTGCTCGCGCAGGCGATGAGCGGCGTGATGGCGCGTCGCGCCGACGACTCGCTGCCCATCTCCGTGTACCCGACTGCGCTCGCCGACTATTCGGCCGGCATGCACATGGTGCAAGGCATTCTGTTCGCGTTGCTGCATCGCGAGCGCACCGGCGAAGGGCAAAAGGTCAACGTCTCGCTTTACAACTCGATGCTCGCGATGCAGATGCAGGAAGCCGCGATGATCATGATGGCCGACTCCGAAGTGAACTGGGCCGCGATGCCGCTCTCTGGCGTATTCGATACGCAGGACGGTGCGCTCGTTCTGGTCGGCGCCTTCAAGGCGAATCCGTTGCGCGACATCTGCGCGGCGCTGCAAATCGACGACCTGTCCACCGATCCGCGCTTTTGCAGCCTCGAGCAGCAGTTCGTCCACAAGGCGGTGCTGCAAGGCATCTTCCGCGAGCGCTTCGCGAGCAACACGCGCGCCTTCTGGCTGGCGCGGCTCGAAGAGCAGGATCTGCTGTGCGCGCCGGTACGCGATCTGCGCGAAGCGCTCGTCGATCCGCAAACGCTGCATAACCAGTTGATCATCGAAGGCGAAGGCGAAGGGCAGCCCGTGCGTTTCATCGGCAGTCCGATCGAGATGTCGCTCGCGCCGGTTGGCTTGCTGCGCGCCCCGCCGAAGCTCGGACAGCACACCGAGGAAGTGCTTCGGCAATTGCGCGGCGGCGTCGCCACGGAGGCGGCATGAGCGTCCGTCTGGTGATCGATCAGCATGTTGCCACCGTGACGCTCGCGCGGCCCGATGCGCTCAACGCCGTCGACCTTGCGACCGAAGCCGAACTGCAACGCATCTGGACCGAGCTGGAGCATAGCCACGACGTGCGCGTCGTGGTTCTGACCGGCGAGGGTGAGCGGGCGTTCTGTGTCGGCGCGGACCTGAAGAATCCGTCGACGAGCGGCCTTGAATACTGGGCCGCGCCGCGTCCCGGCGGGTTCGGTGGCATCGCGCTGCGCGAGACCCTGAACGTGCCGGTGATCGCGCGTGTCAACGGCTATGCGCTCGGCGGCGGCTTCGAAATGGTGCTGGGGTGCGATCTCGTGATTGCGTGCGACGAGGCGAGTTTCGGCTTGCCCGAGGCGCTTGTCGGCCGTATGCCGCTCGACGGCGGCATGACACTGCTGCAACGTCAGATTCCATACCGTCAGGCGATGGCGATGCTTTTGACCGGCCGGAGGGTCTCCGCACGCGAGGGGCTCGACATGGGCCTCGTCAACGAGGTCGTGCCGCGCGCCGAACTCGATGCCGCTGTCCAGCGTTGGGTCGACGCCGTGCTTGCATGCGCGCCGCTGTCGTTGCAGGCAATCAAGCAGGTGGTCAGGCGCACCTCCACGCTGTCAGCGTCGGAAGCGCAGGCGCTGCGGCTGCCCGCGCTGGTTGCCGCGCTTCAATCGGAGGACGCACACGAAGGCGTGCGCGCCTTCCGGGAAAAACGCAAGCCTTGCTGGAGCGGAAGCTGATGGCCTACGTCATCACCTCGCCTTGCATCGACGTGAAAGACGGCGCATGCGTGAAATGCTGCCCGGTCGACTGCATCTACGAAGGCGAGCGTACGCTCTACATTCATCCCGAAGAATGTATCAATTGCGGGGTGTGCGTGTCGGTGTGCCCAACCGAGGCCATTTACCACGACGAAGAACTCCCGCCCGCGGAGGCAGCATTCGCCGCCGTAAACCGCGAGTTCTTCGGCGCCGGGGTGAGTGCCCTCGGTTCACCGGGTGGCGCGTGCGACGTCGGTAAGGTAGCCTGCGATCATCCCGAGGTCGCGGCGTGGCCGGTGCGGGTCACGAATTGAGGCAACACGATGCATGCGAACGTCCTGAAATATTTTGTCGAAGTGGCGCGGTGCAGTTCGATCCGCAAGGCGGCACAGAACCTTTACGTCGCGTCCAGCGCGGTGAACCGCCAGATCCTGAAGCTCGAAGCCGAGATGGGCACCGAACTGTTCGACCGGCTGCCGAACGGCATTCGCCTTAACGCGGCCGGCGAACGCGTGCTGCAGCACATTCGCGCGACGCTGAACGATTTCCATCTGATGCGCAGCGAACTCGACGATCTGAAGGGCGAACGCAAGGGACACGTGTCGGTCGCTGCGATGGACTCGCTGTTCGTGGACTTTCTGCCAGCCACGGTCGAGGAATTCTCGGACGTCTATCCGGCCGTGACCTATTCGATCGTTGCGGTGCCTCCGCACGATGTGCCGTCGAGGCTCGTGAGCGGCGAGTACGACATCGGCATTTCGTACATCACAAAGCTGCCCGCGGGCCTCGATGTGGTGGCGGAAGTGCCGCTACCGCCGGGCGTGGTGATGGCGTCTTCGCATCCGCTCGCGAAGAAGGAGCGAATCAGCTTCGACGAGTGCCGCAGCCATGCGTTTTTACGACTCGAAGGCCGCTCGCCGATCCAGGGCGTTGTCACGACCGACTTCGCCGAGTACTGGGAAACGTTGCAACCCAGCGTGACCTGCAACTCGACGACACTCCTCAAGCGGCTGATCGCGTCCGGCCGCGGCATTTCGTTTTTTTCCAAACTGGCTTTCCTCGACGAACTGTCGCGCGGCGACGTGGTTTGGCGTCCGCTCGACGATGCAAACGCGAACGCGCTCACTGTCGGCATCATCGTCCCGAATCAGCGTGCTTTGCCGCACGTGACGTTGGAGTTCGTCGAGCGAATTACACGGCGCCTCAAGCATGTCGAACTGACTCTACGCGAGACTTGATCCATCAGGCAAAGGGCGACGAATGATGGACCTAGGCATGCTTCGCCTTGATTGCCCTTACGGGCTCCGGAAACGGCGTAGCGCGCCCGTCGCGGGCGGCGCATGAGCGCGTAAGTGGATCAATTCGCCTTTTTCGGCAGACCGATCGCGATGGGGACTTTCTATGCCCAATCACGAAGCGAAATGCGTTGCAGCACCACACGCCAATCAGTTCCGGTCCGACCAGCGAAAGGCCTCTCAGCTGCCGTCGATCGGCAGTTGATCACAAACGATTCTGCCCAATGCGGCTGCGGTGGCAGCCGAAAGAGTCCAGCCGAGATGACCGTGGCCAGTGTTGTAGAACGACACGCGCGCCGAGGTGGCCGACCAGGTCAAGTCCCTGGGTGGCGAATTCGTCAAGGTGGACTAGGAAGAGGAAGGCTCGGGGGGCGGCGGCTATGCCAAGGTCATGAGCGAGGGCTTCCAGCAGGCGCAGCGCGCGATGTACGCGCAGCAGGCGAAGGACGCGGACATCATCATCACGACCGCGCTGATTCCCGGCAAGCCGGCGCCGAAGCTCATCACGGCCGAGATGGTGCTGTCGATGAAGCCGGGCAGCGTGATCGTGGACATGGCAGCGGAGCAGGGCGGTAACTGCGAACTGACCGTGCCCGGCGAGGCGGTGGTGCGCCACTGCGTGACCATCGTCGGCTATACGGAACCCGCCTCGCGCCTCGCCCGGCTGTCGTCCACGCTTAATGCATCCAACCTGCTGCGCGTGGTCGAGGAGCTGTGCAAGACCAAGGACGGCAAGATCAATGTCGACTTCGACGACGATGCCATCCGCGGCCTCACGGTCATCAAGGAAGGCAACGTCACCTGGCCGCCGCCCCCGATCAAGCAGGCGGCCGCCGCACCGAAGCCTCAGACGCCGCC
This sequence comes from Paraburkholderia sp. BR13444, assembly GCF_040948755.1. NCBI lineage: Bacteria > Pseudomonadati > Pseudomonadota > Betaproteobacteria > Burkholderiales > Burkholderiaceae > Paraburkholderia > Paraburkholderia sp. BR13444. Next base: position 218,397 of record NZ_JBFPKM010000006.1, on the reverse strand, counting down.
GCCAGCGGTGGCCACGCCGAAAGGCCATGGCCGCGGCGCCGGCGAGCCGATGTCGGCCAGGACCCTTGCCGTCGTCTTCGCTCTCGGCGCACTGGCTTTCCTGCTGGTCGGCCAGTTTGCGCCGGCCGCGTTCCTGTCGCACTTCACGGTGTTCGTGCTGGCCTGCTTCGTCGGCTACATGGTGATCTGGAACGTCACGCCGGCGCTGCACATGCCGCTGATGAGCGTGACCAATGCGATTTCGTCGATCATGGCCTCGGGCTATGCCGGCGTAGACAACCCGCTCTTCTACAAGGACAACAATCGCATGCTGTTCGGCGACGCGAAGACGATGTTGGGTGAGATCTTCGGGGTGTTGAAAGCCTGAACTCAGCCACCTTGGCTTCAGCGGCGTGGACGTCGTCCAGATAGTGCAGATCCGCGCCGCGGGTCGAGTTGCTGCCGGCCCTTTCGAGTTGAATGAGCTTTACATGCAACTGCGCATGGGTGATCCGCTGAGTCGATAGCGCGAACGCAGCAACGGCAGCGGCAACTCGCGATATCGGTGACCCTTACTTCACGTTCGCGGCATTTTGCGGATTGCCAGCGGCCGCCGATGCGCCGATCGGCGGCAGAGCATCGGTGATCGGCGACAGGGCCTGTGGCTGGCCTGGCGCCGCAGCCATAGTAGTAGCGGCAGCCGGACGCGCAGCCGCAGCCGGGGTCGTGGCGACGGCAGGGTCAGGTTGGACCGCGTCCACTTTCAGGTAATGTTGAACGAGCGCGAAGTAACGTTGATAGAAGACCCCTGCTGGAATCGTCTCACTCGCGACCTTCACCATCGAGTCATCACTCGAACCGATCGGAAGCGACAAGGATCCGAACACGCTCAGGCCGACGCTCGCCGACGTATTGCTCTTTTTCAGCGCATAGCGATCCTGCACTGCATTCACATATGCGGTGCTGTGGCTGCTCTTCGGATCGTCAGCGGTGCAGACGACGTGGACTTCTATCACCGCATGCGAATCGTTGCTGGGCTGGAAATTCTTCGATCCGTCGACCGAATCCGACTTCGATGGACTGGCGATATACCCTTGGCTTAGTAACGCGCGGCGGGCGGCTTCGCAGGTGGAATCCGCCGTTGCTTCGAACTTGTGCATATAGGGGCTGTCGGCCGAGTCGAACTGCTCCTGCTGGTAAAGCGGTTTCGGCGTCGAGCACGCAGACATTGCGCCCGCAAGTGCAAGAACGGCAGCCGCGGGGAGAAGGCGAAACTGGGTATGCATGTTGAACGAGTCGACCAGCGCGAGAAGAGATAGGTCGGACAAATAATCAGGACACCGATTCTCTCGCGTAGCATGAGGGACACATCATGCCACCGGTCCGAAAGTGAATAGACCGCGCCATTATAGTTGTCTTTCCCTACAGGAACCTTCGACCTCATCGCCGGCCGTACCGACGTACCTGATCCGTGACGTCTGCTGCGCGTCGCGAGGCAACCGGCCGAAACGCGGCGAGGAAACGCCGATCGACCGGTACTTCAGGGTTGCGACGTCACTCCAGAGGCAGATGATGCTTGCAGACGAAGCGGCTATCTACTACACGGTCACAAAGAACGTCGGATTCCTGGTTGGTACTGGCTGATGGATCGGCTGCAGGCCGTCGGCTTCATCGGGCACCTGGCCAACACCACTGCGATCGAGAAATGCGATGGCCTCAAGCACAGCGGCGACGAGACAGATGCCCGCTACCTGGCCAATCTGCTGCGCCCAGGGATACTGCCCACAGGCACGTGATTCTCCCGGCCGAGGCGCGGAGCGCAATAGCACACCATCGCCCGCGCGCGCGCAGAACTCAGGACTTCCACGGCCACGTGGGATAGATACGTTGGCTGGTTTCAACGCTTACGTGCTCTTTCGCGACCGGTTCGACATTACGCGCCGCTTCGCTGTCGACGACGACTTCTTTCGCGACCACGCGGTCCGGGAACACTGCCGTCGACGAGGAACGCGCGTCCTCGCTTTCTCTCAACAACCGCAAGCCGACGCCAAACCACGGAACCTCGGCCCTTAACCCGGCGACGTACGCGCCCCATCCCTCCGCGTTGCCCTCAAACAGGTTGCGCTGGACCGTGGAAGCGAGGCGCTTGCGGTTCAACTCAGGCTCCAGCAGTTCGCGCGGCCATTCGACAAACGCGCTTGTAGCACGCCGCGCAAACTCCATCGACGTCATGTGCGCCGACACGTTTCGCAGCAACGGAAAGCGCGTGAGCGGTTCATTCGTTGCCGCAAGTTCGTGCACCGTCTTGTCGTTCACATCGTGATTAATGGCCCAATTCACTGCCTCCAATACTTCTGCCAGGTGCAGCAACAGGGCGCGCCGTTCGAACGCATCTTTCATCTGCATATTTCTCTGCTGTGGTGAGACCACGATTGTAACTTCCTGTCGAGCAGGAAGCAGTCCTCACGGCGTTGAGCGGTCGAAGCCCGTCGATATGATGTAAATCTCCAGATCCACGCAGCCGTTCGTCTACGACCACATACGGGAAATAACGCGTTTCGCCGGGAAGCGAATGGCCGTGCTGCGGCCATCCGCCGGATGGGTTCGCTGTACCTCCGGCGTTCCAATGCGCCCGACTAGCTTGTCGACAACACCAACTGTTGGTGTCCGTTAATTCTGCTAGCGATGTCCGCAGTAGTTGCTAATGGGAGAGGAGCCGCAGGGCCCGCCAGGTATGGCGACCAGGCAAGATTGCCAGTTCGTCACCCGTTGCGTTTAGGCAACGAGTGAACGGCAAGATGTTCGCTAATTCTGCTTGCGCGTTCGCCATGTCCTCTAATTCGGCTAATGTGGCTGTCGGTCGACGCGACAGGCGCGCGAGCCAATGGCGGCGGCAAGCGAGATTGCGGAAGGTAAAGTATTTCGATGCTGGGGCAGTGCCGATCTATTGAGGCGAACGAAAACGTCATACAGGGTGGGTCTTTGCTGAGTTGCGTTGAAATCCTTATCAAAACCAGTTTGGGCGTCGACGACCGAAGTGTCGTATGGTGCCAAGTAGCCGTTCCGCGCAGAGTGTTCGCGTTCCGATCAAAAAAGCCGCGCTAGTAGATTAATGGACACGATTAGCGCTCTAACGGACACCATTAGCAGAATCTACGAACTCCAACATCAGTTTCCCGAAAATAAAGCCAACTAATGTTGGCGTCCACAAGGCGCCTCGCGTTCGGCAAGGTTACGGTGCAGAGCGCATGACTCCATCGAGATCGCGGCCTCCGATGCCAGCAGCTTGACAACCGCCAGTCGGGCGGGAGGCGGGTATAGGGCGCGCCTCCGGGCGTCTTGTCTCGCGCGAAGGCGCAATTAAGGGGCGCGCCTCCGGGCGTCTTGTCTCGCGCGAAGGCGCAATTAAGGCAATCGATCAGGACGGCCGCGTCCAATGGCTTGTGATAGCAGCGAACGCCCAGACTCAACATGCGTTGGCGGACGCTATCTTGGGGATAGGCTGTGATCAGGATCGTCGGGATGGCATGCCCCGTCGCGATTAGATGCTCGTAAAGCTCGGCACCCGTCATGGCTGGCATATGAATGTCAGCGACGAGACAGGCGGTGGCGTGCAGTTGCGCGGAAGCAAGGAATTCTGTCGCAGACTGGAACACCGCGACGGTTAGCCGTGCAACTCGAGCCGTCTTCGCAAGGCGTCGCGAAAGTACTGGTCGTCATCGACGACGGAGATCAGTGATGACTTGGGCACAGCAGGCTCCGATATTTAGTTTGCAGCTCGATACGTGCCTGGAGGCACGAACGAGTACCGCTCTGTTCCCAAGTGTACTGCCGCAGCGCCGGCGCATCTCTAACTAAAGATGCGGGTCGGGCATGCAGGGTAAGCGGCCGGCAAACCCGTCTTGACGAATTGAACTAGCGGATAGGATCCGCGGGCTGCCAGCGATGAGGCAGCAATGTTGAGATATCGCTGGCCTTGTGGGTTGGCAGTCGCGTCAGGACGTCCTTCAGATAGGCATGTGGTTCGTGCCCATTCAGTTGCGCTGAACGTAGCAGACTCATGATGGCCGCGGCTCGCTGCCCGGCTCGAAGCGAACCGACGAACAGCCAGTTCGACCTGCCGATGGCCCAAGGTCGTATCTGGTTTTCGACCCAGTTGTTGTGTATAGGCACGTGACCGTCATCGAGATAGCGGGTCAGCGCATCCCATCGTTTAAGACTGTAATCCAGCGCTTTGGCAATCGCCGAATCTTCCGACACCAGCTTGCGCTGCGCCTTCATCCATTCGTGAAGTGCGTCGCAGACCGGCTTGGCCCGACTCTGTCGAAGCTTGTGGCGTTCCTCGGCTTGTAGCACTGCAGCGTCGCGCTCGATGTCGTAAAGCGCAGCGAAGAACGGCAGCGCCTGCGCAGCGATCTGACTGCTGTGATTGGCGTGCAGATCGAAGAACTTGCGTCTCGCGTGCGCAGCACATCCAATTTCAGTGATGCCCTGCTGGAATCCAGCCTTGTATCCACTGTAGTCGTCGCATACCAGTTTGCCCTGCCAGCCAGCGAGGAACGCGCGGGCATGTTCGCCTGCACGGCTGTCGGCGAAGTCGTAGACCACGGCGCGCAGCTCACTGTAGTGCGTCGGCGTATACGTCCATAGATACGCGCGATGTGTCTTGCCTTTGCCGGGACTGAGCATCTGTACCGGCGTCTCATCCGCGTGCAGCACACCCTGCTGCAGGATTTCCTCATGCAGCGCGTCGAGCAGCGGTTGTAGTTGCACGCCGCACGTACCGACCCATGCGCCCAATGTCGAGCGCGGTATCGCGACGCCCGCCCGCGCAAAGATCTGCTCCTGACGATACAGGGGAAGGTGGTCAGCGTATTTGGCAACGAGCACTGAGGCCAGCAGTCCCGCAGTCGGAATGCCCTTGTCGATGACGTGCGCAGGCACCGCGGCCTGAATCCGTGTTTCGCAGTTTCTGCACACCCACTTGCCACGGACATGCCGCTCCACGGTGAACACGCCCGGTGTGTAGTCGAGCTTCTCGCTGATGTCCTGATGTCCTCGCCGATGCGCGTGCGCTCGCAGCCACACTGGCATACGGTGCTCTGCGGCTCGTGGCGAATCTCTGTGCGCGGCAATTGCGCCGGCAGCGCTGCACGCTTCGGTTGCTGGGGTAGCGGCTCGGCTGCGGCTTGCGGCTGAAGTTGCTCGAGCTCAGCTTCAATGGCGGCGAGATCCGCGTCAATCGCCTCATCCAGCAGATTCATCTGATCGCTGCTGAGCTGCTCGCTGCGCCTGCCGAACTGATGGCGCCTGAGAATCGAGATCTCGTGGGTCAACTGGTCGATGCGGGTCTGCCGGTAGCGCAGCTCCCGATCCTTCTCGCCGACCTCCCGGGTCTTCTCCTCAATCTCCCTGTCCCGGTCCTCGACACGCGCAATCAGTTGTGTGGCGAGCGCACGCAACTGTTCCGGGCTAAGAGCGTTGAGGTCGGCTGGCAAGTTCATGCAGACGAGTCTGCCAGAACCCCGGAGAGCGCGAAAGCGCGACCGTATACGTACCGAACGTCCTCAAACGACACGGATCACACCGTCCGCGCCGATGCGCTGCCATGGCAAACCCACCACCAGAGCGGCCAGTTGTTCCTGTGTGAGCGCGCGTTGCTTTGGCTCGCTACCAGCGTGCGGCCAGGTGAACTGCCCCTGATTCAGCCGTCGCGCTGCCAGCCAGATGCCAATCCCATCGTGTACCAGCACCTTCAGACGGTTGGCCCGCCGGTTGGCGAACAGGTACGCATGGTGCGGATGCGCGGCGCCGAACACGGAGATTACCCGACCCAGTGCCGTATCAAAGCCGGCCCGCATGTCCAGCGGGTCAACTGCCAGCCACACCTGGTCAATGCGGATCATGCGAGCCACTCGCGTAGCCACGCGGCGCATTGCGCTGCCTCCGAGGTTGGCCAGCTAACCGTGATCGACTGGTCCGCGCGACGCACCTCGACGCGAATCTCAGTTGTACGCGTGTTTCGCGTCTCAAGTGGCAGCGGTACAAATTCCGGTGCTGGCGCCGCTGCCAATGGCGCTGCCAGGTCGCTACGCGCCACGAGCACGCAATCGTTCGTTTCGGCCTGCTCGACCCAACGTCGAAGCAGATTGGCGTTCAGCTTGTGGTGCAACGCGATCGCCGCGAGCGACACCCCGGGCCTCTGGCAAGCTGCCACAACCTGAGCCTTGAACTCGACGCTGTAGCGCCGGCGACGACGACGGCCTGGTGCCGCTGCTTCGTCAATAGTGTTCACGGTCCACCTATTTAAGTGGACACGATGCTCCCAAGACTCTCAACGCAACTCAAGATGGGATAAGCGGGCGCTTACCGATGGGCGTGTCAGCGCTCAGGCGTAGCCGGACGTCGCCGCATTCTACCTCCTAGGAGCCGGCGCTGTTCGACGAGGGGCACGCCGGCACCAGTTGAGTGCAGGCGCCTCTGGCAACGGCACGTCGGGCACGCCGAAATCGCCGGCAAGATAATGACGACGCCATTTGAACAGCAGATTGGCGTTGATGTCGTGCTCGCGAGCGATGAGCGCAGCCGACGCGCCAGGCTTGAGCGTCGCCTCGACGATCTGTCGCTTGAACTCGACCGAAAAATTGGGTCGCTTGGACCGTTTGGATTGAGGAGAGCTGTCCACTGTTGCGTCCACCATTCATTTGGTGGGCACCAAAGTAGCCAAACTCAACGACGAAATCTACACGGACCAGATCGAACGGCCGGAATCTCGCAGCTTCCGCTCTGTGGGTATCAGAATGCGGCGCTCATACAGCCAGCAATGGGCGTGCTGAAGCGTAAGCACCCGGGGAAGGCATCTTGACTGGGGCGATCGCTCAAACGATCAAACGATCAAGCAGCGGTCGGCGTCCAGCGATGAGGAAGCAGTTGCGCTATGTCGGCGGCACGGTGTGTCGGCAAGCGCGTCAACACGTCCTTCAGGTAAGCCAACGGATCGTGTCCGTTCAGTTGTGCAGAGCGGATCAATGTCATGATCGCGGCCGCGCGTTTTCCAGCACGCAGAGATCCTGCGAACAACCAGTTCGACCTCCCCAGGGCCCACGGCCGTATTTGATTCTCGACCCAGTTGTTATCGGCTGGCACATGTCCATCGTCCAGATAGCGCGTAAGCGCCTCCCAACGTTTGAGGCTGTAGTCGAGTGCCGCGGCGATCCCGGATCCGTCCGGCACACGCTGCCGTTGCGTGAGCAGCCATGCATGGAGTTCGTCGGCGATGGGGCGAGCCCGCTCCTGACGCACAAGACGTCTTCTATCGGGCTCGAGTTGTGCGGCGTCGCGTTCTACTTCGTACAACGCACCGAAGTATCGCAGCGCGGGCTCGGCCAGCTCGCTCTGGTGCTTGACGTGTAAGTCAAAGAATTTACGGCGCGCGTGGGCCAGGCACCCGATCTCTGTGACCCCACTCCTGAAGCTGGACTTGTAGCCCCCGTAATCGTCGCACGCCAGCTTGCCGCGCCACTCGCCCAGGAATGCGCGTGCATGTTCGCCGGCGCGGCTATCGGCGAAGTCATAGATCACCGCCTTCAGATCGGCGAACTGCGTGGTGCTGTACGCCCACAGATAGGCTCGATGGGTCTTGCCCTTTCCCGGGGCAAGCATCTGTACCGGCGTCTCGTCGGCATGCAGTACCGCGTGCTGCAATACCTCTTCGCGAAGTGCATCGACCAGGGGCTGCAGGCGCACGCCACACGCGCCAACCCAGCCGCCGAGCGTCGATTGCGCGATCGCCAGACCCGCCCGCGCAAAGATGCGCTCCTGTCGATACAACGGCAGGTGATCGCTGTACTTGGCGACCAGCACCTGAGCGAGCAGACCGGTGGTCGGGATGCCCTTGTCGATCACGTGCGGCGGCACCGCAGCCTGCACCAGCGTCTCGCATGCCTTGCACGTCCATTTACCCCGGATGTGCCGCTCAACCGTGAACACGCCGGGCGTGTAATCCAGCTTCTCGCTGATGTCCTCGCCGATGCGAACGCGCTCGCAGCCGCACGTACAGATCGTACTGTCCGGCTCGTAATGAATGTCGGTACGTGGCAGTTCGGGAGGAAGCGGTTCACGCTTTGGCTGTTGCCGTGGTGTCCCTGCCTGCTCGCCGGACTTCAGCCCCTGCAGCTCGAGCCCGATTGCCGCCAGATCCGCGTCGAGCGCTTCCTCGAGCAGGCTCAGTTGCCCCTTGTTGAGCTGCTCACTGCGCCTGCCGAACTGCTGCCGCTTGATGACCGAGAGTTCGTGCGTAAGCTGGTCGATACGTGTTTGCCGGTACTGCAACTCTCTTTCTTTCTCGGCGATCTCGGCCATCAGCTTCACGTTCAGTTCGCGTATCTGTTCGGTACTGAGGGCGTCGAGATCGGCGGGTATGTCCATGGCGACCAGTCTGCCAGAGCGGCGCGCGATGCAGCAAGGGAAACAGTTTACGTACTTACGGGGCTCAAACCACCGTGATCGCGTGATCCGGCGCGAGAGTGCGCCACGGCAGTCCCATCACCAGAGCCTGAAGCTGTTCAGGGCTCAGCCCCACGCTCACCGCCTGCTCGCCGTTCGTCCAGACGAAGCGCCCCTTGTTCAGCCGCCGTGCGGCAAGCCATATGCCCAGGCCATCGTAGACCAGCACCTTCATTCGAGTCGAGTGCCGATTGGCAAACAGGTAGGCATGATGGGGCCTCACTGACCCGAACACCTTGACCACGCGTGCGAGCAGCGTATCGACACCGGCGCGCATGTCGACCGGCTCCGTCGCGAGCCAGATGGCATCGATGCGAATCAACGCAACCACCCCTGCAGCCACGTTGCGCAGTCGCTCGCGGCCGACAGTGGCCAGCGCACCGTGATCGCCGTCGCGCCCCTGCGTACCTCGATCTCGATGTGCGTCGCCGCTGCAACACCATTCTGCATCTGCAGCGGCACAAATTCCGGCGACGAGACATTCAATTCCTGTCGGGCCGCTTCAGCGGCATCGCGTTCCTCCCGCGCCGCAACCCAGCTACGCAGCAGGTTGGCGTTCAACCGGTAATGCAGTGCCACGGCCGCAATCGACACATTCGGCTGCATTGCCGCCCGAATGACCGTCTCCTTGAATTCCTTGCTATGCCGCCGGCGCCGTGTCGGCTGCACCACATCCTGGACAACCTCGACTTCGTCCGTCATGTACACCTGTCCATTTAAAATTTGAATGGACATGATCGTCGGGCGGCACGACTTGCCGATCAAGATGACTTCGCCGGGTGCTTACCATGCAGGTCTTCATTACCGGCGCGATTCGCTCGCCGTGCCGTGCGAATGACGCCGGCGCGACTGCATCGCGGAGCTGGGGCGCTCTCCGGTTTTTGATCGCGCACTGAGTCACAGTGGCCGGGCCCTAAAAGCCAGGAGGGGGCGGCAACGGCGGGCCCGGCGGGGGAGGCAGCGATGGCCCCCTTGGTCCCATTGGCGGGGACGACAGCGGCGAAGGCGACGGCGGCGACGGAGGTGACGGCAGCGACGGACGGGGCGGAGGTGAGGGCAGCGACGGACGCGGCGGCAGTGCCGGAGGGGACGGCAGCTTTGGCAAGCCACCTGCGGATGGCTTGAGCAGATCGATAGCGGATTTGAGTTTCTGGGCGATCGCATCGGCGACCGCCTTCTTCGCCTGGGCCGCGAGCGCCTCGCAGACGGCGCGGATGATGTCGGGCGGCGTGGCGCCGTTGGTGGTCGCGCCGATATTGGCCAAATAGAGCGGAGGCAGCGGTACCGTCAGCGCGCCTCCCGGCAGGTGAAGGTCGAGTGAAAGCGCCGCGCCCACGACCGTGAGATTGCGGATGATGAGCTTGCGCTTGTCGCTGCCGGCCTGAGCGGCGGCCGGGGTGGCGGAATACGCTTGCGCGTTGTTCCTGATGGTTTCCAGGTTGCTGGTGGCAGTGGGACTTTGCGCCTCGTAGGTAATCTGCGGTGCGATGACTGTGGCGGAATCGACGATGACAGGTCCGTTGCCGACAAGCGAGCCGCGGTCCACATGCAAAGCGATCCGGCCCACCACGACGGAGTACGGTGAAGAAAAACCAGCGGGGTTGCCCACGCTGAGCCCATCAAGCGTGACCACGCCGGTTAAAGGCGAAAATTCAACGCTACCGACGAGCACTTGCGTCTGGGTCGCGAGCGCGCCTTCCGTCTCGATGGTGGACTTGATGGATGGCCCGAACCGGGCGGCGAGGGTCCACAGCGCAATCGCGGCGACGGCGAGCAGAGCGGCAATGGCAAGTCCGAGGGTTTTTTTCATCGTGTTGAGTGATCCATGAAACGCAGTGGCCAGTCCAAACTCGCGGCCGTGTTGATCAGCAGTTCCCGGTTTTCACTATGAAAAGATTTGAAATAGAAAATGGGAAAGTGGTCTGAACGCCAATGCCGTTTGCTATTTCGGGCGATTTCCCCATTCCAGTTACAGCATGGAACGGCGGGAGTTTCATAGGTGAGTGAAACAGCGGCTCGGCGGTAACGAGAACCTGTATGCCAGATCGTGCGCGCAGTTTATCCCGTTGCTGCCGGCTTACAAGTCCCGTGGCGCCAACTCATAGTTCCCGTATTTGCAACGTTGCAGGACTGGCTTCCGACAGAAGCAACGACGCTGTCGGTTTTATTCAGGCAGGCAGGCCCGAAGGGCTTCCCGAGTGGGCGGGCTGAAAATCGCTTTCAGCGCGAGTGCGCAGCGATCGCGCAAATAGCTCGCTGGTCGTCGTCGTACTGTTGCGCCAGCTCTGACGCGGCTTTTCACCGATCACGTTAATAGCGCCGGCTTTTCTTTTACGCCGGCTGTGCGATCGGCGCGCATGAGAAGCTCCGATTACTACCGCAATCCGGCGGTAGATCATCAACCTGGAGCTAGTGATGAACGAAAGAAATAGCGCGTCCAATAACGGCCTTACATCCCTTTCACTGATCGGCGACGCCGCCGAAGTCGGCATTTCGCCGTCCGTGCAGGAGGCCCGCCTGCCATTCACAGTGCGGGTCGTGGCCGATGACGAGGCGCTTGCCAGAGCCTTGGCAGTACGTCAGAAGGCTTATATGCGGCACGTGCCGGATTTCGCGAGCACGATGCACATACCGGAGAAATATGATCGCGAGGAAGGCGGGCTCGTGCTGCTTGCAGAGGCGAAGCTGACCGGCAGCCCGGTCGGCACGATGCGCATCCAGACCAACCGCTTCCGGCCACTGGCGATCGAGCAGTCGATCGATCTGCCTTCGTGGCTCTCGGGACGCATGGTCGGTGCGACTCGACTGGCGGTGGAGGCCGGCGGTCCGGGCCGGATGGTCAAGGCCGCGCTCTTCAAAGCCTTCTATCTGTACTGCGTCAATCAGGGAATCGAGTGGATGGTCATCGCTGCCCGCACTCCTCTGGACCGCCAATATGCCGCTTTACTCTTCCGCGACGTTTTTGGCGTAGGAGAATTCATTCCGCTGGCCCACGCCGCCAATATTCCACATCGAATCATGGCTTTCGAGGTCGGCACCGCCGAGCGGCGCTGGCGAGAAGCAGGTCACCCGCTTCACGAGTTCATGGTGGCGACACACCATCCTGATATCGATCTGAGAGCGGCTCCGTCGCTGGCGTGGCCCGGCACGAGTGTCGACTTACAGATTCCGGCTGATCCTGCCGATATAAACTCGGGGGCTGGCAATGCGGCGCGCCGCCAGCCAGCTTGCACCTTATAAGGCGTATCGCGGAAAATCTGGCTTGCGTCAAGACAAGCTGAAACGCGGTTGACACAGAAATCGCCGGGGCGTTCTCTACAACAGGTCGCGAATGCCTTCGGCGATACCGCGATATACGCGCATCGGATGGGTAACCACCTTCCGCGCACACCAACAGGCACGAAGAATGAATGGGACCGTATGGAATCCACGCCGCACCGAAAATCGCTCCTCAGCCTGGATCGATCCGTTCACGTTCCTCTTTTCCTACTATGCAGTGCCGCTCGCCATCGCTGCTGTGTCGATTCTGGTACTCCTATTTCCCGTCGATGCACCGCACGATGAATCCGCCGTCGCATTGCCGGTTCGGGTCATCAGCGACCCCGACGCGCGACTGGACGTCATCCGGGCCATTGCAGCCCTGCGCAGCCAGATATTGCAAATGCGTTACGACACGCACCGGCGTGAGACGCCGATCTGGTTTTCTGTCGCTGCACAGCCGGTCGGATCGCGCAATCAGTCGGTAGCCGGCGCCGCAGCGCCGAACGCAATTCTTTTGCCGTCGAAACACGTTCAGCAGTTGCAGTGTTTCGACAGTTCCAGCCTTGAATTCATTGGCAGTCTATTGCGGGATCTGAAGTCGTCGGGTGGTCTGGAGCGTGTCGGCAGTGGCGTCGCGATACATCCCGAAGCAAGGACGGAAGTGGTTTGCAGGGCGATCTTCAGTGGTCCGGCCACGCTGTCGGCAGCGCTGGTGCGATCAGCCGAGCTGGACGTAATCGACGATACATTTCACCGGCGCGCTGGACTGCTCGAAGGCGGCCTCGCCACACTTGCCGCGTTCGTACTGATTACTGCCCTCATCAATCGGGACTGGGTGTATGTACTGTTTGCGGCCTGGCTGTTCGGCAACATGCGGCTCGGCGCAATCTCGATGGGTTGGGACGAGCAGTGGCTCGGCTCGCTGCTTCCGCTGCAGTCGATTTCGCTGATCCGCAAGATCACCGTACCGGTCTATTACATCCTCACGTACACGCTGTTCGTCACGCTATTCAAGAACGATCTGGCGCGGGTGGGTTATCGCCCGCTTCTTCGCACCATCCAACTACTTGGTCCGCTCCTGCTCATAGCGTCGATCCCGTTGCCCGTGCCGGCCTATCTCCCCGTCATGTGGGGGATCGTCAGCGTCGGCATAGCAGTCGTGATATTCCTGCTGGTGCGCATCCTGATGCTCGCACCGTCCCGAACCGCGCTGTGGTATAGCTGCGCCCTTGCGGTGGCGCTGGTGTCGACTTTTTCGGAAGTCGCCTCGGCCGCGTTCCATATACGATTTTTCATTCCCGCCTTCAATAGCGTGACGGCCGCGCTGGTATCGAGTCTCATGGCCGCACTCGCGATTGCGGAACAAATCCGCGCCGAACGGGCAGAGCGTCTGCGTGCGCAAGCCGAGCTGCGCCGTGCATACGACGTCACACCAGTGGGACTGTTTTCGCTCGCGGCCGATGGCACCTTCGTTCAGTCGAATCCCGCACTCGAATCGATGCTCGGAATAGAGAACGCTAAACCTCGCGTCTATTGGGACGATTACTTGCCCGCCGGGCGTTGGATGCTGCTGTATCAACAGGCGATGACCGCTGGTGAAGTTGAAATCGAGTTGTCCTGCGACAGCGCAATTGCCGAGGTTCAGACCAGAAGCGACGGTGAAACGCCGGGTGATGACATTATTGCAAGCCTGAAGGTCGACACGCCCCGGCGTCGTCATTTCCTGCTGCGTGCGGCGTATGACGGCTCACGACTTGAATGTTCGCTTCAGGACGTAACGGAGCGTTATGAGGCGACCCAGACTCTGCGCTTCCTGTCCGAACACGACCCGTTGACGGGTGCGCTGAACCGGCGAGGCCTCGACAAGTATATTGAACAAGCGCGGGAGGCCAAAGGTCATCTGACTCACCCGCTGGTGATCGCCTACCTGGACCTCGACCGTTTCAAGCTGATCAACGATCTGTTCGGTCATCATATCGGCGACGCGGTACTCAGGCGGGTCTACTTGCGCATTGAAGCCGAGCTGGAATCGCATAATCGCGTGTGCCGCGTAGGCGGAGACGAATTCGTTATTCTGTTCGGGGACACGCCACTTGAGAAGGCGGCCAGCCTTTCACAAGCGATTGTCGATGCAATCGGCGAGCGGCCTTACGAGATCGATCATCGCGCTTTCCATGTACGCGCGTCGCTCGGATTGATCGAGTCGCCCGCCAATCTCAGTCCACGTGAGGCCATCTCAGCTGCCGACAGCGCATGCCGTGAAGCCAAAATTCAAGGTAAAGGGCGTATTGTCGTGTACGGCCACGGTGCAAATATGTTCGACGAACGGGCCCGGCAGATCAGTCTGTTGGAGCAATTCAGCGGCGATCAACCTCCGCCGGGCCTGTTTCTCGAGATGCAGCCGATCATGTCGCTTGCCACACCGCACGAGGCATTGGACTTTGAAGTTCTGCTTCGCATGCGCGGACCTGACGGCCTTGCCATTCCGCCGGCGAAAGCGATATCGGCGGCGGAGGCCAATGGCACCATTTCCGCGCTGGATAAATGGGTGATGGAAACGACGCTCAAGTGGATCGACTGCAATCGCAGCAGGCTGACGCGAACGCGATTCGTTTCCGTCAATGTCAGTGCAGCGTCACTGAATGACGAACGTTTTGTCCGCGAGATTGGGATTCTGTTTGAACGATATCAGAATGTCGTGCCGATGCTGTGCGTTGAAATCACGGAAGGTGTTGCGCTACACGACCTTGCCAATACACGTCGTCTGATTAACAGCGTGCAACGGCTCGGTGCAAAGGTGGCTCTGGACGACTTCGGCGCGGGCTACACGTCGTTCCCGTATCTGCGGGATTTGCCGGCTGACGCGTTGAAAATCGATGGAGAATTCGTCAAGAACATCAATCGCTCACCAGCTAATGCCGCGATCGTGGAGGCGATTATCGGTCTCGCAAGAAATCTTGGCATGCAGAGCATTGCGGAATGGGTTGAAGACGCGCCCACGCTCGAATTTCTCCAGAGCATGGGGGTAGACCATGTGCAAGGTTTCGCCATCGCTCGCCCTCAGTCTCCAGACCAGATACTGGCAGCGACGTCAGCGGCGGACTTCATCACGGACCCAGACATCCTTGCAGTGATCGACGCAAGGGGCGCCCTCTATGCAACGGATGACGACGCGTTCCGATCAATGCACTAGCTAAGCCTTGGTTCAGAGATGAGCGGGCGACTGCCGGGAGAAACGTAATCTGAAAGTCTCGACGACTACGAGCGCGCAGCGCTCGCGGTGATGGTGCGTGTCTCAAAGCCTTGGTTTAGGTGTGGGCTTGCGGACACCGGGAGAAGCGTCGCCCCAAAGTCCTGGCAACTACGAGTGGTCAGCTTTCTTCCGCAGCAGGTTGAGTTTGGCCGCCATTCGGCAGAGTTCCGGGAGCGAGGCGGCTTCTGTTGGTGTCCGTTAATTCTGCTGGCGATGTCCGCAGTAGTTGCTAATGGGAGAGGAGCCGCAGGGCCCGCCAGGTATGGCGACCAGGCAAGATTGCCAGTTCGTCACCCGTTGCGTTTAGGCAACGAGTGAACGGCAAGATGCTCGCTAATTCTGCTAGCGCGTTCGCCATGCCCTCTAATTCGGCTAATGTGGCTGTCGGTCGACGCGACAGGCGCGCGAGCCAATGGCGGCGGCAAGCGAGATTGCGGAAGGTAAAGTATTTCGATGCTCGGGCAGTGCCGATCTATTGAGGCGAACGAAAACGTCATACAGGGTGGGTCTTTGCTGAGTTGCGTTGAAATCCTTATCAAAACCAGTTTGGGCGTCGACGACCGAAGTGTCGTATGGTGCCAAGTAGCCGTTCCGCGCAGAGTGTTCGCGTTCCGATCAAAAAAGCCGCGCTAGTAGAATTAATGGACACGATTAGCGCTCTAACGGACACCATTAGCAGAATCTACGAACTCCAACAATTGGCACCATCACCGCCGGGGTCACCCAGGGCGATACCGTGCAGCTGGTCGGGTTCGGGTCATTTTCGACGGGCGCGCGTGCCGCGCGGGTCGGCCGCAACCCGGCGACCGGCGCCGAGATCCAGATCGCGGCGGCGAAGACGGTCAAGTTCACCGCGGGCAAGGCGTTCAAGGATGCCGTGAACGACGCCTGACAGCCGGGTCATGATGTCCCCGCGCGGAAAACGGCGCCGCCGGATGGTTCGTCGTCGTCTCATGCGCTGCTTCATGGGCATTGTCGGTGATAGATGAGCCCGCTACCCGCGGAGGTGGCCTGGACCGGTCGCCTGCCACTTGGTAGGATCGTTGACAGGGATGCCGTGTCGCCTGGTGCGGCACGACAACTGTCTCGACCTGCTATCTACTCGCTATGCAACAGGAACGGTCACGAATACGCCCGGAAGCGCCGCCGATCGGCGAGCTGCTGCGCAATCAGGCGCGCATCGTCCGGGTCGTTGCCGAAGCGCGAGGTCAGCGCGCCATGATCGAATCACTCGATACGACGGGACGGACGTATATCGGCACCGTCAGCAGCCTGAGAGGTTTGAGTTGAGAAGTTGCCTGCGGCAGCTCGACATGCTTTCGTTTAATAGAGTTCATCGCGCTGAGTAGCGCTTATTTCTCTCGCGGTCCTCTGTCTCGCGATAGCTCGTTAAGTTAAGTGCTGGAGTCACCGTGAAAGATGACTTCAGCACTGCTCAACCCGGGCCCGATCATTGAACCGTGCGCCGCTCAACCAGACTTGCCCTTCCTCTGGTCGCAGGGACGTTGGGCGGTCGATGTCGAAGATTACGTTGAGTGTTCTCCCGACCTTTGCGTCTTCGATCGGAAGCTCCCACGTCAAGAGGATCTGGGTGAAGTCCTGGTCCCGCGCGAAGTCGGCCGCAGAGAAACTGTCGCAGCCGCGCTGGACGACGGCATGGGGCTGGCCCGTATCGAAAATCACGGCTGTTCCCCGCTTAAGGGTAATGCGTTGGTCCGTAGAGGGAAAGCGCAAGTCCAGGCCCTTGTCGTCACTCAGGAACAGATTGCAAAACGCGGCACTGCCATATTGCTCACCATCATGGTGATATCTCGCGCCACGACAGGCCATCACCCACCTACAGCTAAGGGGGTGAACCGCGCGCGACTGACCGCGATGGTAGTCGGAGCGAGCCGTTCCGACGGCCAACTTGCGATCAATATGCGCCAAAAATTTTTGCGACGCGCCCAAACGTCTATAGGGATCAACCACGCCTGGCCAGTGGAACAACACCGCAGCGGGCCCCCGATAGGTACGCTCCTTGCGAAAGCCTGGGAGGGCTTATCAACATGTCGCGTCATGCCTACCGTACTGCTCGTCGACGATGATCTTGAGAACCGATGGGCGCTGCAACTGGCGCTGGAGAGTCGCGGACACCGTGTCGTTCTCGCCGAGAACGGGTGCAACGCGCTGCAGAAGGCCCGCGCAGTTCTTCCCCAACTGATCATCACGGATCTACAGATGCCGGAAATGAATGGCGGCGAACTTTGCCGGCACCTGAAGTGCGGGGCCGCATTTTCCGGCGTCCCAGTGCTGCTGTTGTCGGCCATGCCGGAGCCCACAGCAGGGATTCGCTGCTGGACAGCATATTTGCGAAAGCCTGTCTCAATGGAGGAATTGCTTGATACCGTCGACATGTTCATTGCGGCGCGCCTGACCTATGGGCGGGCACTAGGGGACTCGGAGCCCCCACCGCAGCCCGCTGGCGAGCCATCGACTCGCGATGTTGGCCCTGAGCGCACGCTGATCGAGCGCTGCTGCACCGGATCTACACTTGGCCTGGCGGTGTTCGCCGCACGGCTGGTCCGTATTCCGGACGGCACCAAGATGGGAAATGGCTACAACCAAGACCGAGCCACTCATCCGGTTTTCAGGTCTGATCGAACAATGGAGTGGTGTGGGCCCGTCGCAACTGTTAGAGCGGCGGCGAGCGATTGTCGCCACGGCGATCGGATAGCCGATTACTGGATGAATCTGACGCATCAATGCAACCGACAACCAGCGTAAGCAGCTGTTCGCGGCCGATCCCCGTCCGAGGTCGACCTTGCGAAGTAGGCCGGCCTTGATCAGTGCCCCGTCCAGCAGAACAGGACCCGTTTCTGACGTTCGTCACGATGGTGCCTCGACGGCACCTTTCGCGGTGCATCGGTCAATGCCGGCAGCCTTAATGCTGGCCAAGAAACATGGCGAAGGCCCCCGCCCCGACCGTGGAACGCGCTCACGCTCGATACCGACGCAAAATGTTTCCGCGTCAGCATTGACGCCCAACGCATCAAGAACGACCCGGGCTTCGACAAGGACCACTGGCCTTCAATGGCTGATGCGACATGGGGAACGACGCTTCAACGGTACTACGACCGCGCCCCGTACTGGTCCTCGTCGCGCGGCCTCCAGGGCGTGCCCCGGGGTGATATCTGAGAAATGCCCGTGCCCGATGCAACGACTGTGCTGTGGAGAGCGTCGTTTCTGTGAGCGGCCCGCCGAATGTAGCCGGAGGGCGCTCGCGCCAGGGCTCGTTTGTTTGGCTCCGCTCGCACGACACGCGACGGCCGCGCGCCGGGGCATGAGCCGCAACGGCGACCAGACAGTGCGCCCGGTCTCCAGGCCTGAGTAGCGCCTACGCCCGAAGGAGTTGATGGACCGTTCGGCAAAAGTCGACGACCTGCGCTTCCGCTCGCCGTGGCAGGAGATGCCCGGCAATACGGCGTCCCGCAAGCGGTCAATTCGCGCCCAACTGGGTTCGCCTACGAGGCTCCGTCGAGCGGCGCGGTGGCTAGTGCGGTCGCTGCCGTATCAACGGGCGCGGTTCATCTCACCGGTAGTCCATCCATCGGCATCGGCGTTGGCATCGTATGTGCCGGCCGCCGCCGACGGACCTGTCAAGCGCGTGATGGAGTCACTGCAGGGCAACGTGCAGGCTGGTGACCTTCCACGTTATTCAGCGATCCCGGCGAGTTCCTCGATGTCGTTTTCAATACGTCCTCGGGCTTCGCCCGCCGCTTCCTGCGTGGTTTTTGCGATCAGAGGGAAAACCAGTCCATTCCCTTTGAATGCGCCGGCGAAATGGACCCAGGCCGCGTAGGAACATACGCCCGATTCCAGCTGGTGAATGTTCAGAACCACATCGTAGGTACGTTGCAGTCCCTGTCGGCGCGTGTATCGGAATTTGTACACCTCGGTCTCAGGCATGGTGACCTCCCATGCACGGACCTGCGCAACGCGCGTTCCCGCTCGCACAGGCGCACAAGGGTTGGATCTGTTTGCGGGCGTGCTGGCCCACGACCTGCGGTCGCCGCTGGGCGCAATACTGAACTCAGCTGAAGCGCTGCTGCATGACGAGGACTTTTCTTCGCGCAGCGTGAGGGCGGTCGCATTCGTGCAGCGCGGCGCCATGCGCATGAAACAGATGATTGACGACCTGCTCGTTTTCACCCGCACCCGGCTGGGCGACGCGATGCCAGTCAGCTTCACGCGGCAGGATATTTGGGCCCTCCGTTCCTCAAGTGGAAGTGTCGAAACTCCACTCTGGCAGATTGATGCCGCTCGGTTCTGGAGGGCCTCCGCTTTCCTGCCGGACCCTGCGTCCCCGAAGGGAGGGCGGGGTCCATTCCATCTCGGCCGACTGCTGCCCAATGCGTACCGGATAAATCGATATCTCAGTCTTGATCGTTGGCACATTTATTTCCCATGCGGGAACTCCACGCCGCACAAGTCTTTGCGCGTTGCGGATGGGCGAGGACGCGAATTGACACATTTATCGTCGCAACGTTGACAGATTCAATGCGGTCTACGGCTCACACCCGGGCAAGCACTCGTGGTATCTCGTCTACGAGCGCGTCGATCGCGACGCGTACCTTCGAGGGCAGATGTCGCGATTGCGGGCGGATGACGTGAACCTCGGCGCCCTGCACGCTGTTGCTATCCATCACGAGCGACAGCCGGCCGTCGCGCAGATAGGGCGCCATGAGCCAGCATGGTAACCAGGCGAGGCCTGCGCCCGAAGCCGCTGCGTCGGCGATGGCCTGGAGGTCGTCATAACGCAGGCGCGCGGACAGTCGGCACTCCTGCACCTCGCCGTCTTCGCCGAGCACTCGCCATGGTGTGCTCTGTCCACCGCGGCCGTAAGCGATGCTGACGTGCGAGCCGAGTTCGGCGAGGCCCGACGGCCGCCCGTGTCGATCGAGCCAGGCCGGAGACGCGCAAATGCCCATCCGCTGAACGCCGAGCCGGCGCCCGACAAGGGTTGCATGGTCCGGCAGCGGTCCAATCCGCACCGCGATATCGAAGCCGTCCTCGACCAGGTCCGAAACACGATCGCTGAACGACATCTCGACGTCGAGCAACGGATGGCGCTCGACCAGCTTCAGCATCACGGGTGCGACGCACTGCCTGCCGAATAGCACCGGCGCGGTGATGCGTAGCCGCCCGGACGGATCGCGGCGGCCCGCCTCCAGCGTCGCCTCGACCGCGCCCAGTTCGGCCATCACGCGTCGGCACTGCTCATAGTACGCATGCCCTTCGTCGGTTAGGCTCAGATGGCGGGTGGTTCGCTGCAGCAGTCTCACTCCGAGACGCTGCTCGAGCCTCGCGACAATCTTCGCGATCGCCGAGCGCGTGACACCAAGGCGTTCGCCCGCTGCGGCGAAGGTGCCGGCATCCACGACATCCACAAATTCCGCAATGCCTCTTAGCCGATCGTCCATCGTGCGAGCTCCCGATACCGCGGTTTATGTTTCCTGCCAGGCGACGATAAGTCGTCAAAATCTCGTCAATGCGTCCTTTCCCGCAACACTAACATAGGTGCTTCTACCCGATGAGGAGTTGCTATGAACGCATGGACACTGAAACCGGGCGCCGGTATCTCCGGTCTGAAGCGCAGCGACGCGGCCAGGCGATCGCCGGGGCCGACCGAGGTCGTTGTCAAGGTTCACGCGGCGTCGCTGAACTATCGCGACTTGATGTTCGCCCGCGGTGACTATCTCGGCATCGGCGATGCGCCGCTGATCCCGCTGTGCGATGGCGCGGGCGAAGTCGTCGAGACCGGCCGCGACGTGAGCCGCTTCAAATCGGGCGATCGCGTGGTCAACACATATTTCCCGCGTTGGATCGACGGCGCTCCGGCACCGTGGAAAGTCGACAGTTCGCCAGGCGCCAAAGTCGACGGCGTGCTGGCCGAGCGGTTCCTGGTCGACGAAACGGCTCTTGCGGTGATCCCGGCGCACCTGGGTTATGAAGAAGCCTCCACGTTGTCGTGCGTCGGCGTCACCGCATGGAACGCGCTATTCGTGGACGGCGACGCGAAACCCGGTTCCACGGTGGTGCTGCTCGGCACAGGCGGGGTGTCGATCTTCGCGCTGCAGCTGGCGCGCGCGGCGGGTCTGCGCACGATCATCACGTCGTCGAGCGATGAAAAACTGGAACGCGCGCGGAAACTCGGCGCCGATGAGACGATCAACTACCGCGCCAAGCCGGAATGGCAGAACGAGGTTCTCCGGCTGACCGATGGGGTAGGCGCGGATATCGTGCTGGAGATCGGTGGACGGGACACACTGCCGCGCTCGGTGGCCGCAACGAAAATGGGCGGCCTCGTGTCGATCATCGGCGGTGTGAGCGGCTTTAGTGAACCGGAGCTTGGACTGCTGCCGGTGATCGGGGGCGTCAAGCGGTTGCATGGAATCATGGTGGGCAGCCGCTCGATGCTCGACGAGGTTGTCAGGCTCGTGTCCGCGCATCAAATCCGGCCGGTGGTCGATCACGTCTTTGGCTTTGACGACGCGCCCGCCGCGTACAGGCATCTTGAGTCCGGACAGCACTTCGGTAAGGTGGTGGTCCGGATAGACGCCTGAACCCTGTACTGATGAGGGTTCGGCGATGTCTGGATACGCGGGCATGAGGCTTGGGGATATTGTCGAACCGCGTGGGCGGCAGTGATCGACTCTGAATGGCCGGTGTGTGGAGCGCTTCGAAAGGCCCAGTACGGCCCACGAACCGCCGTTCACCTGCGTTTTCGATCGGACATTCGTGCGTCGGCTCCGCCCCGTAACCGGCCATCCGATTCTCCATGAGCCTTAACCTAGTCACCCGCGTCTTCAGTCGCTAGGGCAAGCTCCTGCACAGTCAACCGTTTGGCCACTCACTTGATCTTCACGACGACCTTGCCCTTCGCGCGTCCCTGAGCCAAGTATTCAAGCGCTTCCTTCGCTTGCTCGAACGAAAAAAACCTGTCGATTACCGGACGAATGTGTTCCGACTCGAGAAGTCCTCCAATTTCGGCGAGTTGGGCGCCGTCGGGACGGACGAATAGAAATGAGTAGGTGACGTCCCGTTTTCTTGCAAGGCGCATGATTTTTCGGCTCATCAAGCCGAACACGAACGTTAGAAAGAAATTCAGGCGTCGTGCGCGTGCGAACGCTGCGTCCAACGGACCGATGAGCGAGACACCCTTGCTCCCTGGTTTGAGAATGCCGATTGCTTTCTCGATCGCATCGCCCCGCAGTGTACCGAGCACCACGTCGTAGCCCCGCAGCACTTTTTCGAAGTTCTCCTTCTTATAATCAACCACCTCGTCTGCGCCCAGCGTGGTGACCAGTGGAACATTACCCGTGCTGGTGGTCGTTCCTACCTTGGCACCGAGGTACTTTGCTAGCTGGATCGCGAAGGTACCGATACCGCCCGACCCCGCAGGGATGAACACCTTCTGGCCAGATCGAACATTGGCACGCTCCTTCAATGCTTGCCACGAGGTGAGGCCAACCATCGGAACGGAAGCGGCCTGCACAAAGTCGAGCTTGGCCGGCTTCGGTGCGGCAACGCTTTCCGGCACCGCCGCGAATTCGGCTATCGACCCTCTGCCAAGATCGAAGAGACTGGCAAAAACGGCATCGCCCGGCTTGAAACGCGTCACGCGACTGCCAACCTCAACCACCACGCCGGCAATATCGCTGCCTAGCGTGGCTGGTAATTCGAACTTCAGGACGGGCTTGAACGTGCCCGCCGGAATCATGTTGTCGATTGGGTTCAATCCGGCCGCGTGGACCTGCACCAGCAACTCATCCGCCTTTAACGTGGGGCGTGGAACGTCGGCGAACTCGATTTCAGGTGATCTGCCATAGCGTTTGAATGTGAGTGCTTGCATGTTGCTTTAACCAAGGTAGGGTGCTGCCAGGAACGCCAGCGCCTTCGACACGAAGTCAGCGTGATATTGAAAGATGCCGCCGTGCCCAGCGTCTTCGTAGATGACCAACTGCGCATGGGGAATGCGGCGAGCCATGTCGAGACTCAGTGAGGTGGGCACCATGATGTCGTTGTCGCCATTGGCGATCAGGACCGGCATGCGCAGGCCGGCGAGCTCCTGCGGCACCTGCTGGCCCCAAGCCTTGATCGCCTTGAGCTGGCGCGAGAACGCGCGAGGTGTCGGTCCCCTGTCGCGATCGGCGCGGCGCTCCTTCAGTCTTTTCAGGAAGGCGCTTGCTGCCTTCCGGCCGATGGCCGTAGCGGTGAAGAAGAGATAGGTCTTGGGGTCGCGTAGCGTCAGGAGGCCCTTGAGTATCAGCGGCCACGACACCGCACCGACACGATCGATGCCCTGACCGCCCGCGGGGCCCGTGCCGGTAAGGATGAGCTTGCGCACAAGGGCAGGCGCCTTCAGGGCCGCGTCCTGCGCCACGAAACCGCCAAGCGAAAAGCCGAGCAGATTTACTTGATCGAAACCCATC
The DNA here is from genome assembly GCF_040948755.1 of Paraburkholderia sp. BR13444. Lineage (NCBI taxonomy): Bacteria > Pseudomonadati > Pseudomonadota > Betaproteobacteria > Burkholderiales > Burkholderiaceae > Paraburkholderia > Paraburkholderia sp. BR13444. Next base: position 194,925 of record NZ_JBFPKM010000006.1, on the reverse strand, counting down.
GCGCGGATCACCGCGATAGTGTCGCGCGCCATCTCGTCGACGGTCACCGGCGCGGTGCCGCCGGACAAACCGATTCCGCGATAGTCGATGGCAATAACGTGATGCTCACGAGCCAGGCCATCTACGATGCGCGGGTCGAAGTTGTCCAGCACGGCGCCCCAGTGGTTGAGCAGGACTAGCGGGGTACCGCCATGCTGTCCCAGTTCCCGATAAGCGAACGTGGTTCCGCCCGCCTCTACGAGCTTGGTCTGAGCGTGGGCATAAGACGCCTGCAGCGCTTTGAAGTTCATGGTCGATTCTCGTCGGGGTGCCGCCCCGGTCATTGTGGCGGTCAGGCTTCGGGCCGATAGCGTTCGGCCGCCTGGGCTTGTCGAATGTCCGATATGAGCCCCTGACGCGCGCCATCCAATGCGTCCCAGCGCGCCGCCACGTGCAGCGGCGGGATAGTCACTAGTTCGCGGCGATCGAATCCGACCAGTGCCGCATCAACCAGTTCGCCGACTTCCATCACCTCGGGAAGCGTATTGACGTCGATGCCGGCGCGTCCCCAGATCTCCGTGCGGGTCGCCGCCGGAAGCACCGCCTGTACGTAGACGCCCTTAGGCGACAACTCCAGGTTCAGTCCCTGCGACAGGAACAGCACGAACGCCTTGGTGGCGCCGTAGATCGACATGCCAAATTCGGGCGCGAAACCCACCACCGAGCCAATGTTGACGATCGCGCCAGTACCAGACTGCACAAAGCGCGGAGCGACCGCGGCTGCGAGCCGCGTCAGCGCCGTCGTGTTGAGCGTGATCAGGCGTTCAATGGCCTCAGGTGCCTGCTGGACGAAGCCGCCTGATTGAGCCATCCCGGCGTTGTTGATCAGGACGCCTATGCGATTGTCGTCGCGCAGGCGAGCCTCGACCACGGCCAGATCCGCAGGCTGCGTCAGGTCGGCCTCCAGTACTTCGACGGCCACACCGCTTTCTTCGCCCAGGCGCGCGGCCAGCGTATCGAGGCGCGCCTTGTCGCGTGCAACCAGCACGAGGTCGTGGCCGCGGCGGGCGAAGCGGTCGGCGTAGGTCGCGCCGATCCCGGAGGAGGCGCCGGTGACGAGCACCGTCGGAAGCGTGGTCATGATTTATTTCCTTCGCAAGAGAGGTTCGACACGGACGCTGGCAGCGCGCGTCAAGCGGTGATTGAGGGGTAGTCGATATAGCCCGCAGCGCCGCCACCATAAAGCGTGGCGAAGTCCGGCTGCGCGAGCTGCGCGCCGGTCTTCATGCGTTCGACCAGATCAGGGTTGCTGATAAAGGCGCGGCCGAAGGCGAACAGGTCTGCCTTGCCCTCGTTGAGTCTGGCGGTAGCGAGTTCCAGGTCGTAGCCGTTATTGGCCAGATAGGTTTGCCTGAACCGGCGACGCATCGCGTCGTAGTCGAACGGTGCGACATCACGCGGGCCTCCCGTCGCACCCTCGACCACGTGCAGATAGACGATACCCAGCGCGCTGAGCTGCCCGGCGATGTAGTCGTACTGCGGCTGAGGATCGCTGCAGGAAATGCCGTTTGCCGGCGACACGGGCGAGATGCGCACCCCGGTGCGGTCGGCGCCGATTTCCTCGACCACGGCAGCGACGACTTCCAGCAACAGACGCGCGCGATTCTCGATCGAGCCGCCGTACGCGTCAGTGCGCTGGTTGGCCCCGTCCTTGATGAACTGCTCCAGCAGATAGCCGTTGGCGCCGTGGATCTCCACGCCGTCGAAGCCGGCTGCAATGGCGTTCGCCGCAGCCTGGCGGAAGTCGTTCACGATGCCCGGCAGTTCGGCGAGTTCCAGAGCGCGCGGTTCGGAGACGTCGGCAAATCCGTTGTTCACGAAGGTCTTGGTCGCTGCACGAATGGCTGACGGTGCGACCGGCGCAGCGCCGCCCGGCTGCAGATCGATGTGCGCAACACGGCCGACGTGCCAGAGTTGCGCGAAGATGCGCCCGCCCCTCGTATGCACAGCCCCGGTGACCGTGCGCCAACCGGCGATCTGCTCGCGTGTGTACAAGCCGGGGGTGTCCTGATAGCCCTGCGCCTGTGCCGACACCTGAGTGGCCTCCGTGATGATCAGACCGGCCGAGGCGCGCTGCGCGTAATAGGTCGCAGCCAGCTCGCTGGGCACCAGCCCCGCGCCGGCGCGGTTGCGGGTCAGCGGCGCCATGACAAAGCGATTGGCGAGGGTAAGACGGCCCAGGGTGTAAGGCTCGAAAAGCGTCTTGTCGGTCATGTTTGCGTCAGGTTCGAGGTTGGGAACAGGACCAATGATGACGATCATAATCAAAACTGTCAAGGTTTTGATGACGATCGACATCAATGTATAATGGAGCCTTCACACATAAACCCATAGTGGCCAGACCATGAAGATCACCAAGGCACAGGCACAGGCCAACCGTGAGCACGTTGTCGAGACGGCGTCGCAGCTGTTTCGGGAGCGCGGCTACGATGGGGTCGGCATTGCCGATCTGATGGCCGCCGCCGGCTTTACCCACGGCGGCTTTTACAAGCAGTTCGGCGCCAAGGCAGATCTGATGGCGGAATCGGCGGCGTGCGGAATCGCGCAGACCGTGGCGCTGAGCGTGGGTGTGGACGCGCCTGAGTTTGTGCGGTACTACCTTTCTCGCGAGCACCGGGACACCCGCGCGACCGGTTGCACGATGGCCGCACTGGGCGGGGATGCCGCGCGTCAGCCGGAAGCAGTTCGCGGCACCTTCGCGGCCGGCATTGAGAGCCTGCTGACGGTGCTGAATCCCGAGAGTAGTGCGTTGAACGGTGAGGACACACGCCTGGCGAGAGCCAGGTCCCTCGACATACTGGCGCACGCGGTCGGTGCCATTGTCATGTCGCGCGCCTGCCCGGACGATTCGCCGCTGGCCGACGAAATTCTTGCGGTTTGCCGCGACCAGATTCTGGCGTCAATGGGCCCGTCGGCGACCGCAGGCGAACCAACGCGCAATCACGGCAGCGGCACGTCGGCAAGGCCCGAGTAACTCCGTTACCGGCGGCAGACCGGATGTCCGGAAGGCGCCTGCGAAACAACGCACAGCAGGCGGGAGCACAAGATCGCGAGCAGCGGCGATCCATGTCAACGGGATCAGAAAGCTGGCGAACGGGTTGCCGCCGCCGCCGCCGAACCTGTCCGTCAGCAAGCGGGCCCAGCTGATCACCGAAGCACTGGCACTGGACGTCGCGACCGACACGATCGCCCGAACGGCCGTTGTACCTTGGAAGCCGTCGGCATTGAAGTCGACGATGCCCTCGAGATGGCAGAACAGACCAAGGTCTGACGGCAACATGGCCGGCGAGCGGACGCTTGCCGGCCCACAAGCTGCCGCTCGGGCAATGCACAAAGCCGACATTCCAATGGCCGGTTGCAATTCGGAATCCGCCAGCTGCGCGAGCTATCAGGACAGAGATGGTGCAGCCATTAATCAATGGTTAATCGCAGTGGACGGACTATCCCTTCCGCGGTCGTAACAAGCACGCAGTGAACAATGAGCCTCCGATATCGATGTAGCGTGTTTCGCCGGACAGTAGCTTGCCCCACAGTTAGGATCCAGTGAGTTCGGCGCGGCGTGTCATGCCGACGAGAGCCTTCGTCAAAGAGACGATTTTTTTTCACCGAGAAGGCCTGCGCAAAAATCGCCAAATCCGGCGGGGTCCGCAACGTTGGTGACCGCGAGAGGTTGCCAGTACAGCTCGCGGAACGGAGAAGGCCGCGCGTCCGGACGCCGCGCTGCGGGCGACGCGGAGCGGGATTCCTGGGGAGCAGTGACCACACGTTCAGGGCGCGGGATGTAGTGCCCGCAGCTGCCGCTTCGCGCGGCCGCGTCTGCCGAAGCCGTTGCCTATCGAAGTTCGGACCAGCGATTTTTTCTCACCGTAGGTCGAGATAAAGTCGTTTGTTGAAGAGCGGCGCGTCCGCTACTCTAAATGCACGCACCGATCTGACCGGCGCGTCAAATCAAAGGCGCACCAAAACCGCTCCTTCGACCCATCGCGTCGCGGAAAGGCAGGTAATCATATAAAGCGCAAAGTCCTTGGCGGACGATTATTCAAATCGTTGGAGACAAATATGGGATTCAATCGTAGAAACTTTCTCATCACCGGAACCGGAGCCGCCTTTATCGCTGCGACAGGCCTCCTGGATGGTCCGTGGGTTCGACGCGCCAACGCGGCAGAATTCTCGTATAAGGTCGGCACGAACCTGCCGGCAAATCATCCGCTGAATGTTCGTATTCAAGAGGCAGCGGATGCGATCAAAAAGGAGACCGACGGTCGAGTCGACCTTCGGGTGTTTCCAAATAATCAGCTCGGTGGCGACCCAGACATGTTCTCGCAGTTGCGGGCTGGCGCACTGGAGTTTTATACGGTCTCGGGCGCTAATACCCTTTCGACTCTGGTTCCGAAGGCATCCATCTCGGGAGTCGGCTTTGCATATAAAGACTATGACCAGGTATTCGCAGCATTCGATGGCGACCTTGGCGCCCATATTCGCGGGCTGATTGGAAAGGCAAATCTGGTTGTTCAGGACAAGATCTGGAACAACGGGTTCCGCCAGATCACGACCAGTACGAAGCCCATCAAGACTCCAGCCGACCTTCAGGGCATGAAAATCCGCGTGCCGGGTGGTCGTCTCTGGATTTCGCTGTTCAAGTCGCTGTCCGCCGCTCCGGCGTCGATCAGCTTCAACGAAGTCTATTCTTCGTTGCAGACAAAGGTCGTCGACGGGCAGGAGAACGCGCTGGCTGTAGTAGACGCCGCGAAGCTTTATGAAGTTCAGAAATACTGCTCGATGACGAACCACATGTGGGACGGCTACTGGTTGTTGGGTAACAAGACAGCGTGGGAAAAAATGCCGCCCACCGTCCGTGACATCGTCTCAAAGCACCTCAATGCGGGGGCACTGAAGCAACGACAAGACGTGATCCAGTTGAACGCCTCCCTGCAAAAGACGCTTGCGGGCAGAGGGCTTGCGTTTAACACCGCTGACGCGAACGCGTTCCGCCAAACCCTGAAATCCGCGAACTTCTACACGGAGCAGAAGCAATACTTCGGCGACGAAGAATGGAGTCTCATGGAGAAATACACGGGGAAGCTGGCATGAGAACGCAAATGCTGAAAGACGTGGATGACGCGCTCGAACAACAGACCAGCGCAACCGTCCACCACACGATGAAGACGGTGCCCCACTGGCTGTCCCGTGTGGACTTCGCACTCGGCGTAATCGTCTCTGTGCCGGCGGCACTGCTGGTGCTAGCAGAAATTATCCTGCTTTTCAGCGGCGTTGTGGCCCGTTATGTCCTGCACCACCCGTTAATCTGGAGTGACGAACTCGCTGCCATTCTGTTTCTCTGGCTCGCCATGACGGGTGCAGCTACCGCGTTGCATCGAGGAAGCCACATGCGCATGACGGCACTGGTCAACCGCATGGGCGAGCACTGGCATCCGTTATGGGACACCATTTCGATGGTGGCGAGCATGCTCTTTCTCGGACTCGTACTTGTTCCGTCGATCGCTTACATCAAGCAGCAGTGGGACATTCTGACCCCGACTATGGAGATCAATGACGGCCTACGCGTCGCGGCTATCATCTTCGGCATTGTGTCGATGCTGCTGATCTGCGTGGTCAAGCTGTTAGCAATCGGCTGGAAGACTGCTATCACTGGGATTGCGGTGTCGCTGGTGACTGTGTTTGCGCTGGAACATGCCGGACCGGTTTTGCAATCGCTTGGAAACCTGAACTTGGTGATTTTCTTCGTTGGTGTGGTCGGTTTCACCGTCCTGAGCGGAATGCCTATCGCTTTCTCCTTCGGTCTTTCCGTGTTTGCTTATCTTTCGATGTCAACCGCCATGCCGTTGGAGATTGTCGTCAGCCGCATGGACGAAGGAATGTCTCAAATCCTTCTGTTGGCTGTGCCGATGTTTATTTTCCTCGGGCTTCTCATTGAGATGACAGGGATGGCACGGGCGATGATCAACTTCCTGGCATCGTTGCTGGGTCACGTTCGGGGTGGCCTCTCATATGTTCTGGTTGGCGCGATGTATCTGATTTCCGGGATTTCCGGTTCAAAGGCGGCCGATATGGCGGCCGTTGCTCCAATTCTGTTCCCTGAGATGAAGAAGCGTGGCGAGAATCCCGGCGAGCTCGTCGCACTGCTATCGGCAACCGGCGCACAGACCGAAACGGTTCCGCCAAGCATCGTGCTCATCACGATCGGATCGGTTACTGGCGTATCAATCTCTGCGCTTTTTACCGGCGGTCTGTTGCCGGGGCTCGTCCTGGCATTCATGTTGTGCATGCTTGTCTGGTGGCGGGCCCGAAAATTCGAGCCCACATCCTCCACGAGGGTCGCGTGGTCGTTGGTCGGAAAGGCTTTTGTGGTATCGATCCCGGCTCTGGCCCTTCCGGTTGTGATCCGCGTGGCTGTGGTGGAAGGCGTAGCCACGGCAACGGAAGTTTCGACAGTCGGCATCGCTTATTCTGTTGTCGCCGGGCTCCTGGTGTATCGGTGCTTTGATTGGAAGCGTGTTGGCCCCATGCTCGTTGAGACGGCCGCTCTTTCCGGTGCGATCCTCATCATCATCGGTACGGCTACAGCGATGGCGTGGGCGCTCACACAGTCCGGCTTCTCTCACGGACTGGCGGAGTTCATGCAGCATCTGCCAGGGGGCGCGTTCACCTTCATGGTTGTGTCGATCTTCATGTTCATCATCCTGGGCAGCGTCCTCGAGGGAATACCAGCCATCGTGCTCTTCGGGCCGTTACTTTTCCCCATTGCCCGGGCTGTCGGTATCCATGAAGTTCAATACGCGATGGTTGTCATTCTTTCGATGGGTTTGGGGCTGTTCTCGCCGCCGTTCGGGGTGGGGTATTACGGCGCGTGCGCGGTCAGCAAGATCTCGCCGAACCTGGGCATCCGTCCGATCATGGGTTATATGGCCGCACTGTTCATTGGCATCGTGGTCATCGCAGCGGTACCGTGGATTTCGACCGGCTTTCTGAAAATCTGAGAGGCGCCTAACGCAGAAATCAAAAGGACTGGACGCACGTTCAGTCTTTTTTGTTTGGAAGTCGCTTCGGGGCATCAGGCGATCGTGAGGATGTTGATAAGTTGATAAAGCCATGAGAGGGCGGGAAGCAACTATCGCCAGCGCGGATTGGACACGGCGTCAGTGCGCTCCCGCCGGTATCAAGTTGCGGAACAGGAGAACAGAACGGTGCTTGCAACAAGCTCGCCTGTGCCGGCCGATACGATACGCTGGATGGAAGATCAGCACCTCGTAGTTTTATCGGCGCTTCTGGATTGTTCATGCTGCAGCAAGGCTTCCCCGGATCGGACTACCAACATGCCAAGGAGCTGTTCCAACTTAGCCTGACATCGTGTGAAAAGTCCCGCAGATATGCCGCCAAGCTGGACGTCATAGATACATACGATCTTCTCAAGTATAGAGCTAGCGTTCTCACTGAGCATCCACGGCCCGCCGCCTGCGCGAACAGCCGCTATGGCCTCTATCTCGCGTTCAGCGTCGCAGTAAAGCTGATAGGCACCGGCGCCCAGCCCCTCTTTCCACATCAGATATGACAGATATGTCGTTCGGATGAGTTGATAAAGCAGATGCTGGCTGCCGTGGCCCGATTGAAACGAAGCAAGGGCGAGGTGCGAGACTAAAGACAGGTCTTTGACAAGCGGCAAGGGAAGCGGAAGAAGCATCTGCTTTGACAGCGCCGGTCCGCGTCGTGGTTTTTTGAGGTTCTGTGCTTTCGTTACCATGGCGGATACCAGCGCCTTGCCGAAACTCATGGGGGCCCGCACGGCGCACCCCCATGCCCTGACGTATGAATGAAAGATCAAGAAGGGTAGACGATTCTCAGAAGGTTACTGATGCCGGGCGTGCCAAACGGGACACCTGCTGCGATCAGCAATGGTTTGCGGCGGTCGACCCCGATCCGATGCGCTGCTGCGGTGGCCTTCATGACCATATCTTCAACGTTCTGCGCATCGTCGACATGCAAAGGACAGGCACCCCAGGTCAACGTAAGCTGACGCGCAACGGCTTCATCAGGAGTGAGCGACAGGATGCGGGAGGCTGGCCGCTCGCGAGCAATCCGCACAGCAGTCGCGCCGGAAGAGGTGTAGGCGACGATTGCTGCGATCGGCAACATCGATGTGATGGTAAATATCGCTGCGCTGATCGCCTCCGGCGCGGCAGCAGATGCGGGCGGCCTGACTGCTTTAAGCAGTTGACGATACGAGGGCGCATTCTCTGTGCGCTCGATGATCCTATTCATCATCGAAACCGCTTGGACTGGGAAGGCGCCTGACGCGGACTCCGCGGACAGCATAACGGCATCGGCGCCGTCAAAAACGGCCGTCGCCACGTCGGACGTCTCCGCTCGCGTGGGCACGGCAGATTTCACCATCGACTCCAGCATCTGCGTTGCCACAACGACAGGCTTTCCGGCCTCTCGGCATAAACCCACGATTCGCTTCTGGATGACCGGGGACTTCCTCGGGTGGTAACTCAACACCCATATCGCCACGCGCAATCATGATTCCGTCAGAAGCCTCGATGATCTCCTCGATCGAATCAACAGCGGATGGCTTCTCGATCTTGGCGATAATCTTAGCCCGGCCTTTGATCAGATTGCGCGCGTCGCGCACATCGTCTGCCCGCTGCACAAAAGACAGTGCGATCCACTCTACGCCTTGTCCCAGGCCAAATCGCAGGTCTTTCCTGTCCTTATCGGTCAGCGCTGGAATGTGGAGGACCACGCTCGGGACGTTGACGCCTTTTCGGTCCGAAAGGATGCCGCCGATGACAACTTCGGTCGTCATGCGGGTAAGCGATGTATCGACGATCTTGAACTTCAGCAGGCCGTCGTTGGCGAGCAAAGTATCGCCGATCGCGGCCACTGCGAAGATTTCCGGGTGGGGGAGACAGACCCTCGACTCATCACCGTGTGCGCTATCAAGGTCAAAGCTGAAAGTCTGTCCTGGCCGCAGATCGACCTTGCCATCCTTGAACTGTGCGACTCGTAGCTTCGGTCCTTGCAGATCAAGCAGCGCGCCGATCGGACGACCATGTCGGGCCCCGATACTGCGAATTGCTTGCAGTCGCTGAGCCTGTTCCGCGTGGCTGCCATGGCTCATGTTCAACCTGAAAACGTCGGCGCCGGAGACATACAGGCTTTCAATCAGGCTCTCGGCGGAACTTGACGGTCCGAGCGTCGCAACGATTTTTGTGGAGCGGTTTCTGTTCATCGATGAAGAATTTGAGGTTGCGGAAGACTTCGTGCGAAAGAGACGAGGAATCGAAGCGGGCCGGAGATGACGCCGCCTGGGTAAGCGAGCAATTCCCCCCTTCGGATGTGACGACATTGCACTCGGTCCCGATCCGTACAGGGAACTTATGCGATAGGGACTTGCTCCGTGTGACTCCGTGTCCACGGCCCTCCTGGTCGCAATCGCCGAACCGTCGGGCCGGTGTCCGGCGTGTTTGATTGACCAAACGGGAACGCGCTTTAGGGCGCGGATCCCGTCAGCATCTACTTTGCGGCGTGAAGAAAGTGTCGCTGCGCCGCGGGACGCGGCGATTATGTTGTGGTGCCATCCCGGGCGATGACAAAGAAGTTCTCGTCGCCCATCTGGCCGCCTTTCAGGGCAAGCTGCAGGTCTTGCAAATGAGGCTTATCGGAAAGCACCCGGCACAGCGGCGCGCCCGCAGCGAGGCGGCCGTCAATCTCAAGTGCATCGGGCCCAAGAACCTGTGTGACTTGACTCGACGTATCGCCGCCTGAGAGAACCAGGCGGCGCAAATGAGTGGCCTCGAGGACAGCATTCGCGACTGCGCCAAGCCGTTGGCCCAGCAATCGCCCGCCTTGATGCCGAGCGTCGTCCTCGGTCAGTCCGTCGGCGGTAAAGCACTCAAGCATTGCGGCGATGCGCGTATCGCGCGGGCCACGCGCAGTATGCGTGATGACACTGCGCCCTTCGCTGACCAGCGCAATCGTGCGTCCGACGATATCTGCAGCTGTTTGCTGCCAAGAGTCTTCCCGCACAAGCGCTTTTGCGTCGATGGCAATCTCGGCGAAGCCTGCCGCGATCGCCGTGTCAATCTGTTCGGCAGACAGCGGTGAGGCACTCCCAGACATCGCAAGAATTTGACTCGTGGGCGCGATACGGTCGTAAGATCGCCGCGTATCGGGAAGATTGCCGAGCTCCCGCCACCATTGCGTCATCGCATATTCGACGCCAGACGAGCCAATGGTAAAGATAGGGCCGACGGTCGTAGCGTACCTGTCAAGAAGGCGACCGACTTCGGTCAGATGACGTGGAGTCACTGTATCGAGCAAGATTCCCACGTCGCCGGTTGAAGTTGCTTCCGACCACGCCCGGTCTATTTCTTCGCGGGCGCCTTCCAGACTGGGCAGGAAAATCCCGGAGAGAGGCAGGTCTGTCTGCAGCGCCAGATGACGCAGAAGATCTCCTTCCATCATCGGTGTGACAGGATGGACACTCATAATCGGATGGCGATCGATTCGATAAGTCTTGTTATCGGTACCGGATCGGGCAAACAGGTTGCCAAAGGCGCAGTAGCGTTTTAATGCTGGAGTGCCGGCAACAATCGGAACTGGCGTACTCGTGATTCCAGCGCGGGCTATCTCCAACGCTTTTCCGATGCTTCCTATCGTCGGGCCGCTATCGAAGGTTGAACACACTTTGTAGTGAAGAATCGGGGCATTCAGGTCGCGTAGAGCACCGAATACGGACGGAAGAGACTCGTCCATTTCGGACGGACTCATCCCTCGACTGTCACCTGCGACACCGATAGCGTCAAATCCGCCGAGTTGCGATAGTTTTTCGGACGAAGGCGCTTTCAAGAAAAGGGCGCACCGCAGCCCCGCGAACGCCAGGACTTCCAGAGCGTCAGTCGACCCGGTAAAGTCGTCGCCGTAGAAAGCCAGCCGCAATGCCGCGTCGGATTGTTCAGCTTTTGCACTCATCCTGGATTACGCCGATTGGAAGTGAGACAGCGCAGCACGCAGCGCAGGTCGGGACTCCGCGAAGGTTTTCAGATCTACTCCTTCGACCGCTGCTTCCCACCCTTCTCGCATACTGGCAACACCCGCGGCGATTCCATGCGGATGTCCGATAATTCCGCCGCCGGCCAGATGCATCAGGTCCACGGAGCCCAGCTGGGCATACAGGTCAGGGGCTTGAGACGCCCACTGGCCCGATGAAAAAACTGGCATCAACGGCTGCACACCCGCGAACGGTGCCAGGCAGGCACGGGCCGAATCGATGACGGATGTATCTGACTCCCAGAATTTGCTGCGAATGCCGTTGACGTGCAGATGATCTACTCCGGCAAGTCGCCACAACTTCTGAAACGCCTGAAAGGAGAACCCGAGTTCCGGACAGCGTGTGAGCGCACCCCAGCCGTTGCGGTGGCCGTGGATAGGTAATTGGGCATGCGTTCGAAGATGCTCGACGCCAGCAAAGCCTACCCAGTTAATGGACACCATCACGCACGTACCGCCGGCCCGCAGAACCGCATCGTGTCGGTGGAGCATCTCGTCGATTGTGCCGGAGATATTGATCGCGTACATCGGCATGCGACCCATGCGGTCGGCGTGTCGATGCAAGACCGGCATGACGGCTGCGAGGCGTTGATCGAAGCTGGCGTACGTGGGGTCAGCGAGAAGTTCGTCATCCTTGATGAAGTCGATCTCTGCGGCGCAAAGACTATCGACGATTTCAGCCGTCTGTTCCGGAAGCAAGCCAATGCTTGGCTTGACGATCGTTCCGATCATTGGTCTGTCGTAGACCTTCGCGAACTCACGGGTTCCGCCAATACCGAATTGAGGGCCGGGGAACTGTGCTGCGTACATCGCTGGCAGATCGACGTCAAGCAGCCGCAGCCCTGTCACTTCCCCTAACTCAAACAGGTTGCCAGCGACCGTGGATAAAAGGGTGGGCAGATTGGCGCCCACGTTGTTCACCGGAAAGGCGATCTCTATTTCGCCTCGATAATAGACACTCGAAGCCCCCTTCCGTTCGACGTGAGCACTGCGCAGCGACGGCTCGAGAACGGGGGGGTGCGAATCCACCTTCACTACGCGAGCACGCGCGCGATTCTTCAGGGCATCAGTCTCTCCCGGGAGCGAAAGAAACGTTCCGCTAGACTGTTCGCCCGCAATGACTTCTGCGGCTTTTGCAATCGGCACTGCGCTTTCGACGAAATAACGCGCGGTAAATTCCGCTCTTTGATGGGAGATTTCGACCATGTTTGACTCTTCGTCCTGGGTATTCGAGCTAAGTTGAGGCGCATGGATTTACTGGGGAGGCCTGCGCTTAAGCCGGGGATGAGACGAATATAGTTTTGACGACTTGCGACATCAAACGATATGATTTCTCGACGCCGAGCGAAAAACTCACAATAGGCCACTTTCATAAGCAGTGGGCCGCGGGCCCATAGGAGCTCATGTGCCTCGCCTCTCATTGAATGCGTTGCGCGCCTTTGAAGCCACAGCCCGCCTGAGAAGCTTCGGTGCCGCCGCCGAAGAACTCTCCGTGACTCATGGTGCGGTCAGCAGACATATCCGTGCACTTGAAGATCAGCTGGGTGTCCTACTGCTGTCGCGCAATGCGCACTTGACCGAGCCGACGCCCGAAGGGGCGCAGATGGCCGAAGGCCTGAGCGTGGCGTTCAACCTTATACAAAAGACCGTCGATCAGCTCAAGCCGGGGCCGCTGACGCTCTCATGCTCGGCGTCGATCATGATGTACTGGCTGCTGCCGCGCCTCTCGAAGCTGAAAAATGCGATCCCATCGCTCGAGCTGAGTTTCAACACAGGTCACGGCGAAATCGACTTTACCCGAGACAAGATAACGGTGGCGATACGGCTTTCCTCCATCCCGGTACCGAAAGGCGTCAGCCCGGTTCCGGTGATTGAGGAATGGATCGGCGCAGTGTGCTCGCCCGAGTACATGCGCACAAACCGGATCAAAAAACCGAGCGACCTGCAGCGTGTGCGGCTTCTAGCAACCAATACGCGACCGTCCGCGTGGGCCGACTGGTACAAGGCGAGCTCGACTGTGCTGGAAAACCCGCCTGAGATCGCTGAATCGTTCGATCATTTCTATCTTCAGATTCAGGCCGCCAAGTGCGGTTTGGGAGTCGCAGCAGTGCCGAGAATGCTCGTCCGGGACGAACTGGATTCGGCTGGTCTCGTCGCGCCGTTCGGCTTTGTGCCAGGCCCTGTGAGCCTCGTGCTGTGGGTTGCTCCTCATGCTGAGAATCAGCCGAAGACCGTCGCCTTGGTGGAATGGCTGAGGAACGAGTTGCGTGAAACGGAGACATGAAGCATGCATCGGCTTGCTTGCCGGCATGCGAAATCAGTTTCTGCGGTGTGTGACTTTTTCTCACAGTCGCCAGCTTTATTATCCTTTGACCTTGCCAGTTAAGGCTCCAATAATTTGCACACGAGATGGCGCGCGGCGCCGTAATTTGATCCGCTCCAAGGCATCGCACGCGAAGCCGCGCAGCGGTCTTACACTGAAGGAGACAACGTGGAGCAGACGAAGCAGAACGGCACAAGTCGCGTAGCCGTGGTCACGGGCGGCGCGATGGGCATCGGTGCAGATTCGGCAGAACAGCTTGCAAGACGAGGCTATCACGTCGTTCTTGCCGATATCAACAAGAGCGCGGCAGAAGAAACAGCGTCAGGCCTCTACCGCGCGGGCCTGTCAGTTTCGGCTACTGAGATAGACGTTTCAAGCGCCGAATCGATTGCTGCTGCATTCGATGTGATCGACAAGACGCATGGGCGTTGCGACGTTTTGGTGAACGGCGCCGGCATTGCCAAGCTGGTGCCATTCATGGACTATCCGCTCGACGCATTTCTCAAAACGATGCAGGTCAATGTAACTGGCGCGTTTTTATGCTCCCAACATGCCGCGCGTCTGATGGTTAAGAACCGCTGGGGCCGCATAATCAACATCGCTTCGGTGGCAGGCATGCGAGCGGTCGGTAAAGGACGCACGGCCTACGGCACGTCGAAAGGGGCTGTCATCGCTTTAACGCGGCAGATGGCGGTGGAACTCTGTGACTACGGCATCACTGCTAACGCAATCGCGCCGGGTCCAGTTGATACGCCGATGACCAAGGCGCTCCATAGCGAAGAGTTCCGCGCTGAATACTCAAATGCGATTCCGATGAAGCGCTACGGCACCACATCGGAAATCGCCGCGGCCGTCTGCTATTTGGCGTCTGAGGAAGCGGGATATACCAACGGGATCGTGCTTCCGGTGGACGGTGGCTTTCTCGCATGGGGAGCAGGCGCGGTTTAAACGGCATTGGTAGGCCACCCTACAGCAACCGCGGCAAGTAACAGATAGCGACGCCGATTGCGTGCTAAACAAGTGCGCGATCGGTATGCATAGACCTGGTTACCTTCGGTCAGTTTCTGATGCATTTATCAGGGCCCAGCTTCCTGACTGCATCGGCATAGGAGGTCTCGGCAGTACAGATTCGCAGACATGCGCTGCTTCAAGCCATTGCCCCGTGGTTGCTCGCGCGATGAGTTGAGCAACCACTAGATACGCTAGCAGTTCAGTTCGCGCTTCATCGTCCAGATTGTAGTGCTGAATCCGCATTTCCATTGCGCCGTTTTCTGTCGCGTCACCTCGATGAAGCCTTCGACAGCCGGGCGGAGTTATCAAACTGATAATTTACCCGCCTTTTCCCTGAACAACGGGAGACCTGCGACCGTCCCTAACCAGTACCCAACCGAACGACTGCCTCCCTTTGCGTGCAGCCATTGCCGCCGCGAGGCATCAGAAGTCCGCTCAGGGCCGGGTACGGCCGACCGCACGGGCGGCGGTCGGGCCACGAGCAACCTCTCACAATCCGTTCACGAAGGTCCGCTGATGAGGTATGAGCCGCCCTACCATGCGGGAACGATAGTCAGCAATTTGCCGGGCGAGCTATCAAGCCCTCATGCCACTCCGTCGCCGAGATGATCCGACAGATACGCTGCCCGTGTTGGGGGACGGCCGGGCGGCGCCCCGGCCGGATTCAATTACTGCCCCCCTCCTTCAGCACGGATCGTCAATGCGTTCTTCACCGATTTCACGCCTGATACGCCTTGAGCCGCCTGCGCGGCCAGAGCGATCTGGTCTCCATCGGGCACCGAACCTTCTAGCGTCACGGCGCCGTTGCGTGCCCGCACGATGATGTTCTCGACAGTCAGACCCTGCGTTTTCGATAGGGCACGACGCACATTCTTCTCCAGCGCGTGATTGGATACTGGCTGTCCGTTGGCGCTTGGCGAGGCCATAGCGCCCTGTGCTCCGGTCGCGTCGCTGCTTTGCGCATATGTATTGAAGGACACCAGAACAACGAGCGCGCTGCTAATGACCTTGGTTATCTGGAGTGTTTTCATTCGAACTTCCCCTGTTATCATAGTTTGCGGCGATCCCGGACTCAGCCGCGTGCCGGGGGGCGGGGACCCCGCTTTCTTTGCGGCTTCGCACAGCTCAGCCCCGACGTCTGGTCTTGCAGCGTAGCTCCGGTGAGGGGCCGTCACTATAGGACTTTGGTCCAATTGTTTTGCTTTGGGGCGCTTGTTCTCCATTTGTCGATCGTTTGCAAACTCGCTCGCCGGGAGATATTTCTCTAGCACCGACGCCTGCATCTGGCTGATCTGATCACCCACGCGAGTCAGCAGATTAACCTGATTCCTGGTCTGTCCTTGCCGATCTTCGACGGAGTTCGCCTCAACGCTCTCGGCGGCGCGCGCCGCGAGCAATATACTGATCGCCCAGTACAACCAGGTGGCACTCGATTGCCGTCTACCGATTTTGGCTAGGGAGCCTTGTGATCGAGCGACGGTCGAGATCACCGACGGGATAAAGGGTGGGTCACCGTACCAATGTCCGTTATTGCAACCATTGCCGACGTGCGCACCTTCGATTGGATTGGCGGCAACGGGTCGGCAAGGTAAGCTCGTTCGTCCGTGCGATCAGCGGCGGCCTCTGCCTTTGCGAACTTGCGGGACCGCCCCCCGGAACGGTCGCTGGCACCACTCCGGCCGCTTGCGGAGCCGTGATCAGTCGGTCACCACGAGATCTCGCTTGTTTCCGACCTGCTAGTCGCTAGATAGTCAATCGCTCTTCGCCAGGTCCCATGCGCTTGCCGAGGGAGCATCAACGCTTGAAGAGTAGATCCCCAGCATCTAACGTGCTCTGTACGTCTTCAGGAGACTGCCATGGCCAAAATTGAAGCAAAGTTGGCGGAGATGGGATTGGTGTTACCGCAGCCACTACAGATGCCAGCTGATGCACGCATGTCACTGCCGTTCGCATGGGTGCGTGCGAGTGGAAAACGCGTGTTTGTCTCGGGACATGTACCACTGAACGCGGATGGAACCATAGCGCAACCCATTGGCAAAGTGGGCGCCGAAGTGTCCCCGGCCGAAGGGTATGCGGCAGCACGCCTCGTGGCTCTTGCCCAGTTGGCGAGTCTCCAGAGGGCGCTCGGCGATTTGGACCGCATTACAGCCTGGCTGCGCGTTCTCGCGATGATCAATGTCGCGCCGGCTTTCGATCAGACTCCGCGTATCGCGAATGGCTTCTCGGACCTCATCCTTGACCTATTCGGTCCAGACGTCGGGACACACGCTCGCTCGGCAGTCGGCATGGTGTTGCCTTTGAATGTGCCCGTCGAATGCGAGGCGGAGGTCGAGATCGACGGACCGTGACGATCGTCTCACTATGTCGTTAGGTTCTTTGCCATGGCCTCTCCAGCCAGCGCGGACGAGCCCTCGCGACCATTGGAGCTGGTAAGCATCGACTGCCGCATGTCGTAACGTTGGGTGCTCGGTATGATTGACCGGTACAGGTCCGGTACGAGCCGATGGCCTGCCGGGTCCGTACGGCTCACACGGGGTCGAGTTCGACGGTCATTTACGAGCCTCAACGCATAAGAAGGGCGTTATCAAGTTCGGACAGGAAGTGACGCCGGTGGGCGTCGCACTGATCGATGGTGCTGCCCGAAACCGCGCGTCGGCCGTTTGCATTCAACGTCTTGCCCGTCCATACTCTGTGAATGTCGCATTCTCGAAGGGGATCCAGGTGAGTCACGACCCCGTACATGACCCTTCGCGGCATCACGCGACTCAACACCCTCAGGCGCATGAAGGACATGAGGGCAGCGCACTGCCCGACATGGATCTGCGTGTGCGTGCGCTCGAATCGCTTCTGATCGAGAAGGGCTACGTCGATCCGCAAGCGCTCGACGTACTGATCGAAACTTACGAAACGAAAGTGGGTCCGCGCAATGGCGCTCGCGTCATCGCAAAGGCGTGGAGCGATCCGGAATTTCGACACTGGCTGCTCGATGATGCGACAGCCGCCATCGCGTCACTTGGCTTCGCGGGGCGTCAGGGCGAGCACATGGTTGCGCTGGAGAACACGCCGAGCGTACACAACATGGTCGTCTGCACGCTGTGCTCGTGCTACCCGTGGCCCGTGCTCGGCTTGCCACCCGTCTGGTACAAGTCGGCCCCGTACCGCTCGCGCGCAGTGATCGACCCCCGTGGCGCGCTGGAGGAGTTTGGCGTAGCGTTGCCGGACGACATCAAGATCCGCGTTTGGGATTCGACGGCCGAGGTACGCTATCTGGTGGTGCCAATGCGTCCGCCCGGCACCGACGCGCTGAACGAAGACGAACTCGCCGATCTCGTCACGCGCGACTCGATGATCGGCACAGGCTTACCGCTCCCTGCGCAGCAGGCGACAATCCCCAACGTAGGTTCATCGTGAACGGCGCGCAGGATCTGGGCGGGATGCAGTCGTTCGGGCCGGTCGTGCCCGAGGCCGACGAACCCTACTTCCACGCCGACTGGGAGCGCCATGTGCTCGCGCTGACGATCGCGATGGGTGCGACGGGCACATGGAATCTCGATATGTCGCGCGCTGCGCGCGAGAGCCTGCCGCCGGCGCAGTATCTGTCTAGCAGCTATTACGAGATCTGGTTTGCAGGCTTGTGCAAGCTTCTGATCAACTCGGGCCTCGCCACGCCCGACGAGATCGACTCCGGCGTATCACAGCATCCCGCCGCGCCGGTGCCACGCGTGCTGGCTCATGACCAGGTCAACCAGGCGCTCTTTAGCGGGAGCCCCGTGACGCGCACGCCGCCGCATCCGGCCCGTTTTGCCATCGGCGACGAGGTACGTACGCGACTGCTCAACCCGCAAACGCACACCCGCTTGCCGCGTTACTGCCGTGGCAAGCGCGGCCGGGTCGTCGCAGTGCACGGCGCGCATGTGTTTCCTGATTCGAACGCGGTGGGCCGCGGCGACGATCCACAGTGGCTGTACACGGTGAGGTTCGATGCCGTCGAATTGTGGGGCCGGGATACCACGGCCGCTTCCGTTTGCGCCGATTGCTGGGAGCCGTATCTGGACAGGTGCTGAACGACTTGCGCGTTCGCTCATCGAGGAAGACTTTCATGACTGCGCCCCCGGTGTCACCCGATGCACTGCCCGGCTTGCCACGCGACGATGCCGGCCCCGTCTTCTCCGCGCCCTGGGAGGCGGCGGCCTTTGCGATGGCGCTCTCGCTTCATGAGCGCGGCGTGTTCACCTGGGCCGAATGGGCGGCTCAACTCGCCGATGCTATCCGCGACGCGCAGGCGCAAGGCGATCCGGACCACGGCGACACCTACTATGTTCATTGGCTGACCGCGCTCGAACAAATCGCGACCGCGAAGGGCTGCCTGACGCGCGATGCACTGGTAGAGCGGAAAAACGCATGGGACGTAGCGGCGCGCCGCACCCCCCACGGGCGGCCGATCGAACTCGACTGAGCGGCAAACGGCCATCCTGACGCGGCGATGGGTGCGGAGAGAGATATGGCCAGAATCGAAGCGAAGTTAGCGAAAATGGGATTGGCGTTACCACAGCCGCTACAAATTCCGGCGAAGGTACGTATGCGTTGCCATTTGAATGGGTGCGTGTTAGAGGAAAAAAAGCATTTGTCTCGGGTCACGTGCCGCTGAACCCGGACGGGACCATTGCGCAACCGGTCGGCAAGGTTGGCGCAGAGGTTTCGCCGGACGAAGGCTTACCGAGCACGAGACCGACCCGAGCCAACGGCCTCATTTCCATAACGCGCAGCGAGACTCAGCTTTGCTGCCGAACGCCTGTTCACCAGGAATCGTTTCGATGATCTTGCAGTAGTCCCACGGCTGCTCCGATTCGTCCGGCGTCTTCACCTCCATCAGATACATATTGTGAATCATGCTGCCATCTTCACGGATATATCCTTGCGCATACACGTCGTCGATCTTTTGTTTCTTTAGCTGCGACATGACCGCGGCTGGTTCGGTCGAGCCGACAGCCCGCACTGCCTTCAGATAGGTCATCGTTGCGGAATAGTCGGCGGCCTGCAGGCTCGACGGCATCTTGTTCATTTTCGCGAAATAGCGCTGCGACCACTTGCGTGTTTGTGCATTCTTGTTCCAATACCAACTACCCGTCAGCACGAGATGTTGCGCCGTCGCGAGACCCAGACTGTTGATATCGTTGATGAAGATAAGCAGCGCGGCCAGCGTCATCGTTTTCGTTACGCCGAACTGGTTCGCGGCCTTGATTGCATTGACGGCGTCGCCGCCAGCGTTCGCGAGTCCAAGGACCTGTGCTTTCGATTGTTGTGCCTGAAGAAGGAACGAAGAAAAGTCCGACGCGGAGAGCGGATGATGAACAGATCCCAGCACTTGGCCGCCATTCGCCTTCACGACATCAGAGGCGTTCTTCTCAAGCGCCTTGCCGTGTCGTACGCATAGTGGACCGTATAAGGCGTGCATTGCTCATTGGTCAGCGTATCTGAGCCGGCTCCTACGTTGATGTAGGGAATCTTCTTTTCTCCGGCAATCTGATTGGTGGAAAGCGCGGTTGCAGAATTCGTCCCGCCGATAATCACATTGACACTCTCGCGGTCGATCCATTCCCGCGCGACCGATGCTGCTATATCGGCCTTGTTCTGATGGTCCGCATAGAGCACCTTGATCGGCTTGCCGTTGACCTGGCCTCCGAAATCCGCAATGATCATTCGAATTGCCTCGAGGCCGCCCTGCCCATCACCTTCGGAATACAGTCCGGAAAAATCCGTGATGATTGCGATGGTCACTGTATCGCCAGTTGCGCGCGCGTCGCTGTACATCACCATTGCGCTGACAGTCGTCGCGACCCCCAGCAGGCGAAGCATAGGTGATCTCATGTACATCGCTACGAGTTCCATGTTGCGTTCGCATCCTCGACGAGCTTGTTCTGGGCAAGCGCGGTATTTCAACATATCCCAGGCAACTGACCGAACCGCCGCTGTGGACGAGATATTTGAGTTTACGATGTTTCCGGAAGGCCTTTTTGTGAGGCTGGAACAACGTCACTGACTGGCCTCAGGCAAACAGCGTTGATCCGGGACAGCGAACTCAACCTCACGACGCCAGATCTTGCAGGTCGGGTCCGCTCCGACCAGTGATTCATTGTCGCGAACTGAACGATCAGTACCCCGCTCGACGTCCCTGACCCCCGGAATGAAGTGGAAGGTGAGATTATCCAGGCATCGAAATCGAACCGCACGTCGATCCGGCGAACGTCGGTGCTTCCACTGCTGATTTCAGTCTCGCTTATGTCGCGGTTTCCACGTTCCAGGCTTCTGAGCGCCGGCAGCTCGCCAACAATCAAAAGAAAAGGGGCCGAGTTCGGTTGACTTTTATCGGTCATCACCGACCAAGTATCCAGGAGTAGGATGTGATCTGTGAGAAACGGCCGTCTAAGGAAATGAAGGGCGCGGAGCTGTCGGAATGAAAAAAATCGCATTTTTATGGACGGTGGTCAGGGACGATTTGCGCGTGCTCTTATATGCGCTGCGGCATCCCGACCGTCCAAGATGGCTGATGCCCGCGACCGCTCTGGTGGCTCTGTACGCGGTCGATCCTTTCAATGTTGCCGTTCCATTCGTCGGGATTGTGGACGACGGTGTGCTAGTTCCGCTGGCATTGCATTTGATGGTCCGTTGTCTGCCACTCCAGTTGCGACGGCTACGCCGCCTATGATGAAACCAACATGATGCAGCGTTCACGTCACGCCGCATGAATCAAGGCGCAGGACCCGAGTTGATTACACAGGACCGCACTGTAAAGGTGAGTGACGGCTATTAGGGAAACTGAGGGTCTCTTGTCGGTCGGGTCCGGCCGACCCCGTCGGGCGGCAGTCGGCGACAGAAGTACACGGCAATGTCGGTGGCAATGGTGAACCGCTTGTGGTTTGCCATCTCTGTTCCCCGGTCCCCAGGTAAGCGATTTATACAGTTCCTGCGGCAGCTTGCCAGCATGTCTGATGAGCGCATTGACCACCGTTTCGCTGTCCTTGCTGGCGATCTTCACCAGCATCACATAGCGCGTTTGACGCTCTACAAGCGTTGCAATCTGGCTACCGCCACTGCCACACAGGAGATCGCCTTCCCAGTGTCCCGGCACCGCGCGGTCCTCCACAGTGGCGGGTCGCTCACTGATTGATACCGCGTCGCGGATCCTGCCGTGGTCGTCCGTTTTCTGCGTGTGATGGCGTGAGCGACGCATGACCCGGGTGCGCCGTAAATGCTCCAGCAGCTCTTTCTTCAGGGCACCGCGTGCCTGAATGAAAAGACTGCGGTAGATGGTCTCGTGCGACACGTGATAGTCCTCGGTGCCCGCCAGGCGCGTTTGAGCCATCCAGTTTGCAGACCTTCGGGCGCAGCGCCCGATCCCATGCAAGCTGGTCGGCATGGCCGGCCCGATAGCCGTGCTCCCCACTGTTGCGCTTGATCTCGCGACAGATCGTGGACAGTGACCGCGACAGTCCTCGGGCGATCGACTGGATCGAATCGCCCGCGACGAGACCTCGCGAAATCTCCTCGCGCTCGGCAAGCGTGAGCGCCAGCCTCGATCGTCGGCGTGGCGCAGGCTGGATTCCTCCAGTTTGCGCCAGAATTCCCTGTACCGACGAAGATTGCGATCAAATAGCTGGGCGATGTGCTGCAACGACTCGCCTGCACGCCAGCGCGCCCACATCAACGCCTTCTGGCTCTCGCTGTAATAGATCCGGGTTCTGTACTTCATCTGCAACACTCCCGCTGCTCGTGCAGCTTCGATTGTGTTGCATCGACCGGTTGAATCCACCGGCCAGCATGAGACGATCGCGGGCGATACTACGACTTACCGCAGGACGGCCTTCCGAACCTCCGCGCGTGGGCGCTAGTCGCTCTTGACGGATGCGATGGAGCACCTGCGGGCACTCAGCAGCCTGTAGTGAGGGTTGCGATGACGGGGTGCCGGCTCATCAGATACGCATCCTTACGGTGCCGGACTTGTGCGCTTCGATGCGCCCATTGATCTACGTCAAGTCGCTTTGCTATATGCCACGGATACTGGCAGCAATCCAACGCCACAGGAGAACCTCATGGCTCAGTCGATGAAGGCGGCCGTCGTGCATGCCTTTGGGGAACCGCTTCATATCGAAGAAGTGCCCGTACCCACGCCAGGGCCTGGACAGATTCTGGTTAGCATCAAGGCGTCCGGCGTGTGTCACACGGACCTGCACGCTGCCGACGGCGACTGGCCCGTCAAGCCGACGCTGCCATTCATCCCCGGCCACGAAGGTGTAGGTTTCGTCGCGGCGGCGGGCAGCGGCGTCACGAACGTCAAGGAAGGCGACCGGGTTGGCGTGCCGTGGCTGTATACCGCGTGCGGTTACTGCGAACATTGCCAGAGCGGCTGGGAAACGCTCTGCCATGACCAACAGAACACCGGCTATTCCGTGAACGGCGCGTACGCCGAATATGTGCTCGCCGATCCCAACTACGTCGGGCACCTGCCGCAGCAGATCGCCTTCGACGAAATCGCGCCGATCCTCTGCGCCGGCGTCACGGTCTACAAAGGTATCCGCGTGACAGATACCCGCCCAGGGCAATGGCTGGCGATCTCAGGCATCGGCGGTCTCGGCCACGTGGCCGTGCAATATGCGATCGCGATGGGACTTCACGTGGTCGCGGTCGACGTGAGCGAGGACAAGCTCGCGCTCGCGCGCGAACTCGGCGCGCATCTCGCGATCGACACATCCAGGACCGATCCCGCCGCCGTCATCCAGAAGGAACTCGGCGGCGTGCACGGCGTGCTCGTCACCGCGGTCTCTCGCAGCGCCTTCGCGCAGGCCCTCGGCATGGTGCGCCGCGGCGGCACGGTTGCGCTTAACGGCCTGCCGCCGGGCGATTTTCCACTGCCTATTTTCTCGACGGTACTGAACGGCATCACTGTGCGCGGCTCGATCGTGGGAACGCGACGCGATCTGCAAGAGTCGCTAGACTTCGCCGCGGAGGGCAAGGTCCGCGCCCATATCCAACGCGAGCGGCTCGACAACATCAACACGGTCTTGACCGACCTGCGGAACGGAAATGTCAGCGGCAGGATGGTATTGACGTTCGATTGACCTGTTAACAGCCCGCTTTCCGATGCCCCGCGATTTCGCGGGGCATCGCATCATTCCTCGCGGTTTTTCTGTCAGCCGGTGAGCTCTGGTCATCGTTGATGAGGCCCACAAGCTGTCGGCGACCTGGTATGGGACGGCAGTCAGCGAGACCCGCCGGTTCGAGCCGGGAAAGCTCTGGGCGAAATCTCGCGGCTCGTCTTGTTGATGATGGCAACACCGCACGACGACAAAGAAGAGGATTTTCAACTGTTCTTGTCGTTTCTTGACTAAGACTGACTTTCGCGACGCCCCCCGATAGTTTTCCCAGGCGGTTTTCCCACCCTGCGGCGTCACGACGCAACCCGCTGAACTCGACCGGTCATCGATCGGGAATATAATGATAATAATGTCATACATGACGCAACGATCAAATGAAGGATTGTCTTTGCTTGGTGCCGCCCATAATCCAGACGGCATCCAGGGTTCTCTGCGTAACCAGGCAACGGAATGTGCAGTCCTGCCAGGTTAAGTCGCTTCGCTTAAAGGAGATTCATGAGATGGATCAGGTTACACAGCCGCCACGCAATCAGGAGATCGCATTGAAAATCCTGCGCCTGTTGCACAATCGCCTGGAAGAGGCCCGGCAACGGTTCGGACAGAGGACGAGCGACGCAATCAAGGGGGGCGATGGCACGTCCGCGCTCACCATTCCCAATCTGGCGCAGTTCACACCATGGGGTGCCTGGCACTATACGGCCGATTTCGCGCAGCGCTCCGTCTTGTTCTGGGATACCTTGCGACAACGCGGCAACGAGTTCATAGAGCGCAACAAGGCCGGGATCAAGCCGGCGTTGCATTTCGACTATGACGTAGTGCTCGACGCGAGGCACTTTGAGCGGCCTGTCAACTACGCTCTGCTGTCGATACGGCCGCCGGAGGGTGTCGCGGTCGACGTGAAGAAGCGTCCGTATCTGATCATCGATCCGCGCGCCGGGCACGGTCCCGGCATCGGGGGCTTCAAGGACGATTCGCAGGTCGGTGTTGCCCTCCGCGCTGGTCATCCCGTCTATTTCGTCGTGTTCTTCCAGGAGCCGGAGCCCGGCCAGACCCTGCTCGACGTGTGCGCGGCCGAGCAGCAGTTCGTACGGAAGGTGCGCGAACTGCATTCAGACAGCCCAAAGCCCGCGATCGTCGGAAATTGCCAGGGCGGTTGGGCCGCGATGATGCTTGCCAGTTCGTCGCCGGAAGACACCGGTCCCATCCTGGTCAACGGCGCGCCCATGTCTTACTGGAGCGGGGCGTGGAGCGAGGGTGAGGCGCCCAATCCGATGCGTTATGCCGGAGGCATTCTGGGCGGCACGTGGCTCTCGTCCCTGTCCGCCGATCTTGGCAACGGCAAGTTCGACGGCGCGCATCTCGTGAACAACTTCGAGTATCTGAACCCCGCCAACACGTTCTGGGACAAGTACTACAACGTGTTCGCCAACATCGATACGGAACCGGCGCGCTTTATCGAGTTCGAGCGGTGGTGGGGCAGCTACTACCTGATGAACCGGGAAGAGATCGAGTGGATCACCCGTAACCTCTTTATCGGCAACAAGCTGTGGTCCGGCGAAGTGTCCGGCCCGTCGGGCCAATCCTTCGATCTGCGCGCCATCCGCTCGCCCATCATCCTTTTCGCATCGATGGGCGACAACATCACGCCGCCGCAACAGGCGTTCAACTGGGTCGCTGACATGTACAGCAGCACCGAGGAGATCAAGGCGCGCGGCCAGGTCATCGTCGCCCTGATGCACGAGGACGTCGGCCATCTCGGCATCTTTGTTTCCGGGAAGGTGGCGAAGAAGGAATACACGCAGATCTTCAACGTGCTGGAGACAATCGAGACGCTCGCGCCGGGCCTCTACGGCATGTCGATCAAGGAGGTTAAGGGCGCAGACGGCAAAACCGAATACGAGGTCTCGCTCACCGAACACCGGCTGGAAGAAGCCGTCGAGCATTTCAATGAGTTGCGGCGCGAGGACGAAAAGCCGTTCAAGGCCGTGGCGGCGGTGTCGGAGTTCAACCAGCGAGCCTACGAGCTGTTCGTTCAACCCTTTGTGCAGCATGCGTCGAACGAGACGACCGCGCAGTTGCTGCGCGACTTCCATCCGTTGCGTCTCCAGCGCTGGGCATTCTCGGACCTGAATCCGTGGCTGGCCGCGCTGCGTCCGATGGCCGATGCTGTCAGAGCCAGCCGGCAGCCCTCGAGCGACCTCGAACCCTGGCGCAAGGTGGAGCAGCGCGGCTCAGAACTGATCAGCGCCTCGCTCGACCAGTTCCGGGCGGTACGAGACGCCAGCATCGAAGCACTGTTCTTCTCCATCTACGCGACTCTTTTCGCAATGCACGACCCGGACAGCCTCGGCGAGCATGGGGCCGGCACGTCCGCCGCCGCCGATCCTCGCAACCTGCCGTTCGTCCAGGCGGCGCTCGCCTCGCTGAGGCAGGGCGGCTACAACGAGGCGGTCGCGCGCACCGCGTTCCTCCTCGCGCCGAAGGGCGAGCCGCTGCCGCTATCGCGCATCGAGACAGTCAAGCAACTGGTCGATGAATATGCCGACTACCTGCCGCAATTGCCTCCTGCCGACTGGCGGCGCATTCGCGGGGAGCAGGAACTCATCGCGACTTTTGAGCCGCCACAGGCTATCCAGACGTTGCCCGATCTGCTCGCCAGCCCGGAAGACCGAAACCGGCTCCTGACCTTGCTCGACAAGCTGCTGGCCGACCGGCGGGTGCTGCGCATCCCGCCGACACCCGCGCAGGAAGAGGCGCTGCGCGCCATCCGGTCAGTGCTCGGCGCGACAACCGCGCTCGAGTCGCAGCCCCAAAAGGCCCGCGCACCGCGCGTTCGGACCACGGCATCGTGAGTGCCGCCAACCCGTCAGTGAGGGAACCCGCCATGGAATCCAGACACGTCAAGTATCACGAGCTCATTGCGCAATGCCGTAACCTCGCGCCCATGCCTCTGGCCGTCGTTCACCCCTGCGACAGGAGTTCCTTGCAGGGGGCGGTCGAGGCGGCGCAGCAAGGGCTGATCGCGCCCACGCTCGTCGGTCCGCGCGAGCGCATCGTCTCCGTCGCTTCGGAATGCGGTCTTTCGATCGCCGATTACCCGATCGTCGACACACCGTTCAGCGAAGCTTCGGCGGCCGCGGCCGTCCAGCTCGTGCGCGAAGGCAAGGCCGAAGCGCTCATGAAGGGCAGTCTTCACACCGACGAACTGATGGCCGAGGTGGTCCGCCGCGATTCGGGACTGCGCACAGGGCGGCGCATCAGCCACTGCTTCGTGATGGATGTGCCGGGACACGCCGATCCGCTAATCGTGACCGACGCGGCGATCAACATCGCTCCGACGCTTGAGGAAAAGGTCGACATCCTGCAGAACGCGATCGATCTTGCCCACGCCTTGCGGTTTCCGGAAGTGCGGGTGGCGATTCTTTCGGCTATGGAGACAGTGAACCCGAAAGTGCCGTCCACAATCGAGGCTGCCGCGCTATGCAAGATGATGGACCGCGGGCAGGTAACCGCGGCACTCGTCGACGGTCCGCTTGCGCTCGACAACGCCATCGACGCCGAGGCGGCACGCATCAAGCACATCGAGTCGCCGGTGGCGGGGCGCGCCAATGTGCTCATGGTGCCCGACCTCGAAGCGGGCAACATGCTGGCCAAAAGCCTGTCTTTCCTCGCGGGCGCGGACGCGGCCGGTATCGTGCTGGGCGCGCGCGTGCCCATCATCCTGACGAGCCGGGCCGATTCGCTCATTACCCGCCTCGCCTCGTGCGCGGTGGCCGCGCTCGTTGCCCTCGCGCGGTGCGAGGCGGCGATGATCGAGGGATGATGCCATGGCACACGTGATTCTCGTCCTCAACGCTGGCTCGTCGAGTATCAAGTTCTCGGCGTTCGAAGAGCAGGGCAGTGCGCTCGAGCTGGTCGTGCATGGCCAGGTCGATGGACTCTATACGTCGCACGCAAGATTCGAAGCATTGGACCGTCACGGCGAGCACCACGCGAAGGAGTGGATCGCCGGTACGGAGCTGGACCATCGGCACGGGCTCGACCACATCGGTGTGTTTCTTGAGGAGCACCGCGAAGGACACACGCTGGTGGCCGTCGGCCATCGTGTGGTACACGGCGGGCAGCGCTTCAGCGGGCCGGTTCGCTTGACCCCTGCCGTGGTCGACGAACTGGACAAGCTGACGCCGCTGGCGCCACTGCATCAACCGCATAACCTGAAGGCGATACGTCTTTTCGACCAGATGCAGCGCGACGTGCCGCAGGTGGCGTGCTTCGATACGGCGTTCCACCACACGCAGCCCGACGTGGCCCAGGCGTTCGCGCTCCCGGCGGCGGTCACGGACCTCGGCGTGCGGCGCTACGGCTTTCACGGGTTGTCGTACGAGTACATCGCCAGCGTGCTGCCACACGTCGCACCCGGGGCGGCCTCGGGGCGCACTGTGATTGCGCACCTCGGCAACGGCGCGAGCATGTGCGCCCTCGTGGGGGGCGCGAGCGTGGCCAGCACGATGGGCTTTACTGCCCTTGATGGCCTCCCGATGGGCACCCGCTGCGGCAATCTCGACCCCGGCGTGGTGCTTTACCTGATGGAAGAGCGTGGCATGGATGCGCGTGCTCTGGAGGATCTTCTGTATCGCCGGTCCGGATTGCTCGGCGTATCGGGCGTCTCCGCGGACATGCGCACGCTGCTCGAAAGCGATGATCCTCGGGCCCGCTTCGCGATCGATCTTTTCGTCTATCGCATCTCGCGTGAACTGGGCTCGCTTGCCGCCGCCATGGATGGCATCGACGCGCTCGTTTTTACCGGCGGCATAGGTGAACATGCGGCGGCGGTCCGCGAGGCTGTCGTGCGGCGAGCGAAGTGGCTCGGTGTCGAACTGGACGTCGCTGGGAATCTTAAGAGCGGACCGCTCGTGACCACCGCTTCAAGCCGCATACCGGTGTGGGTCATTCCGACCAACGAAGAACTGATGATTGCGCGCCATACGCGCGCTGTCGTGGAGTGAGCTATGTCAACGGAAAACAGCGGACAGGCCGGCCCACTGCTCAAAGGCATGAAGGCGCTCGTCACGGGCATAGCCAACGAACACTCGATTGCATACGGGTGCGCGAAGGCGTTCCGCGAACTCGGCGCTGACCTTGCGATTACGTATGCCACGGAAAAGACGAAAGCCTGGGTCGAGCCAATCGCGCAGCAATTGGAGGCTGACATGCTGCTGCCGCTCGACGTCGCGGATGCGAACCAGCTCAACGCGGTGTTTGGCGAAATAGGCCAGCGTTGGGGACGCCTCGACATCGTGCTGCACTCGATTGCGTGGGCACCGAAGGATGACCTTCAGGGCGGCCTGTTGCACTGCTCGAGCGAGGGCTTCGCGCAGGCGATGGACATTTCGTGCCATTCCTTCGTGCGTATGGCCGCGCTTGCCGCGCCCCTCATGGATAAAGGTGGCACGCTGCTCACCATGAGCTATCACGGCGCTAGCAAGGTCGTGCCGAACTATAACGTCATGGGACCGGTGAAGGCCGCGCTCGAAGCGTGCGCGCGTTACCTCGCCCATGAACTAGGTCCGCAGGGCATCCGCGTTCACGCCATCTCACCGGGTCCGCTCATGACGCGCGCCGCTTCCGGACTCAAGGACTTTGGTCTGCTGCTCAACGAAGCAGCCCACCGTGCGCCGCTCGGCGAACTCGTCGACATCATGGACGTCGGCTACACCTGCGCTTTCCTCTCCACGCCGTACGCACGGAGAGTGTCCGGGGAAACGCTGTATGTCGATGGCGGCGTCAACATCATGGCGTGACACTGCACAGGAGAAGGACATCGTGACTATGCTATTGCTGCAAACCGTCGAAGACACTGTTTCCGACGAAGACATCCGGGGGTTTTTGAGCCGCTATGGCTTCCCGCCGTTTGTTTCCATTGAGCGCATGGCAGGTACCGGAATCCGGCCTGCTGTGCTGCTTGCGTTCCATGATCTGCAGCCGGAAGCGCTGCGACTGCTTCAGGCCAGGATTCATCACGTGTTCTGGAACGACCACGGGATCGAAGCGATCATTGTGCCGGGCCCGACAGAATGACCGGCAGGGGTGGCGCCGCACAAAATGGGCCGCTTTCAGCAAACTCAATGCGTGAATTTCCGACTATAGGGGTGCCTTTCCATGAGCAGTCCTTTGTCAAGTGGTTCTGGCGATCCTTGATAATTGATCGATGTGCGAATCCTCCCTCCAGAATTAACGGGCGGTCGCGGTGGCTGCGATTCTTTTCTATGTAGCCCGGTCAACGAAATCTGAAGAGCATGCCGTTTCCGGCTTGGCGCGCGATGTTTGGCGCGTGCTTGCCGGCTTGCCGCGCAAACGGCACGAAAATCCCGGAGACCCTTTTAGTGAAAAGCAATCAACGCGACCAGCCGACTAATTCACGGCGACATCCTTTGCGCCCGTTTGGGGATGGACGGTCCAGGTAAATGTCATTCCGGGTTTGATACTGAGTCGGAGCGTGACCACCGTCTTTCTGATGATCGACGCGTCATGTGCGGATGGCTCTTGTCGGTACCGGAGCGGCCGTTTGCAAAGTTTCCCCCACTGGCTGGTTGTGGCCGAACTCTGGCCGACGCGATTGCCCGGAACCGACCCACAAGCGTCCCCCGACCCAGTGACGCATCGACGGCAATTTCTTGGCCACAACGGCCATTCGGTCACACGTCGGCCGACGTGAGCGCAGTCAAAACGGACGGTCAGCTGTCGCCGTTAGGAAGGCAGCTTCGGCTGGCTTTTCTGGCATCCGGACAGCTGCAATAGCGATGTCAGGGTTCAACGCCAGCGTGCGCAAGCACGCAGACAGGAGCGATCTGCGCTCCCTGTCATGGCGTCTCCCGCTTGAGCGCAAACCCAGCGACGACCCAGCCGATGGAGGCGAAAATGGCGCCACCGACAATCGCAAAGATCGAGTAGGCAGCCACTGATCCCCAATCTCGAACACGAATATTCGTCGGTCGGTTTACGAAGAACGCCTTGAGAACGTTTTCGCTCTGGTCATTTGTGCCAAGCCACTTGTCAAGGTCAGTCTCAGTTGCCCCGTTGAGCACGCTGACTTTTCGCGCCTCGGCGTCTTTCTCGAGGCTTCGCCCAGTTACTTGCTCGTATACTGCTTGCTTTTCCTGAAAGGTCATGTCGCGGGAGCTACCAATCGCTTCAAACACAGCGGCTCCGCCGAAGAAAAAGAGCCAAACGAGACCGATGGCTTTCAGAAGAACGCCAATACGTCTGATCCCCTCTATATCTCATCCCCCGAAATTAAGTGACCATGCTCTCAGCCGCCGTATGAGTAACGGAGGTCGCGGTGAGCAAACGATCGAATGTAGATAAGCCGACTGACCGGTTAGATCGAGCGCGCAGCTCATTCATTAGCTACTTGGAAGCGACCGTAAAGCCACTTCTCAAAATCGACCGGAGCTGAGCAGAGGCTACTGCTTGCACGAATTCGGCGATCAGGCAGCAGCTAAAGCAGTCGGCGGCGGTGTGCCCACGCCTCGCCCGTTCCTTCGTCGGGGCGCTTTCTTTCGCCGGAGTCGCCGCACTGCAGCTATAGCGGTACTCAATTCCGGGAAAATACTGAGACACAAATCGAGAAAGTAGCCCGTATGAAGGGCTGATCCCATTGCATGGAGAAACAACCATTGTTACGCTAAGGCCCAGCTTAAGACGGTGCAGTAACGCTCAGCGTCGTGTGCCGTCTTAAGCGGTTCTCTAAACCCGGAAAACTAGAATTTAAATGGCAAAGAAGACCGCAGACTCCTCAGCGAAGAAAGCTGAAGCGAAAACCGCAGTGAAGAAAGAAGCATCGCCAAAGAAGACAACTGCCGCAAGCGCGACACCCAAACCCCTGAAAGAGCAATTCACCAAGGCGTCGCTTGCGAGCCATGTTGCCACGCAGGCCGGTGTTGAACCGAAGCAGGCAAAGGCGGTGCTCGCCGCACTCGAAAGCACCATCCTCGGCGCCGTCCATAAGAAAGGGCCAG
Source organism: Paraburkholderia sp. BR13444 (assembly GCF_040948755.1). Lineage (NCBI taxonomy): Bacteria > Pseudomonadati > Pseudomonadota > Betaproteobacteria > Burkholderiales > Burkholderiaceae > Paraburkholderia > Paraburkholderia sp. BR13444. Next base: position 163,312 of record NZ_JBFPKM010000006.1, on the reverse strand, counting down.
GCGAGTTCACGCTATCGGGCCTGCTCAAGATTGGGGTACAGCAGGTTCCGGAAAAGAAGAAGCGTTTCGGCAAAGACCCGTTCACAGGCGAGGAGCGCTGGTTTGATGCCAAGCCGGCAACCGTCCGTCTGAAGGTACGTCCGCTGAAGAAACTTAAGGATGCTGCAGCAGCCTGAGGAGAATGCTCAGACGCAATGAAGCCCGCTTTCAGCGGGCTTTCTTTGATTTTTTGGTCGCTGGTATCGAAGCCGACCGCATCTTCAGCGTAATGAAACGATTGACCCAGGAGACACTGACGTACATGGCGCTTGGGGGAGAACTCCTTCGTTTCGAGTAATGCGTTATTTGAGCATTCGCTGAATTCGGAACTCATTCGCACTCGCAATTCGAATACGCCCAGATTCTCGTCAGCCAGGGGAACAACGTCTGAGCCGCATTTGCTTGCGAACAGGCGTATTGTGAATTGTTGTATTCGCTGGGCAATATGGCATAGTGTGAATCCTTATCCAAAGGAATAAACCATGGCTACGCTGGAATCAGTTCAGGCAAAAATCGCAAAGCTTAAGGCGCAGGCATCAACATTGGCGGCAAGAGATTCCTCCAGGGTGATCGGGAAGATTCGGAGTCTGATGGAACAGCATGCCCTGACCATCGCGGATATCGAGGCATCTATCAGCAAACGTCGGGGTCGCAAAACCGGCGCAACCATACCGGCGAAGGCATCGGCTGCAAGGTACGCTGACCCGAAGACGGGAGCGACCTGGACCGGGCACGGTCGAGCGCCGGTTTGGATAGCTAATGCCAAGGACCGCAGCGGGTTCCTGATTACGGGAAATACGGCGAAGTCATCGGCGACCGCGCAGAAACTTCCAAAAGCCGGGAATTACGTCCGAGGCCCGCAGCCTCCGATGTATCAGGACCCCAAAACGGGAGCGACGTGGAGCGGCCGTGGTCGGGCACCCGCGTGGATTGCCAGCGCAAAGGACCGGACGAAGTTCCTGATCGCTGCAGCCTAGAAGCGCTCGGCTACTTCGAAGGCGAGCGCCGATAAATCAACGCTTTCGTGCAAAACAGCTGCGAAAAAGTCCCACGCAGGAAGGCGACAGCGGCGAAGCCTACGGCTAAAAATGCGTCTGCGCGAGGCGTTGCCTAAAGAATCCTGAGGTTACGGATCTTTCCAATTGTCGGCGATCGCTCGGCGATCAGATTGGCTACTCAGGTAACAAGGCGCGCGGAACGTTGGCTGAAACATCGCTCACGAGTTGTGAAGGGACCTGAACAATAAACTCGTTCGGGGACGACGCAAGGCTGTGTTCGTAGCTGACGCGCATTTCCATAATTTGTCGTTAGAGCGACGTGTTGAACGACGCCTTCGATGTCTGCAGGGGCTGGATGTCGATTGCTTCGAAGCCAGTGTAACGGGGTATGCGGGTAGCAAACTCCATCACCTGTAGCGGATCCAATGGTTGTGTGCGTTGCCCCGCATTGCCACGAAACATCGAGGTTCGACTGTCGCTCCTCTCATCCACATCCGTGTTTGCGCGGCGAACGTAAGACGAAAGATTACGGTGCAATTTGGAGATGCTTAGCGGCGGCGCGTGCCTGCTGCACTGCCCGATGAACAAGCCTGTCCAGGTGGTCGCTCGCGCGCACTACAACGTCCATACGGGTGACGCAGAACTGGCGGTCGTACTCGTTGATCACGGTAATGAGGTCATCGGTCAACTCTTCGGGAAAATTCCACGTCGAGTATATTGATCAGGTGCGCGGGAAACCTCGCCGTTCACGGTGGGGAAGGATAGCCCGGGCGCCGAAGGCGTACGCATGGCTTAACCCGGATGCAACGGACCTGGCGGTCCTTCAAAGGCGCTAGTGCGGCGTCCGTTGCTGTTTTATGTACTGGCGCACAATTTCGATGGGCGCCCCGGCGCGGCTCCCCGCGAATTGGGACGGCGACCATAGCGCGCCACCCCACAGCTTTCGCTGCACGCTCGGATAGTTCTTCTTGTGGATCATGCGGCCGGAGACGCCTTTGAGACTGTTCACCATCGCCGACAACGCGACCTTCGGTGGGTAGTTCACCAGCAAGTGTACGTGGTCGTCCTCGCCTTCGAACGCCACGAGTTGCGCTTCGAAGTGGGCGCACACCTTCGCGAAGATTGCTCGCAAGTCATCGATCACTTCCTGTGTGAAAACCGTACTGAGCCGGACGATCTGACATCGTCTGTCCGATCAAGTCCAGAGTTTCACAGTCGAGTTTTCGTCGGTATCCGGCTGACCTTGCGCGTCGCGTGTGCCCGTGTGAATCTGGCTTTCTCAGTGGCCCGCAATCGGCGTCTGCAACATAGGGCCGCCTCGCGCGGGCTTTTCTTCGTCTGCCGCGTTGGCGCGGCCGGGCCGGACATCGCGCCGCCGTGCCGCTGGCGCATGTTGTCGCGCTGCGTCGTGCAGTCCAGGATGCGCGAGGCCGCGGCAGGCTCGCAACTCAGTCGAGTTACCCGTGGAGAGCCGCGCCGGCTTGAGCCGCAAAACGTTGGGAAAAGTCGACGAAATCGTGGGTACAAAGAAATGATAGAAATCCAGCAAATCCTTACTGGTATTGGGTTTGAGCGATAGATACATCAAAGAGCCGCTTGCTTGCTGCCGCAGTAGTACCTAACACCTGGCATCGTGATATACCCGCCCAGAGGATACGTGCGCGCAGTTGTGATTTGCAAAGGAGATGGCAAAGCTTTACATAGCGACCCGTACCAGTCCTCGCGGACGTGTCACCGCGTCAGCTTCGCAAGGCGAGGGAGCAGTTCGAGTGCACTGTCGCGGTTGATCGCCGCGTGCTGTTCTGAGGATAGCCCGTCGTAGGCATCAAACATCTCGGTGAACGACGCGCCCACCGACGCCGGCGCATATGGATAGTCGCTGCCATACAGGATGTGTCCAGGTTTCGCGAACGCCGTGAGGCTCGGCAGCGCCGCCGGACTCGAAGACAACGCCATGTCGAAATAGAAGCGCTGAAAGAGCACAAGGAGGTCATCCGTCAACGGCACGTCGGCACGCACGCCGGGCGCCAGTTCGGCGCAGCGGTATGCCACATACGGCAGAAACCCGCCCGCGTGGGACAGGATCACGCGCACGTTCGGATAACGGCCAATCACACCGTTGAGCACGAGCTGGACGGCGGTGCGCGTCGTGTCGAATGGATAGTCGAGCATCGGTCCGGGCATGCCCCTTACTGTCTCGATGCCCGGCTTGGCCGGGTGAACGAACACGACAGCATGGCGCCGGTCGAGCGCGGCCCACATGGGTTCGAATGCGGGATCGCCAAGATACTGGCCACCATAGTTGCTGAGCAGGACGACGCCGTCGGCGTTCAGAGCGTCGAACGCATGATCGATCTCGAGCAGCGCGCCGGTCATGTCCGGTAGCGGGATGGTGACGAAATGGCCGAAGCGCGCCGGATATCGGGCGACGATGTCGGCCGTGTATTCGTTGACTCGGCGCGCGATGTCACGCTTCTCATGGGCGGCCCATCCCTGCACGCCAGGTGCGGTCAGCGACAAGACGCCGGTGGCGGTCTGCAGCTTGTCCATGAACGCGATAGCGCTGTCAGGACTCCACGTAGGCATGTGCCAGCCGGATGGATCGCCACCGTGCGACGGCAGCGCGTCGGCCCAGAACGGCGGGACGATATGTTGGTGGACATCAATACGGTTTTTCGCGGTCATGGCCGGCTCCTGTACGAATGACACTGGGGGTAGCGTCCTGAGGTCAGGATGCGCCGACTTGCGTTTTCATTCCAATAGATTAAAGTTAGAAATTAGTCACTTTCAGTAATCAATCGATCCGCATGGACCTCCGTCATCTGCGCTACTTTCTCGCCGTCGCCGAAGCGGGGCATTTCGGGCGGGCGGCTGAGAGGCTGCACATCGTGCAGCCCGGGCTGAGCGTCCAGATCCGCGCGCTAGAGGAAGAACTGGGCGCCACGCTGTTCGTGCGAAGCACGCGCAAGGTGGCGCTGACAGACGCCGGCAAGCTGTTCCTGGTCGAGGCACGGCGGACGATTGAGCAAGCTGAGCGGGCCAAGCGCCTGGTCCAGCGCGCAGCGCGCGGGGACACTGGTGTGGTACGGATCGGCTTCGTCGGCAATGCGGTCGCAGCAGGGACCTTGTCCGATGACTTGCTCGCGTTTCATCGCGCATGGCCTAACGTCGCGCTCGAACTGCACGAGATGGCACCCGCTGCCCAGCAGGAAGCGATTCTCGCGGATCGCCTCGACATCGGCTACTGCCCGGCGTTCGGCGTCGAATTCGATCCGAAGCTCGCGGTGCGCCTGGTCGGAAGTTGGACATGGGAGGTCGTGATGAACAGCAGTCATCCTTTCGCGAACCGACGCTCCCTGTCCTCCGCCACGCTCGCTGACGAGCCGTTCATTCTCTATGCAGCCGATGGGGACGACGATGGTCAGCTCACGATCCTGCGTCAGGTGCTGGGAAAGGAACCTCGCATCGCACATAAGGTAAGCAGCACGCTGTCCGTCCTGGCACTGACGGGTGCGGGACTCGGCCTGGCTCTCGCGCCCGCGCCGCTGAGCAAGATCGCAGCGCCGAATGTGGTCTACCGGAAACTTGCTGGGCGTGGCCCGAAGGCGGAACTGGTCGCGATCAGCCGGATCGGTGGAGAATGGGGAGCCGTTCAGCGCTACCTTGAGATGCTGGGCAATCGTGCCGCATGAACAACCTCGCTGCGCTGATTGTCGTCACTAGCGAGCGATCGTCGTCGACGTGAAGATAAAGGCTGGTGATGCTGAGCCGACGCATGCCCGAGGATGGCGCGCACTTTCGAATGCTGCGCAGGGTTCGCACAGTCGGGCGGCCGCGCCGACGAAGACATCCTTCCTTGACGATCGTGTGCAGCGCGGCCCGCGTCAGCGGCCGATACGGGGCCTTAGGGTCTTTGCCGCTCCTATCCTTTGTCCCGGGGCTGTGCCGTTGCCATTCCTGCAGTCTGTCCCGCCGTAGTGCGCGCTGTCGGCGGGGTGTCCTGCGGCATTGGCGCGACGTAATCGTTGACCTGCTGCCAAAGGCCGGGCTCGAGATAGCGGGTGATTGCGGTATGGTCTTGCGGGGGGCACTGGGTACCCGTTCAATGCGGCGCTGGTGCGGCACGGCGCGGCCATCCAGTGTGTAATGCATCGAAGCCGCGTGACGATTTCCTCAAACTCGAACGGCCAAACGCGTCGTGCCTGCTAAGAAAGCTTTCGTTCCGGCATGGAGCAAGGCCTTGGCAACGAACTCGCGTCCGCGCCGCGCGAGGCTCGTCAATCGCTCGATCTGGCCGCTGCGGCTTTCGCCATACAGACACCACGCGCAAAAGTGCTCGCAGTTGTTGGTCATCAGCCGATAGCGGTCTTCGCCGAGACGCTGATTGGCGCGGCGAACGGCATCCGCGCCGCCATAGCGCGCATCGGGCGTGCGCTCGACCCATATCGCGTGACCGCCGGCGAACTCGTCGCACGACACTTCTTCGACGGGCGCGCGCCGCAGCGAACGCGAAAGGCCCGCATAGTGAATCACCTTGCCATTGCCCGCATAGATGCCGTGATGCGTATACCAGCGGCGTTGCGTGACGACGTGAGCACCGATGACGAGGCCGGTATCATCAGCCTGATCGAGTGTTTTCGTGGAGTCCGTCATCGCGTTCACCGCAGCCATAGCCAGTTGGCGCGATGCTCTGCATAGGCAGTGCCAATAGGCGCCAATCAAGCGTGAGCGCCCGATGCCGGCGATTCTGCTGATCTATTTGCCGGGGCCACATGGCAGCCGGTTTGATCAATTGATCAAGCGGCGTGCGCGGTTCATGAGAACGTGAACGCGAGCCCGGCTTGTGAGCGAGAGGCGCGCCCGTTTTGACGAAATCGTTGAATCGATTGGGGCGCTTTGATCAAATGGTTAAACGCGTCTAAGTGTAAACACTGAGCAGACCGTGCAGGGACGTTGAAGAAGTCAGGCGTGCCCGCGCGAACGCAGTGCGGCACAGACCTTGCCTACAATAGGCGTAAAAACGATTACTCGATCCAATAAGGAGACGTCGTGGGAGACAGCACCGCCCGATTTTCGGCGAGCATGCGCGAAGGTCTCGACAACCTGTCGCGTCGCCTAAAGTTCGTCATGCAGGAGGGGCATATCTGGCTCGACGAGAACCGTATGATCCTGCTTCATACGGCCGCGCTCGGCGCGTTGCGCAAGGAACTCGTCGATACACTCGGACTCGAGCGCACGCGCGGCCTGTTCGCGCGAATGGGATTTCAGTCCGGTGCGCGCGACGCCGAACTCGCGCGCAAGCTACGTCCGACGGCGAGCGACTTCGGCTTGCTCGAAATCGGTCCATGTCTTCACGTGCTCGAAGGCAATGTGCGCGTGACGCCAATAGATGTTCATATCGACATCGAGAAAGGCGAGTACTACGGCGACCATCTGTGGGAAGACTCGTTCGAAGCCGAAGTACACCGGCATCTGTTCGGTGTCGGCGACGAGCCCGTGTGCTGGATGCAAGTCGGCTACGCGAGCGGTTATACGTCGTCGCTGATGGGGCGCACGATTCTCTACAAGGAAACGGAGTGCGTCGGTTGCGGCGACCGCAATTGCCGTATCGTCGGCAAGCCGGTCGAGGACTGGCCCGACGGCGAAGAGATGCTCAAGCTCTATCAACCCGACCCCGTGTTCGATACGCTGCTTCAGTTGCAAAGCGAAGTCGAGAGCCTGCGCTCGATGCAGGACGACACGGGGCAACCCGAAGATCTCGTCGGCATCTCCGATGGTTTTATCGAAGCGTGGCGGCTCGCGCAGCGCGCCGCGCCGAGCGACGTGACGGTGCTGCTGCTCGGCGAAACGGGCGTCGGCAAGGAACGCTTCGCGCGCGGTTTGCATCACGTGAGCCGCAGACGCGACAAACCATTCATCGCGATCAATTGCGCGGCGATGGCGGAAGAACTTATCGAAGCAGAACTGTTCGGCGTGGAGCGCGGCGCGTTTACGGGTGCGCATCAGAGCCGCCCTGGACGCTTCGAGCGCGCCGATGGCGGCACGCTCTTTCTCGATGAAGTAGGCGAGCTTTCGGCGAATGCGCAGGCCAAGTTGCTGCGCGTGTTGCAGGAAGGCGAGTTCGAACGCGTCGGTGATACGCATGTGCGGCGCGTCGATGTGCGCGTGATGGCCGCGACCAACGTCGATTTGAACGATGCCGTGCGGCGCGGGACATTCCGCAAGGACCTGCTGTACCGGCTCAACGTGTATCCCGTCACGATTCCGCCGTTGCGCGAGCGCTGCGACGATATCCCGTTGCTCGTCGAGCGCTTTATCGCGAAGTACACTGCGCGGCATGGCAAGCGCGTACTCGGGCTGACCGATCGCGCGATAACGACATTGCGCGCTTATACGTGGCCCGGCAATGTGCGCGAACTGGAGAACGTAGTCGAGCGCGGTGTGATTCTCGCCGCGCCTGGCTCGCGCATTACCGAGTGCGATCTGTTCGCTTCTCCGCCCGCGGAAGTGGAGTCCGATACGGCTTCGCTCGATGCGAGCGGTCGTCCTTTGCGCCAGAACGCCAGTGCCACCGATGCGCTCTTCGATCATATGGCGCGTGAGGGCATTCCGCTCGATCGCATTGAGAACATGCTGATCGAAACTGCCGTCGAGCGCGCCGCAGGGAATCTGAGCCAGGCGGCACGGATGCTGGGGATCACGAGGCCGCAGTTGGCGTATCGGTGGCGCAATCGCGATAAGGCATCGGCTTCGGCCGAGGAGTGACCGCTTATTTCGCTTGATCCCGTCATTCAGGCCGGTCCACGGGAGCCGGCTAATATTTCTTCAAGTGCTCGGGCACGCGTCTTTGCCACGCAGTGACAACGAGCATGTCATCCCTCGCAGACATATAGCTCGATCGGCGCGTTTGATCTTTTCATCAAGCGTATCGCTCCGCTTCTCTCCCCGCATCTTCATCTCACCACGCGCTAAACGGGCGTTGCGCCGCTCTAGATGCGCGGCAATCGAATCCAATTGATCAAACGATGAAACACGCCTCTCGCGCTTGATGATTTGATCAATCAAAAAAGCAAAAAGCCTCGAAATACAGCGCTATTAAAGATGCCAACCCCCTGTCATGCCGATAAGACGTGCATGGCATACCTCCTGCATTAAAGGCTGTGACAGGAGATCACGATGAATCATCCCCAACCGCTGTTCTGGAGTACTCGACGCTACGTGCGTATCACAAGCCGGCGCGACGACGGGTATGTCGAGTTCGACTTCTCTGTCGGCGATTCGGATCTCACCGTCGAACTCATTATGAACGACACGATGTTCGAGCACTTCTGCCGCATCAACGAAGTACAGACACTCGATGCCGACGAGAGCGGAATTGAACGTTCGAGAGAACGCTGGCGCTTCGAAGGCTGAGGCGAAAGACAAAAGACAAGCACCGCATATCAAGCGGATTCATTCGATATAGCACTGACAACACGGAGACAGTTTCATGCAGATCGAAATCAGGACGCTCAAGGTTCAGCCGTTGCGTCAAACCTATGGCCACGTCGCGCGCCGCTTCGGCGACAAGCCTGCGTCGCGCTATCAGGAAGCCACCTACGACATCCAGCCGACCGCGAACTTCCACTATCGCCCGACGTGGGCGCCCGAGTTTCAGTTGTACGACACGGCCCGCACGCAGATCGTGATGAGCGACTGGTACGCGCTCAAGGACCCACGGCAGTACTACTACGGCGCTTATGTCACGGCGCGCGCGCGTCAGCAGGAAGCGGCTGAGACAGCATTCGATCTGGCCGAGCGACGCGGCCTGCTGACTGGCCTCGCACTCGAATGGCAAGAGCGGCTGATTACGGGGTTGCTGCCGCTGCGTCATGTCGAGTGGGGCGCCAACATGAACAACATGCTGTGCGCGGATTACGGCTACGGCACCGCGATCACGCAAGCCTGCACGTATTGCGCGATGGACCGCCTCGGCATTGCGCAGTACATCTCTCGCATCGGCCTCGCGCTCGACGGCAACACGGGCGTAGCGCTAGAACGTGCGCGCGTCGCATGGCTCGAAAGCGAAGCGTGGCAACCGATGCGCAAGCTGGTCGAGGACATCTTCGTCGTCGCGGACTGGTTCGAAAATTTCGTCGCGCAGAACCTCGTAATGGACGGCCTTGTTTATCCCCTCGTCTATCAGCACTTCGATGCGCGCGCTGCACGTGAAATCGGCGCGAATCTCGCGATGCTCACCGAGTTCGAGCAGCAATGGCAGAACGACCACGTGAAGTGGATCGATTCGGTGATCCGCACGGTGACAGCAGAATCGCCCGCCAATCAGCAACGTATTGCGGATTGGGCCGCGCATTACCAGGCGCGCACGATCGAAGCGCTGCGCCCTCTCGCGGCGATGCTGCTCGATGACGACGCCGGGCGTGCGCTCGAAGAAGTCCGCACCCAATTCACCACCCGTCTCGCGAAACTCGGCGCTGCGCCGGTTAGTGCCTAACCGATTCGAGGCTGTCATGCAGAACGTCTACATCGCATTGCAGAACACCGACGAAACGCGCGCCATCGTCGCCGCCATTATTTCGCAAAACCCTCAGGCCGCCGTTACCGAGTACCCGGCGATGGTGAAGATCGACGCGCCAGGCAAGCTCGTGATCTCGCGCGAACACGTATCCGAAGAGATGGGCCGCGACTGGAACATCCAGGAACTGCAACTGAACCTCATCTCGCTGTCGGGAAACATCGACGAAACCGACGACGCCTTCACGCTGCACTGGCACGTCTGAGAACACCAGGAGACACACGATGGACGTACGCAAGAAACTCAATCTGAAAGAGAAGTACGCGCTGATGACGCGCGGCCTCGGCTGGCAAACCACGTATCAGCCAATGGACGAAGTATTTCCTTATGACAAGTACGAAGGCATCGTGATTCACGACTGGGACAAGTGGGAAGACCCGTTCCGCATGACGATGGACGCGTACTGGAAGTACCAGGCAGAAAAAGAACGCAAGCTGTACGCGATCATCGATTCGTTCGCGCAGAACAACGGGCACATGAACGTATCGGATGCGCGCTATATCAACACACTTAAGCTCTTCCTGACGGCTGTCACGCCGCTGGAGTATTCGGCGCATCGCAATTACGCGCATCTTGGCCGGCATTTTCGCGGTGTCGGCGCGCGCGTCGCGTGCCAGATGCAATCGATCGACGAATTGCGGCACTCCCAGACACAGGTGCATACACTGTCGCTCTACAACAAGTACTTCAACGGCTTTTCCGAGTGGCCACACATGCACGACCGGGTGTGGTATCTGTCGGTGCCAAAGTCGTACTTCGAAGATGCGGCAACGGCCGGCCCGTTCGAGTTCATCACGGCCATCTCGTTCTCTTTCGAGTATGTGCTGACCAATCTGCTCTTCATGCCGTTCATGTCGGGCGCGGCTTATAACGGCGACATGGCGACCGTCACGTTCGGCTTCTCGGCGCAGTCCGACGAATCGCGCCATATGACGCTGGGTCTCGAAGTGATCAAGTTCCTGTGCGAACAGGACCCTGTGAACGTGCCCATCGTCCAGCGCTGGCTCGACAAGTGGTTCTGGCGCGGCTTCCGGCTGCTGACACTTGTCGGCATGATGATGGACTACATGCTGCCCAAGCGCGTGATGTCGTGGTCCGAGGCATGGAAGATCTATTTCGAGGATGCGGGTGGCGCGCTCTTTCAGGATCTTGAACGCTACGGCCTGCGTATGCCGAAGTATCACGAGATCGCGACGCAAACCAAGGACCGCATCACCCACGAAGCCTGGGGCACGTTCTACAACTACGCAGGCGCAGCGGATTTTCATACGTGGGTGCCGTCGGATGAAGAACTCGACTGGCTCTCCGCAAAGTACCCCGAGCATTTCGAGCGGCTCTACCGGCCGCGTCTCGAGTACTGGCGCGAACAGCAGCAGGCTGGCAAGCGCTTCTACAACACGAATCTGCCGATGCTGTGCCAGACCTGCCAGATTCCATTGACCTTCAGCGAGCCCGATGATCCGACGAAGATCGCGTACCGTGAATCGACATATCACGGCATGAAGTTCCACTTCTGCTCTGACGGCTGCAAAGACATCTTCGATGGCGAGCCCGAGAAATATGTGCAGGCGTGGCTCCCTGTGCATCAGATCTATCAGGGCAATTGCGGCGGCGCGACGCTCGACGACGTGCTCGAGTATTACCACATCCGCAATGGTCATGAAAACCTCGATTTTGCGGGCTCACCCGATGAACGGAACTGGAATGCATGGAAGGGCGCGGGGCAAGAACAGGTCGAAAGCTGAAGCACTCAATGCAAGGCATCAAGCACGATATCCAATGAAGGAGACATGACATGGCGACGATCGCCCTCAAACCCTATGAATTCGAGCCCGCCGACGCCGAAGCGAGGTTTCACGGGAACCGGCTGCTCTATATCGGCTGGGAAGACCACCTGATGTTTGCATCGCCGTTCTGCATTCCTGTTTCGCCGGACATGACGTTCGGAGCACTCGTCTCCGATGTGCTGCCCGGTCTGTACGGCGTGCACCCGGACTTCGCGAAGATCGACTGGGACGACGCGCAGTGGCTGCGTTCGGGGCAACCGTGGCAACCGGATGCAGCGTTGTCGCTCACCGATAACGGTCTGGTGCATAAGGATGTGATCCGTCTGCGCACGCCAGGGCTCACGGGCGTCAACGGTTCATACAGCTAGCAGGAGGCAGCCATGGACTACACCGTTCGTATCGAACCGCTCGGCCAGACTATCGACATCGCAGCGGGGCAGACGCTGCTCGATGCGTGCCTGCGTCAGGGCGTATGGCTGCCGCATGCATGCTGTCACGGCTTGTGCGCGACGTGCAAGGTGCAGGTAGTGGGTGGCGAAATCGATCAGGGCAGTGCGTCGGATTTCGCATTGATGGACTTCGAGCGTGAGGAGGGCAAGTGTCTTGCCTGTTGCGCCACGCCGATGTCGGACCTCGTGATCGAAGCGGACCTCGAAGAAGATCCCGATGCGCAGAATCTGCCCTTGCAGGACTTCAAAGGCACCGTCACCGCAATCGACGACGTGACGCCGACCATTCGCGTGATCCGCATGGCCATGCATGAAGCGCAACCTGTCCGGTTCCAGGCGGGCCAGTACCTGAACCTGAAGGTGCCTGGCTGCGACGACGCACGCGCGTTTTCGATTGCCAATGCGCCGCATGACGGGGAAATCGAACTGCATGTCCGGCGCGTGCCTGGCGGCGCGGCGACGGGCTGGCTGCATGACGAGTTGCAGCACGGCGCGCAACTCGCATTCTCGGCGCCGTTCGGACGCTTTTTCGTGCGCAAGCAGGCACAGGTGAAGACCATTTTTCTCGCGGGCGGATCAGGCCTGTCGAGTCCGAAGTCGATGATCGTCGATCTGCTGCATGAAGGATCCACGCTGCCGATCACGCTGATTCAGGGCGCGCGCAATCGCGAAGAGCTGTACTTTGTGGACTTCTTCGAAGCGCTCGCGCGACGGCACCCGAATTTCCGCTACCTGCCGGCGTTATCGGATGAACCGCAAGACAGCGAATGGTCCGGCGCACGCGGCTATGTCCACGAAGTACTGAAGCAGCAATTCACCGATGCAGCCGGCGTCACGGATTTCCGTGGACATAAAGCCTATTTGTGCGGACCGCCGCCGATGATCGAAGCGTGCATCAAGACGCTGATGCAAGGGCGCCTGTTCGAAAAGGACATCTATACGGAGAAGTTCCTGTCGGCGGCCGATGCAGGCGAAGCAGCGAAGAGCCCGCTGTTTCGCATCTGACGTCGTCGCGCCCCATTGAACGGAGCGAACGACATGACCTATCGGATCGAAGTCGAAAACACGGGCGATGCATTCGGCTGCGACGCGGATGCGACGGTGCTCAAGGCAATGGCGGCAGCGGGCGGGCGCGGCATTCCCGTCGGCTGTCGAGGCGGCGGATGCGGCGTGTGCAAGGTGAAGGTGCTCAGCGGCCGATATCACGCCTGCAAGATGAGCCGCGCGTACGTGAGCGCCGACGACGAGGAACAGGGCACGGTGCTCGCCTGCCGTATCACGCCGTTGTCGGATCTGTCGCTGCGTGTAGTCGGAACGATGGCCCGCTGTATCGGGAAAGCCCGCGCGAATGCACACATGCAAGCGCAAGCCCAGGCGCAGTAGACGGATCACAAACACCAGGAGACACATCATGGCATTACAAGGCGTGCTGAGACCCGGCCATATCGCGCTGCGGGTTCTCGAACTCGAACCAGCCGTGCGTCACTACACGGAAGTGCTCGGGCTGCGTGAAACGGGACGCGATGCAAATGGCCGCGTCTATCTGAAAGCTTGGGACGAGCACGATCACCACAGTGTCGTGCTGCGCGAAGCCGATGAGCCCGGCATGGATTACGTCGGCTTTCGTGTCGACGGCCCAGCGACACTCGACAGGCTCGCAATCGCGGTGAAGGATTCGGGGCTCGTCAGCGATTGCAAATGGATCGAGGCGGGTGAGCATTTACAGACGGGCATGCGCTTCCGCTTCACGGTATCGACGGGCCACGCGATCGAGCTCTTCGCGCACAAGGAGAAGATCGGCACGGCAACCGGTGATGTTAATCCCGACCCGTGGCCCGATGGATTGCGCGGCATGTCGCCGAGCCGCTTCGATCATTGCCTGCTGTATGGCGACGGATTCGACGATACCGTGAAGCTGTTCCGCGAAGTACTCGGCTTCTCGCTCACGGAACAGGTGGTTACGCCCGAGGGCTTGCAGATTGCCGCGTTCCTCACATGCTCGAACAAGGCGCACGACATCGCATTCATCCGGCACGGCGAAAAGAACAAGTTTCACCACGCATCGTTCGTGCTCGATTCGTGGGGCGACGTGCTAAGGGCAGCCGATTTGATTTCGAAGCACGACGTCGCGCTCGATATCGGACCGACGCGTCACGGCATCACGCGCGGCGCGACGATCTATTTCTTCGATCCATCGGGCAATCGTAACGAGGTATTTGCGGGCGGCTACATCCATTACCCGGACAAGCCTGTCATCACGTGGCACGAAAAGGATCTGGGGCGCGCGATTTTCTATCACGACCGCAAGCTCAACGATGCGTTCCTCACGGTGTTGACCTGATCTGCCGCCTCCTTGCGCATTTGACAGTGGTGCATCCATGACTGAATTCAAGAACTTCATTGACGGCGAATGGGTCGCGACGGGCCGCACATTCGAGGACCGCAGTCCCGTCGACAACAGCGTGATCGGCCTTGTTCACGAAGCGGGACAGGCAGAAGTCGACGCCGCCGTGCGTGGCGCGCAAGCGGCGCTGCATGGTCCGTGGGGCGGTTTCACGGTGCAGCAGCGCGTCGATCTGCTGTATGGCATAGCCGACGAAATCAATCGCCGGGTCGACGATTTCCTCGCCGCGGAGATTGCCGACACGGGCAAACCGCATGCGCTCGCAAGCCATGTCGACATTCCGCGCGGCGCGGCCAATTTCAAGGTATTCGCCGACATGATCAGGAACGTGCCGACGGAAAGCTTTTCGATGGCGACGCCCGACGGCGAACACGCGCTGAACTACGGCGTGCGCACGCCGCGCGGTGTGATCGCGGTGGTGTGTCCATGGAATCTGCCGCTGCTTCTGATGACGTGGAAGGTCGGGCCTGCCCTTGCGTGCGGCAATACTGTGATTGTGAAGCCTTCCGAGGAAACGCCTGCGACGGCCACGCTGCTCGGCGAAGTGATGAACAAGGTCGGCGTGCCCAAAGGCGTCTACAACGTCGTACATGGCTTCGGACCTGACTCGGCGGGCGCGTTCCTCACCACGCATCCCGGCGTGAATGCGATCACGTTCACCGGCGAGACGCGAACGGGCGAAGCGATCATGAAAGCGGCCGCCAACGGCGTGCGCCCAGTGTCGTTAGAACTCGGCGGCAAGAACGCGGGCATCGTGTTCGCGGACTGCGATTTCGATGCGGCCGTCGCTGGCATCGCGCGCTCCACGTTCGAAAACACGGGACAGGTGTGTCTCGGCACAGAACGAGTCTATGTGCAGCGGCCGCTCTACGAGCGCTTCGTCGATGCGCTGGCGGTGCGTGCCCGTTCGCTACGCCCCGGACGTCCACTCGATGAAGGCACGACGTTCGGCCCGCTGATTTCACAGGAGCATCGAAGCAAGGTGCTCTCGTACTACGAGAAAGCGCGTGCGGAAGGCGCAGTCGTTGTGACGGGCGGCGGCGTGCCGGACATGCCTGCCGGTCTGCAAGCGGGCGCGTGGGTCGAGCCGACGATCTGGACAGGCTTGCCGGAAACGTCGCCCGTGATACGCGAAGAAATCTTCGGACCGTGCTGCCATATCGCGCCATTCGACACGGAAGCCGAAGTGGTCGCCAAAGCGAACGACACACCATACGGACTCGCCGCCACCATATGGACGCGCGATGCAGGTGTCGCGCATCGGATGGGCCGGGCGCTCGACGTGGGCATCTGCTGGATCAACGCATGGTTCCTGCGCGATTTGCGCACTGCATTCGGCGGCGCGAAACAATCGGGCATCGGTCGAGAAGGCGGCGTGCATTCGCTCGAGTTCTACACCGAACTGCGCAATGTCTGCATAAAGCTGTGAGGAATGCGATGACGATACAACTGAAATCAACGCTGACGCCCGCCGCCATCGAGCGTTACGGCGACGAGCTCTATCGCGCGCTGCGTGAAGCGCAACCCGTCGAGCCGCTGTCGGCGCGCGAGCCCGCAATCACCATCGACGACGCGTACGGCATCCAGCTTCGCATGATCGAGCGGCGCACGACGCTGGACGGCGAGCGCGTGATTGGCAAGAAGATCGGTGTGACGAGCCAGGCGGTGTTGGACATGCTCGATGTCCGGCAACCGGACTTCGGCCATCTGACTTCGGCGATGGTGTTCAATGACGGCGCATCGATCGGTCTTTCTTCGCTGATCGCGCCGAAAGCAGAGGGCGAAATCGCGTTCGTTCTGAAGCACGATCTCGCTGGCCCTGGCGTGACGAATGCCGACGTGCTGCGCGCGACGCAAGCCGTGTTGCCTTGCTTCGAGATCGTCGACTCGCGCATCCGCGACTGGAAGATCCGCATTCAGGATACCGTCGCTGACAACGCTTCGTCGGGCGTGTTCGTGCTCGGCGACAACGCGGTCGATCCGCGTGAACTCGATCTCGCGCTCGTCGGCATGACGCTCGAAAAGAATGGCGAGATTGCCGCGACGGGTGCGGGCGCGGCGGCGCTCGGTCATCCCGCGAATGCCGTTGCGTGGCTCGCGAATACGCTCGGCCGCCTCGGCATGACGCTCAAGGCGGGCGAGGTGATTCTGTCGGGCTCGCTCGCCGCGATGGTTTCCGTGCAGGCGGGCGACGTGTTGAGGATGAGCCTGGGTGGCATCGGCGGCGTGTCGGTGCGCTTTGTCGAAGGAGAACAGTGATGACGCTGAGTGACGCAACGATTGAACGCCTTGCAGCGCGGCTCGATGATGCCGAATTGCATCGCAACGCCATCGTCAAGATCACCGACGAGCATCCTGAACTCGACTGGGCCGATGCGTACGCGATTCAGGATGCGTTGCGTGAGCGCAAGGCGGCGCGCGGCATGAAAGTGGCCGGGCTGAAGATGGGACTGACATCGCACGCGAAGATGCGGCAGATGGGCGTGACCGACCCCGTCTACGGATTTCTCACTGACTACGGTGCGTGCATGGACGGTGCCGCGATCGACACGTCCTCGCTGATTCATCCGAAAGTCGAAGCGGAAATCGCCTTCGTGACGTCGCGCGAACTGACGGGCCCGGGTTGTCATATCGGCGCCGTACTGGCCGCGACAGATTTCGTCTTGCCCGCCGTCGAAGTGATCGACTCGCGCTACGAGAACTTCCGCTTCGACCTGAAGAGCGTGATCGCCGACAACACGTCGGCGGCGCGCTATGTGATCGGCGGGCGGCATCGAAGCGCACAAGGCATCGACCTGAAAAACCTCGGCGTCGTGATGGAGAAGAACGGCGAAATTGTCGCGACGGCGTCGGGCGCGGCCGTGCTCGGCCATCCCGCAGCGAGCGTCGCGATGCTCGCGAACCTGCTGGGCGCGCGCGGCCAGTCGATTCCGGCGCGCACGCTGATTCTGACGGGTGGCGTCACCGAGGCCATCGCTGTCAATGCAGGCGACGCAGTGACGGTGCGCTTTCAGCATCTGGGAAGCGTATCGATGCGCTTCATCTAGACACGGAGACGAACATGCCCATCATGAACGTTCATCTGCTCGAAGGCCGCACAGACGAACAGAAGGCACGCCTGATCGAAGCGCTGACAGAGGCCGCGATGAACGCCATCGATGCCCCGCGCGAATCGATCCGTGTCCTGCTGATCGAAATACCGAAGACCGACTTCGGCATTGGCGGCAGAACCGCACAAGCGCTCGGGCGCTGACTGGCGACGCATATCGACCTCGAAAAGGAAACATACATGACAACCTTGTCAAACGATAACGGGCCGCTAAAGGCGGCCATCATCGGCTCCGGCAACATCGGCACTGACCTGATGATCAAGATCTTGCGCCACGGGCGGCACGTCGCGATGGGCGCGGTCGTCGGCATCGATCCGCAATCGGATGGCCTTGCACGCGCGCAACGGCTCGGCGTGGCGACGACGGCGGGCGGTATCGACGGTTTACTGGCGTTGCCGGGCTTCAGCGACATTCGCATTGCTTTCGATGCGACATCTGCGGGCGCGCACGGGCGGCATAACGAAGTGTTGCAGGCGCACGCCCTCAAGGTGGTCGACCTGACGCCCGCAGCAATCGGCCCTTATGTGATTCCTGCCATCAACCTCGACGCCGAGCTCGACGCACCGAACATCAACATGGTCACGTGCGGCGGACAGGCAACCATTCCGATGGTGAAGGCGGTATCGAATGTCGCAAAGGTGCACTACGCGGAGATCGTCGCATCGATTTCGAGCCGCTCGGCAGGACCCGGCACGCGCGCGAACATCGACGAGTTCACGGAGACGACCTCGAAAGCAATAGAAGTGCTGGGCGGCGCGACGCGCGGCAAGGCGATCATCATCCTGAACCCCGCTGAACCGCCGCTGATGATGCGCGACACCGTCTTCACGCTATCCGATCCCGCCGATCGCGATGCAATCGAAGCGAGCGTTAATGAAATGGCCGCGCGCGTGCAGCGTTACGTGCCTGGCTACCGGCTCAAGCAGCGCGTGCAGTTCGATGTGTTCGACGAGCGCAATCCGCTCAAGGTGCCGGGGCTTGGCTGGATGACGGGCCTGAAGACGTCGATCTTTCTCGAAGTGGAAGGCGCGGCGCACTACCTGCCTGCGTACGCTGGCAATCTGGACATCATGACGTCGGCGGCTCTTGCGTGCGCCGAACGTATCGCTGAGACGCGGCTCGCGCCGCTCGCCGTGTGAGAGGCACGAGATGAACGATCGCAACCTCTATATCTCCGATGTGACGCTACGCGATGGCAGCCATGCTATCCGTCATCAGTACAGCATCGCGAATGTGAAAACGATTGCGAAGGCACTCGACGATGCGCACGTCGATTCGATTGAAGTCGCGCACGGCGACGGTCTGTCGGGTTCGAGCTTCAACTACGGGTTCGGCGCGCATAGCGATATCGAATGGATTGCCGCCGCGGCGGAAACCGTAGCGCACGCGAAGATCGCGACGCTGCTGCTGCCCGGCGTTGGCACCGTGCACGATCTGCGCAATGCCTACGATGCAGGCGCGCGCGTCGTTCGTGTTGCGACGCATTGCACGGAAGCCGACGTGTCGAAGCAGCACATCGAATACGCGCGCGAACTCGGCATGGACACCGTCGGCTTTCTGATGATGAGCCACATGACGACGCCACAGGCGCTCGCGCAGCAGGCAAAGCTGATGGAGGGATTTGGCGCGACGTGTGTGTATGTGGTCGATTCGGGCGGCGCGTTGTCGATGGAGGCCGTGCGTGAACGCTTCCGCGCATTCAAGGATGTGCTGGATGCGAACACGCAAACGGGCATTCACGCGCACCACAATCTGTCATTGGGCGTCGCGAATTCGATCGTTGCCGTCGAGGAAGGTTGTGACCGCATCGACGCGAGCCTCGCTGGGATGGGCGCGGGCGCGGGCAATGCGCCGCTCGAAGTGTTCATCGCGGCTGCCGACCGGCTCGGCTGGAATCACGGCTGCGATGTGTACGGCCTGCTCGATGCCGCCGACGATATCGTGCGGCCGCTTCAGGACCGCCCTGTGCGCGTCGATCGCGAAACGCTTGCGCTCGGTTACGCAGGCGTCTATTCGAGCTTTCTGCGTCACGCCGAAGCGGCCGCTGCGAAATACGGCCTGAAGACGGTCGACATTCTCGTCGAACTTGGACGCCGCCGCATGGTTGGCGGACAGGAGGACATGATCGTCGACGTCGCGCTCGACCTCGTGAAGTGATGCGCTAAAGCGCTGTATTTCTCATCAGAACAAATACCCGGAGACGTCAATGAAATTTCGAATCGCCGTCAGGCGAGGGACGCTGCTTGCCTGCGCGTGCGCAACCGCGATGTTCTGCGCGAGCGCGCGGGCCACGGAAGGCGGCAGCGACACGATCGGAGAAGGTGCAGAAGGCTTCTTTGCGGGCGCACTGCCGCCCGCAGGGTTCTACGGCCTGCTGTACTACACGCACTATCACGCGAGTCAGTTCAACGATTCGCACGGCAACAGTTCGATACCCGGATTCAAGCTCGACGCCGATGTGCTGATTCCGCGTCTGATCTATATGTCGAACCTGTCGGTGCTCGGCGGCCGGTATGGCGCGTACGCATTGCTGCCGATGGAGCGTCTCTCGCTGGATGCAGGCGGTTCGTCTTTCGACCGGACCAATCTCGGCGACCTGATCGCAAGCCCCGCGATGATTGCATGGGGCAGTGGATGGTTGCGCACAGTAGCCGCGCTCGAATTCGTTTTTCCTACGGGACAGTACGACAGGAATTCGCCGTTGAATACGGGCAAGAACTACTACACGATTCGGCCTGTTTTCGGCGTGAGCTGGTTTCCGTATCCGGGGTTCGAAATGTCGGCGAAGTTCACGTATAGCTTCAACACGACGAACACAGCCACCAATTATCACTCGGGACAACTGTTTCACTTCGACTATGGCGCGAGCTATGCGGTGACGACGTCGGCGCGTATCGGCGTTGCAGGCTATTTCGTCAAGCAGACCACTAACGACGTGCAGAACGGACAGCCCGTGAATGGCGATGGATTTCGCGGGCAGGTCTTTGCGATCGGTCCTGGCTTTCGCTATGAATTCGAGAAGGGCAGCATCGACGTTCGCGTCGTGAAAGAACTGTTGGTGCGCAATCGCCCTTCGGGTGAAGCGGTCTGGGCGCGCGCGGTGATTCCTTTCTGATGTCGAGAAGTGGCCGTCGCTCGTGCGCGGCTGAGATGGAGCCTATTGACATGACACAGCAGAACGATTCGGAACTTGGCCAGCGCATTCAGGCAGCAGGCCTCGATACGAACTATCATGACCTCGGCAGTGGCAGCCCTGTGCTGCTCATACACGGTTCAGGGCCGGGCGTCACAGCATGGGCGAACTGGCGCCTTACAATGCCCGCGCTCGCGCGCACTCGGCGTGTCATCGCGCCCGACATGGCGGGCTTCGGCTATACGGAGCGGCGCGCGGGCGTGCGCTACGACATGGACTTCTGGATTGCGCATCTGATTGGCTTGCTGGACGCGCTGGAGATCGAACAAACCGATCTGATCGGCAATTCATTTGGCGGCGCATTAGGGCTTGCGATGGCGGTGCGCCATCCACACCGTGTGCGCAAACTGGTGCTGATGGGGGCGGCGGGCGTGAAGTTCGAATTGACTCATGGGCTCGATGCGGTATGGGGCTATGAGCCTTCCGTCGAGAACATGCGCAGCATCATGGATATCTTTGCCTTCGACCGTTCGCGTATTACGCCCGAGCTTGTCGAATCGCGGTATCGCGCGAGTGTGCGGCCCGGGTATCAGGCGTCGTTCGCGTCGATGTTTCCTGCGCCGCGCCAGCGCTGGATCGATGCGCTTGCATGCGACGAAGACGCGCTGCGCCGCATTCGGCATCCAACGCTGATCGTGCATGGACGCGAGGACCATGTCATTCCGCTAGAGAACTCGCTGCGGCTCAATCAGCTAATCGGGCCTTCGCAATTGCACGTATTCGGACAGTGCGGGCATTGGACACAAATAGAACATGGCGACGCGTTCAATCGCCTCGTCGATGATTTTCTTTGATGCTCGATAGAGGGATTTGGTGCAAATAGGTGGCGCGCGCAAGATGCATCTTGTAGATATGGATACGTTATCGATGTAAACCCATGTACCTCGGACCTTCAGATACGTCTCGTTAACCCGCCACGACCGTCCCGCAGGCGTGGCGAAACGGTTCCAGCGCTTGACGAACTCGGGCGTATAGCGTCGCACCCAACGCAGGATCGTCGTGTGAGCAAGCAACAGCCCTCGCTCGGCCATCATCTCGACGAGATCGCGCAGGCTGAGTTTGTACCGCAGATACCAGCGCACACAAAGAATACTCACGTCGCGGTCGAAGTGACGACCCGCAAACAGGCTGTCCAGATTCTTCCGTTTGCTCATCGCGGGCTGTCAAATTGGTCAACCCGCCACTCTAACCGATTCGTTGATCGCTATTTGCACCACAGCCCATATGAGTTGAATTAGGAGCGTTGAGAAATTGTTACTGAAAGCGAAGGCATTGCTTCGTTAGCAGAATCGGTCCCAGCGGTAGGGCATCGTATTGACTCTGGGTGTCTTCCCGCCAACCAAGTCGGAAATGACACGTGCAGAACCGAAGGACATCGTCCATCCCATCGCCCCATGGCCGCAGTTGAGCCAGAGATTCTCGTGATTGCTACTGCCGAGAAACGGAAGGTTGTCGGGCGTCATAGGACGTTGGCCTACCCATTCGAGCGGTTGGTAGTTCGCAACTTCGGGCATGATGTCTGACGCAAACCGCTTCAGGTCAGCAAATCTCTTAGAAACCCGTTTCGGATTCGGGATGCCGATGTCAGCGAAGCCAGTGAATCTGACGCGGTCACCGTTGAATGAAGTCCAGGCAATTTTGTGCGGAATTGAAACCGCGCCCACCCGAGGAAGGCGCTCGAACTTTCCCGCGTAAGTGACGGAGTATCCAGAGACCGCGTGGATGGGGAGGCGGTAGCCGATAGGCCGGAGCAACGTGCTGGACGCGAGTCCCGCGGAGACGACCACACCGTCGACCTCGTAGCGCTGTTTTTCGGTGACCACCGCCTTGATGCGTTTTCCCGATACTTCAAAATTTTCGACGCTCTCGGAGAAATGGACCTTGGCGCCGAGTGCAATTGCCTCTTGAAGTGCAGCTGCAGCAAACTGCGCCGCGTCACCAGTTCCATCGTTCGGGCTAAACGCTGCTTTTGGGAACTGCAAGCGGGACTGTTTCAGGACTGGCTCACACGCGAGCACTTCATCCGCGTTGAGGGAACGGAAGGGTTCACTGGCTTCGTTCAGCAATTCTGCGTCATGTGAGCCGGGAGCCGTACCGGCTCCGTAGAGGTACAGGATGCCGTCATGTCGCCCCCCGTAGGTAGCAAGAGGGATGTTGACTTGAGCGAAAAGTTCGTCCCGCGAATACGCCGAAAGGGCCAGCGCAGCTCGAGAATTGGCGAACCAGCGTCCTCGCGTGCTTTGTCGGCTGAACAAGTAACTCCATTTAAGGAGTGATGGGCTCAACGGCTGGCAGATGCCAATGCCGTCGCCGGCGCCGAGCGCTGCTCTAACCGCTATCCCCACGACGCCTGGTTCGGCCCAGCTAAAGCAATGTCCGGGCGAAATCAGTCCAGCGTTGGCGTGACTGGCACCTGTTGATGCACCTCCTGCGCTCTCGAGCAGGAGAATGTCATGTCCTTCCCGGCTTAGAACCAGAGCAGTTACGGCGCCCGCAATACCCGCGCCAACAACCACAATTCGCATGGTGAATGGACTCCCGATAAAACGTATACTTGCGTCAACGAAATTAGCAGCTCCAGGTGGCATTCGCGGACAAGATAGCATATTTTGCGTATTCGCAAATTCGCAAAGCATGTTTTCTTCGGAAGAAACTTCCGTCTGAACGACGGGACGAAAGGCGGGCTTCGTTATGAGGGTTTTCTGTGGCAACAGCGTTGAATAGCAAATCCGAAGGGCACGGAGGGCTGGCGCCCGATGAACTGGGCAAGCGGTTGCGGACGGCGCGCAAAAGGCTTGGCTGGACCCTGCAGCAACTGGGGGAAAAAAGCGGGGTGTCCATCACGACAATTTCGCGGGCCGAGCGAGGTCAGTTAGCGCTCGGCTATGAGAATCTAGCGGCGCTAGGGCTGGCCCTCGATGTTGACTTGAGCGCGCTCGTTTCGAAGGACCAAGATGAGACCGGTCGCGCGACGGGGCCGGTGGTCACTCGAAGCGGAGAGGGTTTAGCGTACAAAGGGCTCTCATTCACCTACGAATTTCTGGCGGCGGGTGTTACCGGCAAGCCCTTCGAGCCGGTGTTGGGAACAATCCACGCCAGGGAGTTCAACGGGGAGCCAGACTATGCGCGCCACATCGGTCATGAATTCGTGTATGTCGTGACCGGCGAAATTGAGGTCTATTTCGAGACGGGCGAAAAGGTGCGCCTAAACAAGGGCGACAGCCTTTATTTCAACAGCCGAATCGGTCACGCTTACGTCACCGTCAGCAAGCAATTGGCGAAAGTCGTCGGGGCAATTACCAACGAAAGTGACCAAATCGCGTTCGCGCGGCAGGGGCATCCGAGGGTAGCCCTGGACTGACCCGCTCTCACGCGCTGCAGCGACGACGCCCATCCTGCCCGCCATCGGTACAGAACTAGAATTTGCGCATCCGCAACACGCTGATATCGCTCCTGACATCGGGGATTACACTAACTTTGCGTATGCGCAAAATGTTCGTCGAATGCAGCCGGTCTTACGGCTTTGCGCAGCGTTGCCCAGTACAAGTTAGAAGGAGTCCTTGAGAACGTGCCACGCAGGTTTCCAGTAAACGCCAGTGGCTGTCATGGTCACATGCGAACAGCCATGCGTAGCGAGCCAGTCCGACAGCGCTAGCAGTCCCTTCGTGGAACTGCAGAAGCTCTGCACTTCATGACACTCTGGCGCAGACACACAACGGACGCATGCGACGATGACGTCCTTATGTATGTCCAGTCCGGCACAGCGCGGATAGAGTACCCGCGTGCTGCCCTCCTGAAAGAATGTCAGCGTCGACAACCCTCGTTACCGGATTCCGGTAAGCGTGCTCCGGCAGGGCGATACGAGCACTCGGGCACAATTCGGGATATTCGCAGGGTTGCGGGTCCAACTCTCAAACGGGCTCAGTGCACCAGAAATGGGTCGACGTCGGCGACCGCTGCTTCGTGATCGCATTCCTTGCCAGGTCCACCTGAAGCGGTCGTGCGCTTAATCCCTTCGGGGTCGGGCAAAACCCCGATCAATCACTCTCAAGAGTTGGAGTCTCCACAAATCCCGGGGCGGTTCAGTTCAGCGGGCTTGGCGCGACGAGACCCGCTCGAATCTGGTAGCACTCGAGCGCCTGAGGATTCTTTTCAACGTTGAACGTTCGCGCCCTGGTGGACTTTCGTCCGAGTCGCCGCCGACACCAGCAGACGCCATGAAGCGCCACCCCTGACGAACGCGATGGAAGCAGAGATTTACAAGGGTTACGCAATCTACGGGCACTCTATCCATGAGGGTGGGGTTTTTGCTGCCAGGGGGACTGTGCTGCGTACAGGGCGACTTGCTGGCACCAGCGGCGTGCTTCAGCTTTTTCATACGGAAGCAGATGCGACGGCCGCCGGCATTTCATGGGCTCGGGAATGGGTCGACGCCAATCCGTGAAAAGAAGTAGCGCTCGCGCCGGAAATGCTCACGGCCCATTCCTGTCGCTGAAGACAGGCTCCCAACTTGGAAAGGTGCAACAGAGATACGCGAAAGCCGACTCCGCCGTTAATGCCACGGCCTGCGCCTCCTCTCGTGTTGCCGGTTCGATGCCTCGATACCGGCACTCGCCAAAGACAATGCAGGGCGTAAGAATTGTCCAGACCATGCTTGCCGCTTGTTTACGCGAGTGGGGGCGACCTCGTCACACGCCCGGCTGCGCGCCGCATAAACCTAGCATCCGGGTAGGCGCTTTGTCGCTGCTGCCTGTAGAGCGTCAAGCATGAAGTCCGGCCGAACGACAATTATCTTGTCCGGTCAGCGGGGGTAATTGTCGGTGTTCAAGAGGTCATAGTTGTCGCTCCTTGTGGCTCGGGATCCGGTAGTTGACGCCGCCGTGCAGCCTTGTTGTCGGTGGCGTTCCGACGCCGATAGCTCTCGACGTTCAGTTCGAAGATCGTCGAGTGATGGACCAGGCGATCGATGGCGGCCACTGTCATGGCCGGGTCGGGGAAGACATCATTCCAGCCGGAGAACGGCTGGTTGGCTGTGATCAGAAGGCTGCGTCGCTCATATCTCTCGGCGATCAGTTCGAACAGCACGCTGGTTTCGGCCTGATCCTTACGGACGTATGAGAGGTCGTCGAGGATGATCAGATCGAAATGGTCGAGCTTCGCGAGCATCGACGGCAACTGCAGGCTCTGGCGTGCAACCTGTAGCTTCTGCACGAATTCGCTGGTGCGGGTGAACAGCACCCGGTAACCGGCGTCGATCAGAGCGTGGCCGATGGCCGAACCCAGATGTGTCTTGCCGCCGCCGGGCGGCCCGAACAACAGGATCGTGGCCCCTTTCTCCAGCCACGAATCGCCGCTGGCCAGCGCCATGACGTGCGCCTTCGAGACCATCGGCACCATGCTGAAGTTGAAGGTATCGAGCGTCTTGGTCGGATCCAGATGCGATTCGATGCGGTGCCGCTCAATGCGCCGTTTCACGCGCTCGGCGAGTTCGTGTTCGAGCAGTGCACCAAGTAGCCGCGTGGCCTGCCAGCCTTCCTTGTCGGAACGCTGGGCAAATTCAGGCCACAGCCGGCCGATGGTCGGCAGCCGCAGCTCATTGAGCATCAACCCCAGACGGGCGGCATCGTAGGTAGCAGCGGTGTTCATACCGGTACCTCGTCATCGAGCAGCGTGTCGTAGAGTGCCGCCGATGGCGTCTCAACCACCACTTCAGGACACTGGGGCTGGCGCGGTGCGAATTCGTGACGCAGTTGCTCCAGATCGGGCAACTTGCCTGCAGCGAGCAATGCATCGAGCCGTTCGGCCAGGATTGCCTCGACGCCGTGATGCGCGGCCAGCTCAAGTAGCCGACCATGAGCTTGCAGGCTTCGCGTTGTGCCAGTCTCGCCTCAAGCTGCTCCCAGGCGCGGCGATACGCTTCGCGCGGAAACAGGTCGTCGCGAAACGCCAGGCCCCTGAAGGCCTGAGGCTTACGTTTGAGTGCATCGATGAAGTGTCGGTAGTCGAGGGCGCGGCCGCGGCCGTAGGGCACACGCGAGCCCCGTTGGGTGCTGTGCACCAGTGGGCCGGACAGATAGCAGTCGAGTCGGTCGTTATAGAGCCGTACCCGCAGGCGGTGGCCGATCAGGCGCGATGGTGCGCTGTAGAGGATTCCGCGCACGGTAAAGGTGCCACAGCGGGTAACGCGCGCTTCTTCCTCGACGAAGTCGGTCGTGCGACGCTCGGGCAGATCGTGCAGATGCTCGCGCTCAACGTTGAATCCAGCAGCATTGCGCCGGTTGCGGCGCATGACGACTTCGCGAACGAACCCGTCATAGGCAGCACGCTCGGCAAAGTCGCGATGACCGCGCAGCATCAACGCCTGATCGATTGCCTCCTTCAGGTGACGATGCGATGACTCCACGCTGCCGTTCTCGTGGCCCCGGCCGCGGTTGTTGCGCGTGCCGACCATGCCGTAATGCTCGAGCAGCGCGGTATAGCGGACCGTGAAGTCGTCCTGTTCCTGCAGATTCTTGAACGCCGCCGACAGACTGTCGGTGCGGTGTTCCCGTGGGCATCCGCCGGCCTGCCACAACGCATTCTGCAAGCCTTGGGAGAGCGCTTCAAAGCTCTCGCCCCCATCGACGACACAGGCGTATTCCCAGTGCGAGAACGCGAGCACAAAGTGGTACAGCCGGTGGGCGAACGGCACGCCGGTGATCGTGATGCCGAGGCCGCCCATATCGGTGAAGTCCGAAAGCCCCTGTGCGCCAGGCAGATGCTCTTGGGGAAAGAAGACTTCCTTGCCTGGTCCCTCAAGGGCACGCCACTGGCTAACGCGTCGCTCCAGCGTACGCCGCATGCTGTCAGGAAACTCGCCCGGATGCGTCTCCTGCAGTTTGCCCAGCAGCGTGATGGCCCTCAGCCCGGGGGCGCTGCGCAGCAGAGGCAGCACTTCACTCTCCCAGACCTCGGCAAATGGATCGGGGCGAGTGCGCCAATCGCGATGCGGCTTCTGCGACGGTAACCGGCCATCGCGTTCGATTCGCCGTGCCGTGCGCGAACTCATGCCCGACTTGGCAGCAGCGACTTCCTGAGTGTGATGTTTGCGCTTGCTCATATAGAGGCGGACCCTGCTGGGCCGTGATTCGGGTTCCGGACATGGCTGTTCGCTTCTTCTTGAACGCGATCAGCCATCCTATGACCCCATCATCCCGGCGCCGCCGGTGGTGCGTCGTCTCCGGCGGCTACGCCGCCTCCGACTCCGCACCACCGGCCAACACAATCGTCAATCGACCGGACAAGATAATTGTCGGCGCCCAGCCTGCGCCTCCTCTCGTGTTGCCGGTTCGATGTCTCGATACCGGCACTCGCCAAAGACAATGCAGGACGTAAGAATTGTCCAGACCATGCTTGCCGCTTGTTTACGCGAGTCGGGGCGACCTCGTCACACGGCCGGCTGCGCGCCGCATAAACCTAGCATCCGGGTAGGCGCTTTGTCGCTGCTGCCAACGATTGTCGAGTGGACCAGTACGCTGCCCAAGGGTCCTGCGACGGGAAGCTGAGAGAAAGTTTCCTCCAAAGGAAGGCGTTAGCGCGTACGTTTATTGGAGGCTGTACGTTAAAAGCGGACAACGCAGATAAGCGTACAGAAGCGCCAAGCGGCCAATTCCTTCGAGGGGACGATGCAATCCGGGTTCGCGGAGTGGATTTGCGTCTATGCCCACCGCGTGCGCAGGCGCAAGTTACCGCTGCCAATGCAATTAGCATCATCGTCCCATCGTGGCTCCAAGATCTCACTGCCAGTCGTTGCCTTCGTGCTCAGGGTCACCGTCCTTTCGCGCTTCGTGGGAATATCGACCCGCAGCGTCACCGGCGTCGCCTCGGCGAGGATACCGCTGGCAATTTTCTCGTCACACGGATGCTTCGTTCCTCTTGGTGAATTGGTGCATTGCAGCAATTTGTGTTACATTGTCAGCTTGGTTGTCATTGCGCCCAGTCTTGCGCTTCCCAAGCGCCCGCACGTATCGGCGGGCCGCGTTCATTGCCCGTTGCGATCCCACAATTCGTGCCGTCTTTAGCCGTGGAATATGCATGGCTTGCCCACTGTGGCCTCGGCGCCTTGGCCTCGCGCTCGTTGGCAAACCCGTCCAGGAGAATGTATGGCAAACGTTGATCGCAGCAATTCACGTCCGGACATAGCTGCATCCGCACCGACCGCGTCGGCCCGGCGCGCATCGAGGGGCAAGGCTGTCACAAACCTGCTGCCGGTGGATACAGTGTCGCGGGACGATGAGCAGCAGCGCCAGATGCGGGCACTCATCCAGCTCGGCAAGGAGCGCGGCTACCTGACCCATGCCGAAATCAACGATCATCTGCCGGACAACTTCGCGCAGACCGCTGCCATTGAAACCATTGTCAGCACCTTCAATGACATGGGCGTAGCAGTCTACGAGCAGGCACCTTCAGCGGAGGCGCTGCTTTTGAACGACGCGGCGCCGGCAGCCATGTCGGATGACCAGGCCGACGAGGAGGCCGAGGTCGCGCTTTCTACCGTTGATTCGGAATTCGGGCGCACGACCGATCCCGTCCGGATGTACATGCGTGAAATGGGCGCAACCGGATTGTTGACTCGCGCGGGCGAGGTTGAGATTGCGAAGCGCATTGAAGACGGCCTCCACGAAATGGTCCAGGCGATTGCGGCCTGCCCGGCGACCATCTCCGCGATCCTTCTGAGCGCGAAGCAGGTTGAAGCCGGTGAGCTGCGCATCGACGAACTGGTTGATGGCATCAATGAGGAAACCGAATCGGTCGAACTGTCCTCGTCGGACCGGGCTGAAACGCCGGACATCGAGCAGACCATCGCTGATGGTGACGACGCCGGGAGCGACGAGGGCGATGAGGACAGCGAGTTCGAAGAGCGGGACACGGCGAGGGCGAACGAAGCGCGTCTGAAACAGCTCACGAGCGACAGCCTCGCTATTTTTGCACGAGTGCGCGAACTGTTCGAGCAGATTTCTGGTTCCTGTGCTGCGCAGGGTAAGGGGCGCGTGACCCACGCTCACCTGTGCGAAGCTATCCAGCGCGAGCTGGCGCCCATTCGCTTTACGGCGCGAACCATCGACCGGCTATGTACCGACGTGCAACAGCAGGTCGCACAGGTGCGTGCGGTCGAGCGGCATATCCTGCAAATTGCCGTTGACCGGTGCGGCATGCCGCGCGAGAAATTCGTCGCGTCGTTTCCTGGACAAGAAACTGATCTCACGTGGACTGAAAACACGGCGGCGTCGTCGCGCGCGTACGGCGACGCGCTCGAACGTAGTCTGCCGGCAATTCAGGCCGAACAGCAGAAGCTTCTCGATATCGAAGCGAAGGTCGGACTGTCGTTGCAGCAGCTGAAGAAAATCAACCGGCAGATGATGGCGGCTGAGTCAAAGATGCGGCAGGCAAAGCGCGAGATGATCGAGGCCAACCTGCGGCTCGTGATCTCCATTGCGAAAAAATACCTGAACCGGGGCATGCACTTTCTGGATCTCATCCAGGAAGGAAATATCGGCCTGATGAAAGCCGTCGACAAATTCGAATATCGACGCGGCTGGAAGTTTTCAACCTACGCAACATGGTGGGTGCGTCAGGCAGTGACGCGTTCACTTGCGGATCAGGCCCGCACGATCCGGGTGCCGGTGCACATGATCGAGTCGATCAACAAGCTGAACCGGATTTCCCGCGAGATCCTGCAGCAAACCGGACGCGAGGCTCATCCTGCCGCGTTGGCGCAGCGCATGGAACTGCCGGAAGAGAAGGTTCGCGGCATGTTGAAGGTCGCGAGGCAACCCGTATCGCTCGAGACGCCAGTGGGTGAGGATGCCGACGCGACACTTGGCGATATGATCGAAGATCCGATGGCGGCATCGCCCGCAGATGCGGCCGTGCAGGCGAACCTGCGCGTCGCAATCGATGAGGCGCTCGATGCATTGTCGCCGCGTGAAGCGAAGGTGTTGCGGATGCGTTTCGGGATCGATACATCGACTGACCATACGCTCGAGGAGCTGGGCAAACAGTTCGACCTGACGCGCGAACGCATCCGGCAGATCGAAAGCAAGGCAATGCGAAAACTGATGGACCCGAGTCGCGCCGCCAGGCTTCGGCCATTTCTCGACCATTAACGCGTAGACTCGTGCATAAGCGGGTTGCGCTGTTTCAGGGACGGCAGGCGCTCCCGATCGTCGACCGCATAGGCCGTTGTGGAGCGCACCGGGCCCGGACGGCTCAATGCGCTTCACGCCTCATCGGACAGCGGATCGTCGCACGCTACCGCCGACTCACAGCAGGACTGCCTGCTGCAGAAGTTCCAGAGCCTTCAATTCGTCCAGTCGACCCGTGCGTGCCTTACCTGCCAGCGTCTTGATCAACGCTTCCGCGATTGGCGCGATACCGACAAGGTTGTCCAGGCTGGTGATGGAAGCGGGGAGCGACACGGGGTTTGGCTGCGGGATTGCAGCGGCTGGAAGCAATTCTGCGGTGGGCGGTGTGACCGCCGGCAGCTTGCCATCACTGCCTTCAGAGGAGCGACCGGCGGCCTCGGCTGAGGCACCGCTTATGTGATCTTGCTGGCTGACGACGATTGCCTCTGTCGCTTCTCCGACATCCGCTGAAGCAGGCGAGGCGCTTTCTGGCTCGACCGGCACGCCCGTCCGCGCGCGCCGCGTGTGCACCTTCGAATTTACGGGTCTTCCTGACGCATCGTCGTTCGCGGTGGCCGCAATCGGCTCGTGTTGATCCGCGGACGCACGTCCGCGCGAAGCAGGAGTGAGCAGCCGTGACACCGACTCGGGAATCTCCGCTTCCGAGCGCGGCGAGTCCAACCAGCCAGTCGGCAAACCAAGTCGCTCCGTGAAACGGTTCGCCTCGACATCGTCCATGCGCTTCTTGCCATATAGCCGATGTGCCATGTTTGACTTGGTCATGGATAGAACGACACCAAGTCGCGCTTTGGATCCGTTGCGACCCGTAAGGACGTGGAGGTTCTGCCGTCGAATGTTTTCGACCGTAGCGCTGTCGTCTAGCGCCAGCGGGTGCTGCCGGGTCGCTTCCGAAGAGGCTCTGGACTTCGAAGATGAAGCTTTTCCTGGCGCATGGGCGCCAGTCGTTCTGGGCATCTGGCTTCGACTCTTTTTGACGGTCACCGGCGACCCGCCCGTTGCTTTCTTTGGCATTTCCGTTTCCTCGGACCGGTTATCTTCCAGCATGGGTTGTTGGCCGCCCTTCGGGGCGGAAGCCGGTACGGGCGTTTCAGACGCAACCTCGGGCTCGTCGTCTGATTTGACCAAGTCGAGCGGTGACTTCAGGCGGGCGATGGTCTCGGGGGCGAGCGCAGGATGGGGCTGGTCAAAGAAACCGTGGGGCAGCCCCAGTGTGGTTTCCATATGAAAGGCGGTCTCGGGCGTGAATCTTTCGCCCTTCATCAGTTCGGCCACTCGCGTCATGTTCGAGTCGAGTCCGAGCGCGATATTCTCTGCGCCCACGGCATCGACGAGAAACTGAAATGATCGTGTTTTGAAAATCGACGCAGTCTGAGTGGAGTCTCGAGGCGGTGCCTTCACGTACGGTTGTCCCTGCCTGTTGGGCGGTGACTTTTTCACGTGACGAGGTTGGCGCTGGCCGCTGTCCCGAGGTCCCGCATGTCGTCCGCGGGGTTGACTCATAAAATTGGGCTCCGTGCGATCATTGATGTTCTGGCTCGTGAATTATAGACGAGGGTAAATTTCGAACATCCGATGCGTTAGCCTGTCCATCTAGCGAGAAATACCCCCACGCGGCGCACGAATGATGAAGAGCCCGAATCTATCATTGGCCGCGGCTTGTCATGCGACGCCAATATTGCGTTCGCGGATGTGACTGATGCCGGCTACCCCTCGTTTCTGCTCGACGCACGCCAGCACATTTTCGTGCGAAACAGCTCGAGCACCGGTCGGCGGGAACGGTCTTTGCGGCGGGCTAGGCTGCATCATTTTCGCGCCGGTCCTTTGCGACCGGTACCTGCAGATCGTCCCAATCGAGGAGACAGTTATGGCGAGCGAAACGCTTCTGGTACTTCCGGGTAATGGAGGCGAGACCGAACGGGCTGCGGTGGGCAGTGCCGAGGGTCGCGCGGCAGTTAATCTTTTTGTCGATATGGCGGAAAGGTTGTTCGAATTGAACCGCACGGCAGTAAAGACTTCTATTGACGAACAATTTGCGGTCACATCGAAGGCGCTTGAAGAAAGGTCGCCGCTGGGCGCGTGGCGGCTGCAGGCGAGCTATGTCCTTGCCGGGTCGGCGAAAGCGGCTGCCTACTGGCGCCATGCGAGCGAAATCCTGCTGGACTCGTTTGCGGATGTCGTGAATGACGCCGAGCAACGCGTGAACCGGGGCTTCCTCGTGATGACAGGTGTGCTCGAAGATGCGACCGTTGGGTTCGGGTCCTCGATTCTCATGGGAGACCAGGGGCCCGCCACACACAGCATGCAGGAAACGGCGCAGATTATCTCGCAACCCGAGGACGAAACTCCTGCGCGGCGGCGCGGTAGGGCAGATGGATAGGGCGCGTCAAAGTAGTGCGGGCCCGACGCGGAGCAGTACGCGCGGCCACCCTCGCTTGGCCGGGGAAGTCGGATCAGACGAAAGAGCGGCGCGGGCGCGCGCCGCGGCCGGCGTGCGCGAATCATTTGTGCCTTTACGTGTGCATCGGTACGTCGCGTCGAGAACCGAACGCATCTGCCGCTCTAACGGAAACCTAGACGATGAACCTGAAACCTGTCGAGCAGAAACCATCGTGATCAGCGGTGCGACTGCCTTCAACACCGCGAATAAATCCTTTAGCCCCGCCGACAGGAAGCGCCAGACCAATCGCCAGTTGGAGGGTAATGGTCGCAAGATTGGTTGGCAGGCCCGTTCGGGAAAGGAACATGGCAACCAGCGCCTCCGTTCCATGCCTTCCCAGGAGCGGTTGTTCCGATGCACGGCAAGTCACCGCCATATAGATGACGTAGACGCCAACCAGTGCGAGGCTAAACAACGCCCGGACGTACCAAATTGGTGTAGCACAAACATGGCGGCGCTTCTCGGCCGCGATGATGGCGGCCACCATCATCACGGACGACAGCTCCGTCACCGGCAGATACACTTTCCAGTGGGATTCAGGTTGACGGAGACCCGCGTTAGCTTCACCGAACTCACATTTTCGGACCGTCATCGGCCCTTGGGAATTGCCCGAAGCGGTCGTTCAGCATAGCGGCTGCATGTCGGTTGCGTCGGCAAACTCTGTCTGCCCCTTACCCCGCGTTTTCGCCCGGTACATTGCGCTATCCGCGGCACGCATCAATGTTTGGGCGTCGAGAGAACTGCCTCCGGTGCCTTCCGTCAGCAGCATGCACACTCCAATGCTGGCCGAAACGGCAGTCGGATGTCCGCCAGCGGTTCGCACGTTGCTCAGGATGACGTGAATACTATCGGCAATTCTGAGCGCGCCTTCCTGGTCGTATACGTGGTGTGCAAGGACTACGAATTCATCTCCGCCCAATCGTGCGAGCGTGTCACCGCGGCGCATCCGGCTTACCAGGGCCATGGCAAAACTCCGCAGCAATTCGTCACCTACCGCATGTCCGTGTGCGTCGTTCACTTCTTTGAAACCGTCCAGGTCTATCAGGAACAAGGCAGTCTGACCGACTTCGGTACCGCGACCGGTCAGCGTTCGCCCAATCACCTGCTCAAGTCGGAGGCGATTGCTTAGCCCCGTCAGGGGGTCAGTCGCAGCCCGCTTTTCGAGTCGATACACCAGCACCGCCAGGTAGAGGGATATTGCTGCAACGCTAAACGTCAAACCCAGTCCGGCCTCGATGTTTGTCCGCCACCACGGTTGCCAATACATCAGGCTTACGAATCCAGCGAGCGCCACCGCACATGACAGCGCCAGCATTCGTCGGCCGTAACGGCAGCCGGCACCCACCAGTAACCAAAAAACCACCCAGAGCAGCGGAAGCGCGGCCCTGCCGCCAATTGCCAGAGCTGTCGTCACCGTTGCCTGGTCGACAACCGTGGTGAGAGTTAACCTGAGGTGTGAGCGCGCTGGTCCGACCTTCGTGGCGACGTACGTCACGATACCGAACACCACGTAAATCGCGACCGTCACCATCGTTGAGTAGGCGACTGTCGAATGACAAAACAAGGTGAAAGCCAGGTACGCGAGCAGAACCACAGTTCCAAAAACCATGCGCAATATCGCTTGTTCCTTCTCGGGGTTCTTCGGAAACACACGCAACATCGCTTGCTCGCGCCACGAATGAAGATCCGCCTCGGCCATCCCAACCACCCCGCTAGAGTCCAATAACTGCCGTCTCGGCAAAACTTCGTATTTGTTCACTTGGGGTCTCCACGACTGAGACCCGCCGTTGGAATCTATCTTAAGATAATTTATGCAGTCGCCGTGAAGCTTCTACATACGAAATATTTGTGGCTGTAGGAGTGTGCTGACAAGAAAAGATCCACCAAACGGTTTGCTTGTCATTGAACTGGACCTTTCCAGCTCACCTCAATCGTTTGCGAAAGAAGGTGATGCCGCTACCTTCGAGAGGTGAATGCACGACAAGTTGCGTGGAAGTTGTGCATTGCCGTTTGACAGGCGGCCTGTCCTTCCCGTCAGTCTTACGGTGAGCCTGCGTGCGAAGTGTCGGGGTGTTGCGAGCATCTCGCCGCAGTCGCAGTCCCTCAATGTCTCCCGCTTAAGTGCAACTAACGGTCAAAGTCGTCCATCACCATGTAGCACTCGTCGCCTACGTCGGTACGGCACCCGAAGCATTCTGGGCAGGCCGTACGACAGTGACCAACATACCGGGCTTCATCGGCTATCTGATGATTCTGCTGCTCACGGCTACGTCGTTCGCGACGCCGGCGCGCCTTATCGGCCCGGAAAACTGGAAAAAGCTGCATCTGCTGGGCGTGTGGATACTCGCCATCATTTTTGCGGGCTCTTTCTTTACCCGTGTCCATCTCCATGCCAGCTATCTCGCCCCGGGCATGGCCATGGTTGCGGCCATGCTGTTACGTGTGGCTGCGCGGTTCGGCACGTGAGGCTGGCTGTTCGTCGCGCCTTGGTGATGCGCCGCATGGACTAGGCGTGTCGAAACTCCCACAGGGGTCAACGCCGGTTCTCCCTTTTGTGCCTTGCGCGCCAGCCGCCAGGCTCATCGTCAACTGGAGTTCGCATGACAGACAAGCTTATCCCTCAATCGACATCCCGCCGGCAATTCGTGAGCCTCGCCGCGGCAGCCGTAGCCGCGCAATCTCTGAGCCCACTTGTATCTGCGCACACGAACCGCGGTATTACCGATGTCCAACCGCAGACGGGCAGCGGCACGGACGCAATTCGCCGCCTTCGCGTGCAGGTTCCCGTGTCGCTGCTCGTAGATCTGAGAAGACGCATCAGGGCCACCCGATGGCCGGAGCGCGAAACCGTCGATGACGACTCGCAAGGCGTGCCACTCGCGACGCTTCAGGGCCTCGCGCACCATTGGGCGACCGACTACGACTGGCGCAAGTGCGAAGCGACCCTGAACGCTCTGCCGCAGTTCGTCACTGAGATCGACGGGCTCGACATTCATTTCATGCACGTGCGCTCGAAGCATGAGAATGCATTGCCGCTGATCGTATCGCACGGGTGGCCCGGTTCGATCATCGAGCAGATCAAGATCATCGATCCGCTCGTCAATCCCACCGCCTATGGCGCGAGCCCATCCGACGCCTTCCATCTGGTCGTTCCGTCGTTGCCGGGCTATGGTTTCTCAGGCAAGCCTACGACGACCGGCTGGGGGCCGGAGCGTACCGCGCGCGCATGGGTCACGCTCATGCAGCGTCTTGGCTATACGAAATTTGCGTCACAGGGCGGTGATCTGGGAGGTATCGTGTCGAATGTGACGGCCAAACAGGCGCCGCCTGGATTGCTGGGCATCCATGTCAATTTCCCGGCGGCAGTTCCGCCGGATATCCTCACGGCGATCCAGGGCGGGAACCCGTCACCGGCAGGGCTATCGTCCGACGAAAGGCTCGCGTATGAGCAATTGAGCGTCAATTTCAAGAAGCGCCGCGCCTACGCGTTCGAGATGGCGACTCGTCCGCAAAGCCTCTATGGACTGGCCGATTCTCCGATTGCGCTGGCAGTCTCGCTGCTCGATCACGGCGATGCTTATGGCCAGCCGGCGGCACCGATCACCTCGGCCGTGCTAGGGCGCACGGTCAACGGGCATTCAGCCGGTGCCATCACACGCGACGACGTCCTCGACAACATCGCGCTTTACTGGCTGACCAACACGGGCGTGTCGGCGGCCCGATTCTATTGGGAAACGGCCCACTTCAACTACCTCGTTGCAGCGAATGTTTCCGTGCCGGCTGCCGTCAGCGCGTTTCCCGGGGAGAACTATCAGGCGCCGCTCAGTTGGACAGAGCAGGCTTACCACGACCTCATCTATTACAACCGGCCTGAACGGGGCGGCCATTTCGCCGCCTGGGAGGAGCCCCTGCTACTCGCGCAGGAAGTTCGGGCGGGTCTGCGGCCGCTGCGCAGCTAATGGGCAGGCAGTGCGACCGGCTTCGAAGTCGCTAGCGGCGAGGCCCCCGGGCCACTCTCGGATTCTCCGCGCAAGACTATCCTTCGGATAGGGATAGCACCATCAAGGTCGAACATCACCACAGAAGGGGCGTTCGAAGAGCCAATATCAGCGAATAAAACGTTTCAGGAGTAACGCATGAAATCAGAGACTCTGTATCTGGAAGATCTCGCCGTGGGTGCGGTGTACAAAAGCGCGGAGCATAAACTCGATGTCGACCAGATACACGCCTTCGCGCGACAGTTCGATCCCCAACCTTTCCATCTGGACGAGGAAGCGGCTCAACGCTCCTTCTTTGCGGGGCTTGCAGCGAGCGGCTGGCACACGGCAGCGATCAGCATGAAACTTCTCGTTCAGAGCCTGCCGATTGCGGGTGGCATTATTGGTGCGAGCGGCGAAATCGCGTGGCCAAGACCCACTCGCCCGAACGATGTCCTGCACGTCGTCAGCACCGTCCTGGAGATCGCGCCGTCGCGTTCCAAACCCGACCGCGGCATCGCGACAGTCCGCAGCGACACGATGAACCAGCAAGGTGAGCTTTGTCAGCGAGTGGAAATGCGCCTTCTGGTTTTTAAACGGCCCTGAAGCTTAATCGCGGATGGCCACTTGTTTCGCCGCGCCACCTTGCAGTTTGGGTTCAATCAGGGCTGGCCCATTCAAGACAATCCAGACAGACGCCGGCGTGGGCACACCCCTGACGGCACCGAGTTTATCGAGCAGCCGGTAATACGCGTTCGACAGACCAAGCGCATAAGTCCGGCGGAATGTCTGTGCGAGGGTAGTGTGCGTTGTCGAACGATGACAGGGTTTCGCCGACTCGTTGCCGCCGGACGGATGCGATACCTGAAGGTCAGGTATGGTCGAGCACTTGCCGGTCAGCTTGCTCGGCATATGGCTGCTGTACTCAGAGACCTGACGGAGGAGCTACGCACAGAATTCGGCCTTATGTAAAGCTTCACATAAGGCCGAACTCTGCTCCTTCAAACCCGGGGTTGGATGACCGTAACGTCTCGGGTAGCCGCCCTTGAAGCTGCACAGCTGATCCATAGACATCACGTCGGAGGGGAGGGCGCCTGCAGATCGGCGATGCGTCAAACTATCGCAATCGGGCGCCCACCTGTGCCGCCAGGAGGCCATGCTCGGATATCGGGGCGCGCTGTGTCTGTGTCAGACGCCGGAGACATCGCGTATTGGGTCGTCTGCGCGGCAGCAGGATGATGCCGACGCAGCATTGCTGCCCAGCATGGTTCGGCGGCATCCCGATGCGCCGCAATGACAGATGTACTGGGCACGGATTTCATCGGTGACCGCACCGTCGACAGACAGACCATAGTCGATGAAGAGCTCGTCGCCGGGTGCGATGGCGGCGAGCGCATGAATGAACACCCGCTCGCCCGTCTCGATTGCTTCGCAGTTAGGGGCGCAGGCGTGGTTCAGAAAGCGCGCGCTGTTGCCACCCCGGCTGCGGTCGATCACACGGCCATCAGACAAACCGAACACGAACGTGTGGCCAGCCTCGGAGCGTTGGCGCGCGGCGGCACGCCGCCAGCTGGTCAATTCGCCCTTATATTCGATGACCCGTTCGCCCGGCGCAATCGGCTGTAGCGCGAACAGTCCCATGCCATGTACGGGAGAACGTCGTGCGGTGATGCGTCGTAATCGCATGGTGTTGCTTCCTTCGGGTGCGTCGGTCGTTGTGTGTGAGGTGTTGGGGCGTTGCGAGCATATCGCCACGGTCACTGCCGTTCAACGTCTTCGTTTCAGAAGCGCAACTAACAGTCAGAGTCATCGGCACTCGCACTCGGGCTTCGCCCCAAAACCAGCTGACAAAAGGTGACTAGGCCGGGTTGCCGTCGCGGCGGAATCCACGTGATTAGCGTCGACTAGTACGGGTCCATCAAGGCGCCTTCACCTGCGAGCCTTGAACATGTCACTCAATCGACTGCGGCCTGGTTGCACGCGCGCTGTCGGAGTCGGTTCTGCAATGTGAGCTGAAGGATGCACCACAGACAAAAACTGGCGTCTCAGTGGCGCGAGAAATCTGCCTGCGTCAGCTCGAGTCGTGCCGCGGGATGGGCGAGCAGCTTCCGTTCGGCTATCGCCCGAATGCGGCCGTAGCCATCGCGAAAGGTCTTGAGGATGCGCTCGTCGCCTGCGCGTGGGTCGAGCCAGAAATACGCTTCCAGCGCCGTGATCGTGATCATGCATTCGACCGGGCGGTTCTGGAAGACGAGAGAAAATGCCACGCCCACGCGATTGGCGAGCACCTGTGGGGCAAGTTCGACGGTTTCAGCAGTTTCCATGGGCGGCAAGGACGGCGCTTCGGATCAGGTCACGATGATTTTTGCACAGGTTATGCATTTCGGGTGCGGGCACAGTGGGCGGGTTGCAGGTCTTGGCGAGCCGCTTCGGACTGCGTGGAAGCCAGTGGTTCTCAACGCCGGATGCGCCCTGACTACCGGCGTCTGTCATTAGAAAAAGCATCCCCGATCTGTCGTGCGCGCTTCACCTCATCGCTATGCAGGTAGATCGACGTCGTCGACACGGAAGCGTGCCGCAGATTGTCCCGCACGGTGGTCAGTTCTGCGCCACGCCCGAGCGCATGGGTCGCGTGGGTGTGACGCATCCAGTGCGGAGACGCGCGACGAAGCTTCTCTGCCAGTGGCGGATGATCAGCTTCTATAGTCTCAGCGGCGAGCAGGAAGAAGCGCCTGAGCACACTCCAGAGCCGCACGCTGCTGATGGACGCCTTGCTGTCCGCCTCGAGGCTGCCGATGACCGGCGTTTCCGGCCGCCAGCGAACCGGCAGGATCGGCAATTCGCGTTCGGCGAGATAACGTACGAGGGCGTCCCACGCCAGCGGCGGCAGCGCGACGCGCGCGAGCTTCTTTCCTTTACCCGTCACGCGCAACCAGTGGTCGTCTCGTGCATCGGTCTCAATGTGTCCGAGCGAGGCGTCGACCAGTTCGCTCGCACGCAGCCCCGTCGCGTAGCCGAAGTCGAGCAGGAAGCGCAGCCGCTGGGCGGCCGGGGCGGACCAGCCATGCGACCATTCGAGTCCATCGGCGATCGTGCGCACGAGCGCCCATTCGCCTTCGCTGAACGCATGTGATGTATCGAGCACGTTCGCGCCGCTGGCCTCGCGCACCTTCACGCCCGCGAACGGATTGGCGAGCACGTAACGTTGCTCGATCAGCCAGCGGAACAGCGCGCCCAGGATCGACAGCGCATGCGCGACCGAGCGGGCCGACAGGCTGCCGTTGAACGGCCGCCAGTCCGTCGAGGTGCGCGGGCGGACCGGTCCGACCCAGCGGGCGCGCGGCGACGGGTGGCGCAGGAACGCGCGATACGCAATCGCGTCTTCCGTCGTGAGTGAGGACAGCGCGCGGCCGCGCTCGACAATCGCCCACAGGATCAGGCGCTCGGCTTCCTTGCGGTAGGTGCGCTGGGTGGCCGGGGATTCGTGCAGGGCAAGCCAGGTCTGCACCGCTTCGTAGTCGTTGGACGCGTCGAGCGCGCAGGTGGCCTTCGGTGCG
Source organism: Paraburkholderia sp. BR13444 (assembly GCF_040948755.1). NCBI lineage: Bacteria > Pseudomonadati > Pseudomonadota > Betaproteobacteria > Burkholderiales > Burkholderiaceae > Paraburkholderia > Paraburkholderia sp. BR13444. The sequence continues at coordinate 122,602 of NZ_JBFPKM010000006.1, read as the reverse complement.
CGGAAGGTCCCCTCGGAGCCATCGACTTCATGCGGGACCTGCAGCGATTCCCACGGCACGAGTTCGCCCTGGCGGCTCGCGATGATCAGCGCCCGTGCCTTTTCGGTGAGGGCCGGCCATTCCGCGAAGAACTGCTCGATGGCGCGGGCGCCGGCTGCGCCGAGGCCGGGTACCGCTTTCCACCACTGGCGGCGGCGCGGCACGCGCACGGTCAGATCCGCGAGCGTGCGGATGTTGTGGGCATGCAGTACGCGCACCGAGCGCGCAGCGAACCATTGCGTGACGTCATCGGTGATCTGAGGTTCGGGCGCCCGCGCGGTGCGCAGCAATTCGATGGCGTGCGCGACCGCCTTTGCGTGCCGTGCGCGATCGTCCGCGGGATGATCGAGGAGGGCAGCCAGATCGTCACGATGCGCGGTGCGCGCGATGGCCTGCAGCCGGCGCCGGAGGCGCCCGAGCACGCCCCGGGCCGACCTGCCGTCGCCCAGCGCGGCGGGCTGGTAGCGCTCGACCGCCTCGCGCACGGACAGTCCCGCATACCACGCACGCAGCACGGCAAGTTCATCGGCATCGGGGAAACCGGGCGGGTCAGCGGAGGCCGGGGCGGCGGTCCGGGTGAGGTGGATTGTCATAACGCCTAGTTTAGCGTAAAAACAGACACCTTCTGATAAGAAGGATTATCTTGATGGCGACGTTGAATGTCGAATTTTTGCGAAAAACTGGCGCTCAACTCATTTTGTAATCAACCTTGTGCGACCACAGCATATCGCGATGGAGTACCGGTCGCGGCATGGACTGAGCGCGGGGCGCAAGACGACAAGCTGGTCGGGTGACCGGCGCACCCGCATCCGCGCGCCGCCGCTGCTTTCGTTCGCGCGCGATCCGAAGTCAAGCCGTACCATGTCCACTGCAACACTGTCATTGCCAGCCTCATCGACCTCGCGCAAACCCAGCCCGCTCGTCGAACGCCACCTCACCGGCTCGAGCCGCGCGGTCATGCTGAGCACGGGCCTCATCGGCATCAACGTTGGCGGCGCGGCATTCATGCATTACGTCGTGAATGCTACAGGCGCGTCGCTCAGGCTCGTCGTCTCGCTGGGGGCGCTTACGACCGTGATCTCCGGCACGCCGCTCATTGTCTTTTTGAGCCTGGTCTGGTTCACGCGCTATCGGGAGTTCCAAAACAGCCTGAAAGGCAGCGCGCTTTCGGCGTATCTGCAACACTTCTGGTCGCAGCGCCTCATCTACGCCCTGGAGGATGGCGGCGCCTTGCAGGCGTCTCCGCCTGCGCCGCGCCCGCTGCAGCGCAATGGCAGCGCATGGCCGACGAGCGCCTCGACATCTGCGAACGCCTGTTCGCTCGCATCCATCACGAACAATATGGCCTGGTGCCGTTTGTGCCCGCCGTGTTTATCCTGCACGTGGTTGTCTATGCTGCGGCGGGGCTCGTCGGCACGAGCTTTTTCGATGGGCGACCGTGTGCCGCGAGCGAGACAGCCGGCTGCATCTACGGCATCAGCCAGCGCGTGCTGATGGCGTCGTTCGCGGGTTCGTTCATGTTCGTCGTGAGCGATTCCGTGCTCTCCATCCGCCGCAAGTCACTCAATGTCGCCGACGTCTACTGGTACGCGCTGCGCATTTTTCTCGCGATCCCACTCGCGCTGATCATCAACAACGTTACGCAATCCGATGGCGCGCGAGCCGCAATGGCCTTCGCGCTGGGTACCTTTCCGGTCGATGCGTTGCTCAAGCTGGTACGCCGCTTCGGCTTTCCACAGATCACCGAAACGGAGAAGAAGGAGAACGCGCCCGACAAGCTGCTCACACTCGAAGGCGTGACGTTGCCGATCGTAGCGACATTTGAGGCCGAGGGCCTGAACTCGGTCGAACAGGTGGCCGCAGTTGATCCGGTGTTGCTCTCAATCCGTACGGGGATGCCGATCCGCTACATGCTGCGCCTCGGCTCGCAGGCGATCGTGCGGCGCCATTTCGGCGATGCGGCGACGAAGCTGATTCCCATCGGCCTCGCGGATGTCGTGCCCGTCTATCTGCTTGTGAAGGCGCTGGATTCGACGGCGTCGAACGATCTGCCGTGCGTCGCGCGTCCAGACATCGTGCTGAAGGATGCCGCGCAACGGCTCTTTCCGGATATCGTCGACGAGCAGCGGATGGCGGTAATCGACATGAAATTCCGGCAGATTGCCGCGGAGGAATATTCGCTGATGCTCGCCCGCATCACGCCACTGGATCCATCGCTTTGATCGCATCTATCACACGGTATGTGCCGTGACATGCGCAGCGTACGGTTCGTCGCGTGAAGAAAGTATTCAATAACGTCGTATTTCAAAATAACGTTGCGTGCGAGAAAAGCTCGCCATTTGATTCGTAAACCAGCACGTCCGCACTGTTAAAAATGTCGATTCGTCAATCGTTAACGTAAGGACGATCAGGTATTTTCCATCGTCTTCAACATCGTATTCCTAAATAATATGGAAATACAGACGTTGAGTACTTCTGCAGTCTAATACCGTCAATCTGCCACGCGCAGCGTGACTCATTGCAACATAGGAAAATTGGAGGTAGAGATGAGTTCATTTTCTGATCGTTGGTCCCAGTGCATGCAAGGCAGTGGATATCCTGTTCCAGCCGTCGAGGACGCAAACGAGGCACTTGAGGTTTTGCACAAACTTCATGATGCCTGGGAAAATTCTGGCGGTGAGGCAGAACTGACCATCGGTGCGTTATTGGCTGCTGGTGCAGTCACAGGGGTCGACGAAGGGGTTCTGGCAACGCTCGGTGAGGTGGCGGCGGTCGCGGTTGGAGTCTACGTCAGCGCGTGCATTGCCTGCCTGGGTTCGGTAGCATTCGACGATCTAAAGGGACTTTTCGCCAGCAACGCGGTTCCGGATTTCGTGGCAGCTCAACTAAACAGTCAAGGTGTCGATCTCGGAGGGACGGTCAACGCTTAAGTTGCTGTTTCAGAAAGCGTCGACCGTACGCTGAAGCACTCGTTAGAAATTAAAGCTGCAATCAGGTTAAAGAGTGCTTCGCGAATGCCGACACGACGTTCGTAGCGCGAGCGAACCGCCACATCGCGCAAGTCGCCGATTGGACGGCCACCGTGCAAACATTGTTTCGAGGATCAGTCATGGCGAGCACAATTCACTTTAGTCTGCGTAACAACCAGATGACGGATGTTACCGTCAACGCGTGGGACGATCGGACGGGCCAACAAGTGGCCAATAACGCGCCAATCAACATAGACGAGAGCATCGGTATTGAAATCGCGGCGGATTCGGACGCTACTGGCTCGTCACACTGGGTGTTCGCTAGCAGCGACGGCAGCGTCAACAGCAACAAGCAGCAGAGCGATATTCACGATGGCGATGAGTGCACGCTCGGGTGAGTGTCAAAGGGTCTTTCAAACCGGAAGTCAACTCGTGTACCGGGGATAGAAGCAATACTGGCCCACGGGTTTGCGGGAAGAACTACGTCGGCGCGATCCCAATCTGAATGGGACCACGTTGCGTAGAAGGTTATTTTTACACGGAGTGACACGCTGAAAGATTGCAACGATATTTGAAGTGTGATGGCAACGGAGCACCGATTCGCATGCCAGATGCGAGACTACGACGTTCGCGAATGCGGTGGGCGTCAGCGGATTTTTTCGCGGTGCGGCTGGGAAGGTGAAATGAAGTCCCGAGCTACAGCCGATTCTTTAAGTCGACACACTGAAAACGATTGCAATCGGGAGGCGTTCATATGGATGCGATGTCTGATTCATCTTCTAACGTCTGTGGTGTTCGTACGGTTCAGTCTCCGGACGGGTTCGATGTGCCGGTGCCAAGCGGGGCGGTTGGTCTGAATACCGGCGAGACCGTGACGATCCACGACGATGCTGAGGTGCAGGTGTCTTCAAAGCTTGATAACGGATTTTATGTGGTGGTAAACAACGCTGACCCTTCCAACGATGAAGCATCGCACCTGTTCGGCGAGCTTGCCACGGAGGTAGGTCTGAAATCGATCGAGGGACTAGCGGTGGCTGCGTTCGGAGCCGCAGTATCAGCGCCGGTTGCTATCGGGGTGTTTCTCATTGGTCAGTTGGTATCGCTGCTAACTCCGTCAAACCTGACACGCGAAATCTTTATCCGCGGGCAACTCAACGACGGCACTCCGGTGACCTACTGCCTCTTGATCTAGGCTCTGTTCACATTTCACGAGTTGCATAAGATCTCACACGCATTACACGGAGCAGGTCGCTATGACGGGCGGCTCTGTTCGTCTTGTTGAGATGTGATGAGGACACTCAACAATTCATAGAGTCTGGCAGGGGGAAGTGGTTTATGGATTTGTTGATAGCCACTTTCATTCACTTCTCTCAGACTGTCGGGCGCTGTCTCACCGGTGATCAGAACAGCAGGTATATCACTTCCGAACCGTGCCTGCAGGTTCTGGATGACACTAATTCCTGACACACCCTCGCGCAGTCGATAGTCGACGAGGAAAGCGTCTGGCCGTCGAGAATGGCGACTGAGCCGTTGCGTAGCTTCCTCGAGTGTTGCCGCACAGACAGTTTCGCAACCCCACTGCGACAACAGGGTATACGTGGCGTCGAGTATTTCCGGTTCGTCATCTACGACAGCGATCAGGCTTCCCTTCACGGCGTCAGTCGAAAAATCGCCTTGAGGAATGCTGTGTTTTGGGACGGATGGTGGAGTGTAGCCGATCGGTATGTCGAAGCTGAAGACGGAACCCCGTCCCGGCTTCGAAGCCAGTTGCACGTCGAATCCCAACAGCTTGGCCGTGCGTTTCACAATCGCGAGGCCCAGGCCCAGACCTTTCCTGCGGTCACGTTCCGGGTTGCTGAGCTGATAAAACTCTTCGAAGATTTTTTCAGTCTGGTGTGCCGGAATTCCGATCCCCGTATCCCAGACCTGCACGCGAAGCTTTTGCGCGCGGCGTCGGCAACCTACAAGTACGCGTCCGCCGCTCGGGGTGTAGCGAATTGCATTCGCTATCAGGTTGCTGAGAATTTGCTCAAGAAGGATTGAGTCGCTGAAGACCTGCGCCTTGCTTGTCATGATCTTCAGGGACAGTCCTTTTTCGATTGCCATCGGCTCATACTCAACGCGCAATTTGGAAAACAACGCGTCGATCGGAAAGTAGCTCGAAACTGGCTGGACAACCCCCGCATCAAGCTTCGATATATCCAATAGCTCGTTGAACAGTTCTTCCAGTGATTCGGTGCAGTCATTGATCTTGGCGACGATCCCAAGCACGGATGGCTCCCGGACGACAGAGGTGAGTCCCGCAGCAAACAGGCCGAGTGCGTGCAGCGGTTGGCGCAAGTCGTGACTGGCTGCTGCGAGAAACTGTGATTTGGCCCGGTTCGCGGTCTCCGCTTCCCGCCTGGCCTCGACGTGTTGTTTGATCTCCTCCTCCAGCGCTTCCGTTACGTGCTGCAACGCTCTGAGGGGAAGCACGCGCAGGACGAAGAATACGGCCGCGCCCATCAATAAGCCGAGCAGTGCGACGATGATCGTATCGCGAACCACGGTGCGCATCGAGCGAGTCACTTCAAGATAGCCCGTGACCTTGCCTGCATCGTAGAGTTCGACTGTATGCTCGATTCGTGGCCATGGGGGAGGTTTCCCTATGCTTGCCACGGTTTCATGCTTCAAGTTCAGGATCTGGTTGAATTGTTCCGGCCGCAGCGGCGGGTCGCGAGAAAGCGCTTCGTGCAGACTGTGCTCATAAAACGTCCACAACTCCGGGTTCGCGCCGATGAACTGACTCAAAAGTCCAGCGCGTATCTCGGCTTCCGTTTCGGTTTGACTCTCAAGCGCGCCGTACGCGACCCGGAAATAGCCCCACGGGAGAGCCACCGTCAAAATGAGGGCAACGATGGTAGCAATCCTGGTTACGGTGACGGCGACCTCGTTTCGGACCATGTTCAATGACTACTGCTTTGGCCTGTCGACCACGGTATGCCCGGTTTCCGCAAGAATCTCCCGGCCGTCTTTCGATTTGACGAATGCGATGAACGTCTGCGCTGCGGAGGAAGACCTGGAGCCGGTGATAAGGAAAACAGACTTGTAATATGGATAGCGGCCATCTGCAACGGATTGCGGCGAAGGCTCGACGCCGTTGATTGCCAGCGGCCTGATCCTGCGATGTTCCGTCACGATGAGGCTCAGGGTCGAGGTGCCAAACGCGCCGGGGATCTCCTCGATCGCTCCCGCGTTCTCCTGAGCAGTCGACTTGACAATCATGCCGGGTCGCGTCTCTAGCGCCGTCATCGCCTGGTCGATTTCGGGGGAGATCTTCTTGATGATCGCATTGTCCGATTCATTGCTCGGCCGCATGATGATTCGAATTCGAGGAAGAGGCCCGTCATGCTGGAGAAGATTTCGATCTACGTAGCTTGACCAATCAGGGTCCTTGTTCTGGAAAGTATCCCAATAGATATCCTGCAGCTGACGGGTACTCAATCCACTGACGGGTGTGCTCATGCCGACCACAAAGACGAACGGTGTACGAGCGACTTCCGTTTCCATCGCTCCCTTGTTGTGCTCGGTTTCGGTCAACGGTACGCTGCTTACACCGATGTCAATCGCGCCCTCGGTTGCAGCCCGGATTCCGCCGGCAGAACCTAAGCTCGCGGCCAGCACCGTTATTTTCGGCTCGTCGTGCGTCTGGTTGTAGCGTTCAGCGAGCAGACGCATGGTTCCCATGGCGGGGCCCGCGCCGCCGATCTTGATCTCTTCCGCTGCGGCAAGCGAGGAGGCGAGCAGAGCGCATGTGACTCCTGTCCGAACAAGCAGGCTGCGCCCGCGCATTTTCATATTCCGCTTTTCCCGCATTTCCTTTCTCCCTGTTTCGACGTCTTCATGCGTTCCGGCCGTTCCATAACGAATTGCCAACGTTCCAGTCCCCGGTTCGTTTTGTAGTCTAGTTGCGCATTTGAAAATGGAAAATAAGCCTTCCGGACTAGGACGACGTGCGGGGTGGACAATTTCGCTTTCGTTGACTACAGCGTGGTTTGTCCAGCGAAATGAAGTGCGCGGAACGCATCTCGTGTGCTTACCTCGGCGATCGCGGCTGAAAGAAAGTGGAGCGGCCCCACGTATCTTGGGGCACGATGACTCTCCAAAATGGCGAGCAGTCTTTTGGCTATCACCAAACCTGATTAATAGGTCTAACATCCAGATTCTGAGCGCGCCGGAGCACCGTCGCCGATGCACAGCACAACAGGATCGCCACGCGGGCGACCGGGATCGCTCTTTCCCCGAGGCCTCGGTCGTGGCAGTTATGGTTCGATCAATGTTCGCAATTCGTGTTCAATGACCGGCGTTTTCATCCTTGGGATTCCGTTGTTCAGGTGCCCTGGGTTAACAGGTTGCTGAGAAGGCAAATATCCCCGGGGTTTTTGAACTGGCCTCTTAACCTGGCGATATCCGGGTGTCCTGAGCTACAGGGACAACTCCTGAAAGTCTGACGCTACTGCCGCGTGAATAAATAATCGGTATCTCAGTTGACTTGCGAATTCGAGTTTCTACAATATTTGTCAACTATTAGTTATCGATAAGCGGCTGAAAGCAAGTCCGGGGGGACTCATTTTCCTGATTGACGCCTCGGAGGAAAAGCCGTGATCAACTTTGGACAGGTCAATATTAAGCATTTAAGGGATTTTGTCGCCAATGTTCGTGTAGCGGAAGGTCCAGGTTTCCAACGCATGCCGATCGCGTGGGCGAACATGAGCGATCCGTCTCCGACCGTAGAAGTCCTGTCGATCGCGCCCGGCAAGCAAACTCTTCCCCATTACTACACCGATCAGGTCGAACTCGTGATTTGCTGGCGCGGCCGCGGGACGGTTTCCGTCGCGTTGCAGCGGGCGGACGGACCGGGCTGGGATCCTTGCATAGTCGACGCAGCGGATTCGAACGGCATTCATATCGAGCCGGGTGACACTTTGGTTCTGCCAAAGTATGCGTTGCGCAGTTTCACGGCTCTCGACGAAGAACGGAAGAGCGTTCAGCATCCGTTTCCGAGAGCGGGGCAAAGTCCGCAAGTGTGGCCAGTGGAAAAACTTGTTCTTCTGCTGGTTCGCATTTCGGATAACCACGGCGTTCCGCACAGCGGTAAATCATACGGGGAAGGCGAAGCATTTCCGCAAGGCTATCCCCAGGTGTTGAGCAGCGATACGCTGACGTCGTACAAACGAAAGATCCTCGACTATCTCGGCTTTGAACTCGATCCCAAACTGATATGCGTCAGGTCGAAGATCTGGGGCAAGGAGGGACTCGTCGCGGGTGGAGCAACGGATTTTGCCAAGCCCGCCTTCCATTTCACGGCCTATACGTTCGTGCCTGGGCAGGAGAATCCTGAGCACTTTCATCCGAAGAGCGTTGAACTCGTTCTATGCTGGCAAGGGTGCGCCAACATGACAGTCAGGCCATCGCTCAACCCTGTCGAGGCCGGATTTGCCAAGTGGAACGACGCCCTCGAGGAAAATGAACTGATGGAAGGCGATCTCGTGCTCGTTCCGAAAGGTGCACTACATTGGTACGGGGTTTCAGGTAACGAAGATCTCGTCATACTTGCGCTGCAGACGCCGCATCCGATTCTGCACGTTCTGGAAGATGATTCCCCTGGTAGCAGCCTGGATGCACCCAAAGGAAAGTAAGTTTTCGCACCGTGTCGTTTCGACGCAAGAATTCCTGCCCTTTCATTGAGGAGACTTCAGTGATAGACGAAAAAGCGGACGCGGGCACGAAGGTTACCTACGAGATCCATCCGTCAATCGGGATCGCCCGGCTGGGAAATTCGGAGCGGTACTTCGTTGGACCGGAACCGGAGCCGAGGCCAGAACCGGAGCCGAGGCCAGAACCGGAACCGGAGCCCGACCGGGTGGGACCGGATGGCTTGTGGGTGACGCGATCATCTTTTGAATACGATACAACAGTCGAGCCTTCTCAGCCCTTCATGTATCGTGACGACCAGGGAATGCTCAAACGCCAGGCTGCGCGCTTCAGGATATACAAATGCTTGCGCGACAGTAAAGGCGTGCTAAAGCAGGCTGAAGAAGTCCGCTGTGGCGCACAGGTACAGGAAATCAAATGGACCGTGCGACTGAGAAACCGCAAAGGAGCCGCCGCCCGGTTTGAACGTGAAAACACGGACAAATCGTCCTCGAAAGAGATGCTTCGCAATCCGGATTGGGATCGCGACAAACTGATCATCGCTCCTCCTCCTTGCAGCCTGAACGTCGGACCCGGCAAGGCCGAGCCCCTCGATGCGTCATTCGATCCCGGGACGTTTCAGGACAGATTGGTGATGCTTGGTGAAATCCACACGGATTCCGACGGCCGGCTGTTGGTAGTGGGTGGTAAAGGCGAGTCGTTTTTTGCATTATCACCGCCCGCGTTGCTCAATAACGCTGCGGACAACGATGGCTGGTGCGACGATACGTCGGATGGGCCGGTGACCGCGGCAATCCGCGTGAATGACGGCGATGCGTGGATCGACGCCGAGCCGTCCTGGGTCATCGTCGCGCCGCCTGACTATGCTCCGGACATCAGCAGCTTTGTCACGCTGTATGACATCTGTTATCAGGCGTGGACGGACAAGAGCGGGCTGGCGCTACCGAAACCAGGCGAAACCAACTTTTATCGCGACGTGTTGCCTATTCTCAGGCGCGCAAGAGGGTATCGGTGGGTATTTGCGGGCGTGATGCGTTCCGAAGTGCCGGACAAGCACGGCTCGTGGAGCGATGAAACCTCGAGTCTGTTTGCCGCGCTCGCCAAGCCTTCCAATGATGCGCCCGCGCCGGGCAGTGTGTTGGAAAAGGCGATTCGATACCGGCAAATGCTTTTTGCTCACTTGCGAGGTCCTGACAGTAGCGTGCCGCCACGTGAGGTCGCGATGCCGAGGCTGCACGACGACGACAATAAGCTCGCGAAGTCGAACGATGCGTCGGAAGTACTTGCTCTCACTCCGATTCAGTATCGGCACATGCGCAACTGGGCCAATGGAACATTTACCGGCCATCGCGAGAAGGTTGAGGAGTTCGAATGTGAAGCGCTCGACCGGATTGCGCTGCAAGCGTGCTCGGGTGGCCCGTTTTTCCCGGGAATGGAAGCGTCGCGCATCATGAAGGACAAACGTCTCTATATGGGGCTATGCCGAATCGATCCCGATTCGGAATTATGGTGCGCAGATTCCGCACAGGAGAAGCAGCCGGCTGACGACATGGGAGCAGGCCGGATCACCGAGGGACTCGCGGTGCCATGGCAGGCTGACTTCTACGCGTGTCGGATGGGCGGGGACGCAACCTGGTGGCCTGCCACCCATCCTGACAAAGTGCTGGTGCTGCGTCGCGGCGACCAGAATCTGGATCGACCGGCAGACGTGTTATCGGAAGAAATGGAACTGTGGCATTTCGGTATCAACGACAGTCAGGACATGCTAAACAAGTGGTCGAGTCTGGGTATCGTGAAGGCGATGCGGCTGACAAAAGCGGACGGTTGGACAATCCCGGCCACGGCAGAAGATATTGAAAAGGACGATAAGGGCGAAATCACCGGCGGCACGATCTATGTCGAGCAGGAGCGAGTCGAACGACGCGAGATGAGCGCACGAGACGACCCGAACCAACGGAAAGACGAGCCAGCAGATGGCAAAAGCCTGCTTGACCGGCCTCAATCGCTGCGCACCAAACGCGCCGAGAACAAACGCGACGATACGATCGTTTCCCGTTCGCCATGAAAGCGACTCACGTTGCGTCTCGTGAATGTCCTGTGCCGCGCACACTGGACGTCGTCGTCATGGGGGGCGGCCCAGCGGGATGCGCTACGGCAATTGCATTGGCGCGACGCGGTCTGACCGTTATGGTGCTCGAACGGTCCTGCTACGACACGCCCCGTATTGGCGAAACATTGCCGCCAGAAGGCCGTGTTCCTCTCGCCGCGCTGGATTCGCTGCAACGCTTCGAGAACGACACCCATTTGCCCAGCAGCGGAATAGCCTCTGTATGGGGAGAGGAAGGTCTTTACCAGAACGATTTCATCTTCAATCCATACGGCCACGGTTGGCATCTGGATCGCTGTCGCTTCGATGCCATGTTGGCGCGTCGCGCCGCGGACGCGGGGGTACACGTGTTGCTGGCCAGTACCGCGCGACATTGCAGAGCAGACGCCAGCGGTGTCGAGATCGAGGCGCAGCGCGTGGGTGACAGGCCCATCACTCTGCGGAGTCGTTTCGTCGTCGACGCCACGGGGCGGGGCGCTTCGCCGTTGCCGGGACGGCAGCGCCGCATTGTTTATGACAAGCTTGTTGGACTGGTCGGCTTCGTCATCCCGCCGTGCGGGCAAAGCAATGCGCGCACCCTCCTGGAAGCGGTTTGCGAGGGCTGGTGGTATACCGCCCTGTTGCCGGGAAACCGACGAGTCGTCACCTATATGACGGACGGCGATCAATTGAAGCGTCATTGTCACGATCTCTTGCGCTTTTTTGTCGCCCGGCTGAACGAGGCGCCTCATACGTGCGGGCAGGTCGGAATACCCTCCGATGTGGAAAGTCTTCACCTCCTGGCGGCGAGCACCTATCGCCACACGTCGATTCACGGCGAGCGATGGCTGAGGGTAGGCGATTCGGCTTGTGCCTACGACCCACTTTCGTCGTCGGGCGTATTGAAGGCGTTGCAGTCCGGCCTCGACGCCGCAGCAGCGATAGAATCCAGCCTCGGTGGGGACGCCGGTGCGCTCGCTCACTACGCTGCGCGGGTGGAACAGCGTTTTTCAGCATATCTCGGGATGCGCGCATACTATTATGGTCGCGAAATGCGCTGGCCAGCGTCACTTTTCTGGCAGCGCCGGCATTGAGGAGAATGGCAAGGATGTCTTGGTGGCGCGAACCGATAAATGGCTACAGGTTTCGCGTCCCAAACAGGAATAAGCGAAGGAACGGCAATGAAGATTATGCTGGTCGACGATCACGCGCTGTTCCGGGAGGGCCTGCGGCTCGTCTTGATGCAACTTGATGCGGGTACCGAAGTCGTCGAAGCTGAAGACTGCGAACAGGCGTTCAGGCTTGCGCGGCAGAGAACCGATCTGGACATGGTTCTGCTCGATTTGTCGCTACCGGACGTATCGGGCATGGAGGCATTACGTCAGTTCCGCGCCGAATATGCAGGCCTGCCCGTCGTTGTCCTGTCGGGTCGTGACGATCGGGCTACGATCATCGAGGCATTGGACGCAGGGGCGATGGGTTTCATACCCAAGTCATCTACAAGCCGTGTGATGATGAGCGCGTTGCGGCTCGTCCTTGCCAACGGTGTCTACATTCCGCCCGCGGCACTCGCGGCCCCCGGCGCGAGACCACCACCTGCAAGAGGAGACAACGGCGAACCCGATGCGGCATCCCCTGCGCTTCGTTTGCCGGATAAGGCCCTTACCGAACGACAGATGCAAGTGCTCGAATTGCTCGTCCAAGGCAAGCCGACCAAGCTGATTTGCCGGGAATTGGGCTTGGCGGAAGGAACGGCGAAGGTGCATATCGCTTCCGTGCTTCGCGCACTTCATGTCGCGAATAGAACGCAGGCTGTGGTCGCGGTGAGTCAGCTTGGCATCACCTTCAGGTCGAGCCGGGCTGGCTGACTCGTCCGCTGCATGACGGGGCGAAGCCAGTCGACCCGAGGCGCTTTCGTGTTCACTCATGCTGCACGACGCTCTACATTGAACTGCGGCCTGTCCGGTAGCACGGGAAAGACTCTCCAGCAGCCGTCGTCATGTCGAAAGAAGAAGAGCACATGCGAGTTCATCGGATGACTGGATTCGACACACACATAGCGCCTTCTGTCCGCACGCGTTCGGCTGAAGCGGACGACATGCACGCTTCGCGTCGTCGTCGGCGCGAGCCATTTGTCGACCTGATAGCGCAGGGACTGCTCTTCAACGGTTTTCATCCGAAGCCTCGTTTTCGGTATGGTGGGCCGCGAGAGGCCCGTTACACGCTCCCAAACGCCGCGCACATCCAGTTGCGGCGACGTTGCGTGTCACTCGTGCGCATCGAGTGCAAGCAGATTCAGGACGATCAGAATGACGGGCCGGTTCTCGGAAACGATCTCGATGCCTAACGTATCTCTCATCCAGCTGCCGATTTTTGTATTGGCGAAGTCATCGGGACTCGCCGACTTCTTCATCGTCACGCCGAGCTTTCGCGCGTGATAGTGATAGGACGGCAGGCGATACTGATCCGCGATGGCCTTGAGCCCCCCTTTGACGCCGCAATATGCCCCCAGGCTGGCCACAAGAATGAGTCGGTCCGCTTGATCTAGTGAGAAGAAGAATGCGCGAGCTGCCTGCCGCGTTCGCGATTCATTGAGTCCGTACTCCGCAAGAACTGATTCGACCGGATCGGCGAGCGATAGCGCATGGGTATCGAGTTCGGCGGAAACGCCTTCGATCTCGATCGAGATGTTGCGCCGGTGTCTCGCACTGCGTAGACAGTCAATCAGGTAACGCCGGAAATAAGCGCAGATCGCGTAGGCGTTGAAGGGGGCGCTCATCGTAGGCTCATACGGTACGTCCTGATCGGCATCCAGTCTCAGCACGCGCGAAAAGATGAACTGGGCGATGAGTTCGTCTTTGTCTTCGGGGAGCGCCCGCAATTCGGACGGGTGATATCCACGCAACGCACGCCGTATGAGGGTGTAGATGCAGCCCATCTCCATGCCGGAAAGGCTGGTGCGCCGATGCCAGAGATCGGTAAGTGTCGCGGCGTCATCATCGATCCCGGCGCCGTCCGGGTAGCTCAATGTGGCCATGGCGTTCTCCGGCAAGCAAGATCGCGTTGACGGGTGCAACGCCTGTCGGCAAACAACTGGGTGATACGGAACTGTGTAAGGAAGGTCATGACGTTGCCCTGTTTGAGTCGATCCATTTGTGTTCAGCCTGCATATCGGTTGCGGACCGATGGCAAGCCGTACGTTCCGACACGGAGGCACGATAGAGTCAGCGCACCGTTCGAGACGCTTGCAGAGTAGAACTCCGGAAAACGCGCGCCAATCGGCCGGACGAACTACATCCGATATCGCTGAGGGCTGATCGTGGTGTAGAAGAGGGGGCGCCTGAACCCATCGAGCGCGAATTGGCTGAGCGAATTACACCGGGCGGCCTAAGCCGCTCATGCATGACCGCGCAATGGCGCGCCATGAAGTGCGTGGGCGAAAATTCCGCCGTCCGTCCGGGACTAGTTCCAACGTGGTAGGCCGCACCGGTATGCGGGCGGCTGGACAGTCTGACCGGTGCACGTTCGATGGCGCGCACAAGCGAGCCCGTGCCAGTGCCCGTGTGGCTGGGCATCGCACCCGTGAAGAATCCTGAGCCTCTCGTGCTTCCCGGCATACTTGAACGACAATCCGGGGGCAGACGCTGATGCACCGATCCGCTAAAACAGCCGACTGACTAAAAAAAGCAGGCCTCTCTTTCGTTTTTATGGCTGTACGCTCCACGTGTGCACTCCGTTTCTCACGAGGGTGACCGTGACTGTTTCCCAGTCGCGAACCAGCGAAGACGGTGTGGGCCGTTCACGAAAAGACCGCGGTCACGCGGGTTTGAGGCAATTGAATCTCGGCAGTGGAGGTTCGTATGAGCTCTGCGTCTTCAGTGGAAGGAAAGATCGGCGACGCGCCAGACGGCGAGACGCCTGGCTCGAATTTGAAGAATGACATCGCCCGCTGCGAGATGTGCATCTCGCTCGCAGCGCGCACTGGCGTGCGAATTCCTGAATTCATGCTCCGCGCCGTCAAGACCGCGCGTGCGGAACTGGAAGCCGCCAAGGTTAGCCCGGGAACAGAAGCTGCCTTCTACAACGCGATGGCGCATATCGTGGCGCACGCGCCTTATCCGAACGCGAGAGTCGCGGATGATCTGAGGCATTGTGCGGATGTCGTGTCGCACGCGGGACTCACCGGAAAGCCGATCTCAAGGCCCGATATTGAGGCGCTGTCCGTCGCACGCCAGGCACAGAAAGACTTCACCTGGTCCGCCACGGTCGAGGTACCGTTCTACGATGCGATGAGCCGGATTACGCATGCGGTCGCGCCCGTCGTCGGGGAGACTGTAGGCGCGCAAGCGCGCAAAGGCGCGCGCAGAGCAACCAGAAACTACTCGATCTCCGCGGCGGCGCTCACGCTCTTCGTACTGGTTTTATCTTGCCTGCTGTTCGCCATCAGGCAGATATCGGACGACATTCAGGATGGGATCCAGAAGAACGATCCGATCGCCCTTATGATGCACAACCAGTTGCAGGCGTACGCCGCCGCACTCACGAAGGCGAATGAGCATCCGTCCGGGGACGTGCTGGCGCAGATGCAGAATTCACCGGAAGCCGTTGCAATCAAAGATACGCTGCAGAAGTTCGCGACCAACAACCGTCAGCTCTATTCCGACATCGAACGAACGAAAACCATCAGCGGGCTTTTCTTCTGGATGCCAAATTCGATAGGGAAACGAATCTTTGAATTATTTGGAAAGCAATGGGGCGTCAACTGGGGCATTGTGCCAAGCCAATATGCGAAGGATTGCGACAAGGCGGAGATCGCCGACGTGCCCGATGAAGGATTCACCTTCTCCAACGGCGTGAAGTACGGATTCCGTCTGATCTGGCCTGATCCGCCTCCCGCCGCCGATTGGGAATGCACGACCGACTCCATACGTCACGCGCTGGAAATCGATTTGCCGCTGTTCGACATTGGCATTGCGCCGGATAAAAAGAACCGGATGATTCCCGACGATACGGTGAAACAGGGCTTTCAAAAAATCGCCATCTATCAGCAGATTCGCGCGACGGCGAACTATGCTCGCGACAACATTCTCACGTTCGTCGGAATGACGACGGGGTTCATCCTGCCGATTCTGTATGCATGGCTCGGCGCCACCGCGGCCATTCTCCGCAAGTTGCGCGACGACACCGCGGCATGCCTCTTTCACCCCGAATATTCAAAGGTCGCCAACCGGTCACATGTGACGACGGCCGTTATCGTCGGCATCTCCATCGGATTGTTCAGCGAACTGGTGTACGGCGGAAGGGAAATGTCTCCATTGGCGATCGCGTTCGTGGCCGGATATGCTTCCGACAGGTTTTTCCAGTTCGTCGACCGCTTGGTGCAGGCGTTGTTTCCTTCGGACATCAGCCAGAAACTACATCCGGCCGCGCAACAGCGTGAGGATCCGGCGCAGCCGGGAGGCGCTCCGCAACCCGCGCGGTCTTGAGAGAGATTCCCCGTCTACTAGCCGCAAGCAGCGCGGCCGATTTCGATGCGCACTGGGGCAATACCAGATGGACAAGCGGGATCCCTTTATTCAGCGCGTACGCCAGCTACTGGAAGGCGGACAAGGTGATCAATGCAAGGCGACCACGCGTGCGAACGGTACTACGGCGCGGAAGAAATCAACACTCACGACGTTTCACTGGGGCGGGCACATGGTGCGCGGCGGCGGCCAGTAAGAGGCGTCACCGTGGCGGGATGGCATCGACAACGCCGGACGTCGTCTTTTCAGGAGGCGGGACAAATGCGAGAGTCTGATCAGGAAACAAGTCACAGCGCGTGTGCTCGGGAAACCAGCAAGCCGAAAAGGACGAGCGAGCCGTCCGCAGACACGGCGTCGGCGCGAGCTGGTCGCGAGCGTCGGGCCACCGCTGCGCTGAGCGGCGCAATGGCTAACGTCGGAACCGGCAAGGACGGTATGTCCTTCGAATCCGTCGTCGTCTCGCCGAATGCGGTCCTGGGAATGCAGCGGACGCTCGGTAATCGCTTCGGAAGGCTCAGATCAACTATGCGCGGCTTAAAGCTCAGGTGAATCATCTGACCGTATCCAACGTTGTTTCGCGCGACGCAACAGCCGGACAGGTCGGTGAACAGATCGTCCAGGCTTCTGGCTTCGCCGATACCGACGCAGCGCAGGACGCGATGAAAAAACTGGAGCGGGCTACGGGTTTTCTCGGCGTTCACAATCAAGCACAGGATGCACATACGGAGATGGTGAGATCAGGGCAGGCAGTTGGCAGCACGCAGAGCAAAGTGAGTCAGGCGGCATACGGGTACAACGCCGCTCTTAATACATTCGAGGGCGGTATTCCTTCCGTCGAAGACAACCCTGAGCAGGCGAAAGCCTTGAGCGATTTGAAGGGCAAAATCGAGAAGATAAAGAAATACGTGGGCAAGGGACTCGAATACGCCGGTAAGGGCCTCGAGAAGCTGGGTGTCGAAGGAGCCGAAAAGGTCGGCGGATCGGCTGGCCCCGTCGTCGACTGGATCACGGACCAGGTGTACGATGCCGAACTCAATGGGCTGCAAAGCCAGATCGCGACGTACAACCAGGCATACACGGAGCACAAGGTCAGTGGAGAACTGAATGAGATCCGGAAGGCGTCCCGCGCGTTCACTGAGGCCATCGCGAATTTCAATGATGCTGTCAGTCAATATGGCGAGAATCAACGGATTTTCAGAGACAAACTGAGCAAGCTGGCGGGCGCAGCGACAGGCAAGGGAGCGGGCGGCGGACGCTTCGCGATGATCGCAACCGTGTTGCCCGAAGTCGATAGCTACGAAGATCAGCTCGACACTACGCTACGACTCGGCTATCAGGAACAGGCTGCCGCAGCCGAGGCTGCGGCTTCGCGGCGATCCCTCGAAGGAGGGCCGAAAGAAAGTGGCGGCCGCGATGCAGGCCTGCCGTACTACGAACCGTACATGTTCCATCACAATAACGGCGGTTGGAACTATGAGTGCCAGCGCAATGATTTGCGCATTGCGTCCTTGGGCACATCGCGGGGTTCTGCGGCCGGCGTCGCGAATATCGGCGTGAACGAGACCATCGAGGAAGCGATCCGGACTCTCCAGACCTTACGTGCCGAAGTCGATCCAATGCGCAAGGCACTGGCGAAGGCAATGGATATTCGCATGGATACAGGAATGCCGACTTCAGCCGGTGGCGTGGCCCCAACATCGCGGAGTGCAAACACTGGCTTATAGGAGAACGCGGATAAATCTCCGGCGCGCGCTATCCTGGCCGAACGCCGCTCGAACGTGACATTGCCCGTGCGCCCCTTCCATCATTCCCCGAAAGCCCGGCGAGCGCGTGAAGACTGATCGGCGTGATGCGATCGAGCTAGTGCGCGGCGGGGACACCGGCTATGCATAAGCTGCATGCGGCAGGATCGGGATTCAGGAATTCCTGCATGCTGGCGCCGCGGTCGTCTGCCAGTCTGTTCCAACCGCAACCTGATCAGTGGAGTATTCACCACGGAGTGGCTCGCGCGCAATCTCATCAGAGACACTTATACCTAGGGCAAGCAGCGCTTGGACTCTCGTTTTCCCCGTTCAGGTGGGCTATTTTGATCAGCGCTTCGCATCTGAATCTGGAAGCACTAACGCTAGATCGGGAAACTGTCCACACGGGCATCGAGGAAGAAGCGCAGATAGATCTGCCGTGACCATGACAGCACCATCACGAAGGCCATCAATGGCCGGCGTGCCCGGCCGATCTGCAGGTGACCGAAGCTGGCCCAGTCGACCTGCGCCTGTTCACCGGCAAGTGTGCGCAGACGCAGGTAAGCCTCAGGTATCGGGCGTGGCCGGTGCAGTGAGATCAGATGCCGGAAGTGGTGATGACTGCCCCGGTAACCCATCGCATACGGGCGACTAGCCGTGAGCGAGGGAAACTTCTTCAGCGTCTCGTGGATGAACGGCAGGTAAGCATCGATCTGCGAGGCTCGATGCACCGCGCCAATCCTGGGAAGGCCGGCTTGGGCGAGCGCGCGCTGGACGGGCACTGGCCCGATGCGGACGAGGCCCGAACAGATGCGGCGACAGAAGTGGCAAGGTGTCGATCCGGGCACGGCGACAGTGGATATCGATGCTGTGGCCGTCGTCGAAGTCAGTGGCAGTAGAGCATCGGCGACCGGTGTCGGGGAACGCTGATGCGTCACTTTATTGAGTCGCTGGCGATAGCGACGCATCCGTTCGGCATACGCAAAGCGGCCGCGATGACTGAGCTGATAGCGTTGGCCCGCCTCGCGCAGGCGGGCGCGGCGCGCGGCCTGTGAGCAGTCGCCACCGCAGTAAACCTGGCCGCGATCGCAACGGCGGCACACGACGACCTGCGCCCGGCAGCGGGCGCACAGAAAGAGGCGGCCAGCGGCCGGCATCGGTAGTCCCCGTCAATGCCGAAGCGGTATCGACGAGGCGGATCAGCCGTGCCATACTGGGCCCGGCACCCGTACCCCGTTGTGCGCGTGTGGGGCTCGACACTGGAATGAACTTGGCGGTTAGGACCGGTGTCGGGCCTGCTTCTTCGGCGGTCAGTTGTAGTCGTTCTTCTACCGCATCCCGATTCCCGCGTCATCCCCCTGGCGAACTGCACATCCCCGGTACGTCTGCGCTCGCCCTACGGGCTCCCTCCGACGCACCCGAAACTGAGCCTCACGAAACGTCCCAGAGTCGCCAGGTTGAACAGCAATCGCGTCGCGTGGCTGCTCGACGCCGCCATTTACTGTCGGATTTCGATCGCCATTCACACCGAATGCATTCGGCGGCACTTTTGCTTTTCAAGCCATTGCAGCGACTCGCCCTGCGGTTATTGCGCCAGCCGGCGTAAGCCCAAGCCCCCGGCATCTCGGCGAGAGGATTGAACTTCCACGTCAGGTAATCGAGCGTCGCTGCACCGGTGCGCGACCGGATGAAACATCCGTTGGTCTGGAGGTGGCGCCTGGCCGGTAAAGACCCGGGAGGATGCGCGCAGTGCCGCGCGGCGGGATAAAGTCATGTCTAACAGCAGGACTCGATGCATGCCCGGGCTGGGTCGGCCGATCAAGATGGGGCGGAGCCGTGACTATCCAAAAGCTGAGGATTCGCACACTCGCGTTCTGGGTAGTGCTCGCGTTACTGGGCTGCGGTGCGGCATCGGCAGGCGAAGTCAAGGTAATGATTTCGGGCTGGTTTGGGCCAGCGTATCGCGAACTGGGCGCGCAATTCGAGGAGACGACCGGCGATACACTGATCACCGTCTGGGGGCCCGCGGTGGGCACGGCCGTGAATGCCATCCCCGTGCGGCTAGCGCGTGGCGAGTCGGCCGACGTGCTAATCGTGGTCGGCTATGCGCTCGACGAGCAGATTAACTCCGGCACGGTGGTGCCTGGCAGCAGGGTGGACTTCGCACGCTCGCCGATCGGCATGGTGGTTCGTGAGGGTGCACCAAAACCGGACATCAGCTCTGTCGAAGCATTGCGCCGCACGCTGCTTGCAGCGAAGTCGATCGCCTATCCGGACAGCGCGACCGGAGTCTATATCGGCAGCGAACTGTTTTCGCGTCTTGGCATTGAGGAGCGAGTAAAAAGCAAGAGCCGCATGGTTCCGGACGAGCGGGTCGCCATTGTCGTCGCGAACGGCGAAGCTGAGTTTGGTCTTCAGCAGGTCGTGGAACTGTTACCGGTGAAGGGCGTGACGGTGATCGGCAGTTTGCCCGCGGAAGTACAAAGGTACGAAGTGTTCAATGGAGGCATCGCCACTACGGCGAAGAATCCAGCCGGCGCGGAGGCGTTGATTCGTTTTCTGTCGTCGCCCGAGGCGGCACCGGCAATTTCGAGGACCGGGCTCGAACCGCTCACGGCAGCACCTGCGAACTGAGCGAAGCTGCAGCGCTGCCGATTGGCCAGCACTGAAGGGGCTGCCGCCATAGGATGGCGGGTGCTGCATGATGCGGATGGCGCAACCCGACCCAGCTTGTGTGGAAACCGGTTTTTCACGGCTAGGCGAGCGATTGCCGATCAGGTCAATCTCGTTCGGCCCGGACAGCTTGCACCGATCGACCGTCGCGTGCGCAACAAGGCCTCTCAGGGCTTTAGCTTTCGACCATCTTCATAGCCTTCAATGTTCCCTGAACGCCGAATATGTTCATGACCCGCTTGACGTTGTAAGCCAACACCTGAAGGCTCATCTCCGTACTCACCCGCCTGAGCGTCCTGGTCAGGAAGTGTGCGGGGCCCATCCAGTGCTTGAGCGTGCCGAAGACATGCTCAACGGTACTTCTGCGGATGGTCATGGCGTCAGGTTTCCGGTCGAGCCGACGCTGCATCACTTCAAGCGCATTCTCGTACTCCCATCGCCGAATTCGACGATAGTCAGACGGTGAACATCGTTCCTTGAGGTGGCAACGTGGGCAGGCGCTGGGCCAGTAGACTCGCAGATTCAGGTCATGCTCGACAGTCGTGAATCGATGGATCGCCCGCTCGCCAGCAGGGCATCGATACGTGTCGCTTTTCGCTACGTAGATATAGTCGGCCTTCGTAAACAGACCTTTTTTCCGGGATGCCGACGTGAGCGGCTTGGGAACATACACGCTGATGCCATTCAGATCGCATGCCCTTATCTCCGGCCCGCTGAAGTAACCGCGGTCCGCAACAACCTTCAGCTTCGATCTGCCCATCGCGCGCTTCGCGAATATCGCCATTTAGCTGAGTGTCCATGATCGTTGCCGACATTGGTTACTTAGTGTTCAACGATCAGATGATGTTTCGTATCAACTGCTGCCTGGACGTTGTAGCCCACTATGCCGGAGCCTCATCCACTCGTTGCCATCGAGCGTGCGTCTGGATCCGTCAGCGACAACTGCTTGTCCGGCTGCTCTTCCAGTTGCATGCCGATCTGCTTGAGCTCACGCATCTGCTGGCGCAGCACGGCGATCATCTCGTAGAGCCTTTTCAATCAGATCGAGATATCGCTGCACGCTTTCCTCGATCTGCTTCTGGCGCTTGTCGATCTTGCTTGCCGTGTAGTTCCTGTCGCGGGTGTTTGATGCCTTGAACTTGCTACCGTCGATAGCCACCATGTCACTGGATGGCAGCTCGAGCCCGCGACACGGTTCGACGAAACGCCGGCATACGTTGCGGATCGCCGCGCCGCTGTCACGGCGGAAGTCCGCGATCGACTTGAAGTCCGGAGCGAGCCGTCCTGTCAGCCACATCAGCTCAACATTGCGTTGGCATTCGCGCTCAAGTCTCCGGCTCGACGGTATCCGGTTCAGATAGCCGTAGATATAGATCTTCAGCATCACGCCAGGATGGATTATTGCACGAAGACTGATTAATCTTGTCGTCCGGTTTTCACTCGATGGCGGACACCAACGTCGATGTCCCGGTGGACCGTAGAGGGTGTACTCGCTGACGTGCCGGTTCAGCAACGGAATCAGTCGGCCGCTTCGGATATGACTGTTGCGCTGAAGCTACCCAATTGCCCGATGCCGAAACCAGATAGCACCGCCTGAGTTTCTATTTCCGGGTCGTTTACGCAGATGGCGGCGGGCACGTGGACCACGCTGATTCGCGAAGGCGAAGAGCCCGTGGATCGCGATCAATCACGTAATTCAGCCGCCGGGCTGGCTGCCGGACGGCGGAGGCGAAACGATGGAAGAACTGCGCCGCAAAAGCAAACAACCCGGTACGACGGGGGCCCTTCCGGGGTAGGGCATCGCCAGGCGCAAATCGAGGGCACTTCAGTTCAGCGGACGCAGGACCCTTACGCGTGTTGAAAACAGCTTTGCCGCGGGGAACGCGCTCGGAAACTGAGCTGCGACATGGTCTCAAGCAATCGAAGATGTCGTTTCCGTTTTTGAGCTCTTGGCTTGACCAATTCCCTGCAAACCACGCTAACCCAAGCTGTCAGGCAGTCGACGGTCGGGATCAGCCCCTCGCGAAAACGAGTGAGCCGGTCGCGGGCACCTCGAGCCATGCGGATGCCACGAAACCATCCAATGGCGGCCCAGATGCGTCGACACTGCCACCATTGCCAACCGGTGAGGGATTCGGATAGCCGTCGTAGACGTCGCTATTGAACACTTCGCGCCACGTCCCTGCCGTCGGCAGTCCGATCTGATATGCATGCTTGGGGAGTTCGTCGAAGCTCACCACGACGATCACGTCGCTGCCGACACCTTCGATCCAGCGATGCATGACCAGCACGCGGTCGAAATCGTTCGCGCGGGATACGCGCACGCTTGTGGAGCATAGTGCCTGCAACGCGAGCCGCAAGTGTACGAGATCCGTCGAGCAACGCAGAAAATCGCGCATCGACGGGTCCGCCGCCGTCAGTCCCGCCCAGTAGATCAGTCCGTTAGTGCTGCGGTCGTCGCTCCAGTTCTTGTCTTCCAGGCACTCCTGGCCCATGAACAACAGTGGAATGCCCGGCGCGCAAAGCAGTAGCGTCGTGGCCGCGCGTACGCGGCTACGTGCATACCACGAGCGACGGTCGCTCGAATCCGCGAGAAACGGCAGCCGCGCTGCGCCGACATGGCCGGCGTAGGTCAGATCGTGATTTTCGAGGCACGTGTTGAGCTTCCATGCCTCGACGGGTGTCGCCATCGAGGCGTCTGCGACTGCGGACAGGTCGAGGCTCGCCGACAAACCGTAACTGCTCTGTTTGAGCAGTGCACGCACACTGTCTCGCATGCCGTCCGCGAGTTCGACGTCGAAGCCCAAGCCGCCAGGAGGCGGCTCGACCGCGCGTGGCCGATCGCCGTTCCAGTACTCCGCAATCTGCACCACCGAGCGTCGCGTCGCGCGCACGGTTTCGCTCAGGTGTTGCGCGAACGTTTCACCGCCATGATTCACAATCGCACTGACTTCGTCATAACGAAGGCCGTCGACGTGATACTCGGTCAGATAGAACCGCGCATTGTCGATCAGGAACTGACAGACCCCGTCTTGCCAATAGGCGAAGATCGGTCCTATCCATGTCTGGTCAGTAAAGTAGAGACTTCGATTGGGATCAGGACCTTGCTGGCAGTCGTAGAACCAGATACTTCTGGGGTCGAACATGCCCCGGCTATCGTGGCCGAACGCGTGGTTATACACCTGGTCGAGAATCACAGCGATGCCCTCCAAATGGCACAGATCGATGAGGCATTTGAGCTGGTTGATTCCCGGTGTCAGGTCCGTTTGCGTCAGCGCTGGCTGACCTTTACCGGCGAGCATCGCGTTGATTTCGGCAAGCCGCCAGCGCAGGTCGTCGGGTGAAACACAATAGGGAATTTCGGGGGAATACGGGTCCGTGCCGTTGTACCCTAGGCTATAACCCGTTTCGAACTCCTGGATCGGTAGTAGCTGGATGGCGTTGATGCCGAGGGCGATCAGGTAGTCGAGGTTCGCCACAACATCGAGGAACGTACCGCTGCGTACGGCGCGCACGTCATTGCCTTGCTCGTCTTCCGCCCACCATGTGCCGACATGCAACTGGTAGACGATCAACTCGCGCAAGGAGGGAGGTTGCCACGCGCTGTCATGCCACGGATAAGTCGCCGGATCGCGCACGAGGCACCAGGAAGCCGGATAGGCTGGAGCAAAGCTGAGTTCGCGCGCGAAGGGATCGCGTTTCCATCCGCTGCCGCCCACACCTTCGACGTAGAACAGGTAAGGGTCACCTTCCTTGATCGACAGCAGCAAGCCGCCCCACGTTCCATCGCCGAGCGGCTCCATTGCGTCATCCGACGCGGGCTGCCAGCCTGCTTGCGCGAGCGTCGGTTCGAGCGCCGCACCCGCCACGACGAACACGGCCGTTGCGTTGGGCGCCCATGTGCGAAAGCCGGTGCCATCCGTCATAAGCGATGCGCCCATCGGACTCGTGCGCCCGACACGACCTTTCATCACGCTCATGTTCGCTCCAAGGTAGGGGGCCAGTCGATGCAGTATAGGAAATCGGCTGGCGTCCGCGCAGATTTGTCAGCATCCTGATCGATGAAACTGGGGCCGCCCGTCGGCTAATTGCCGTTCGTCATCCGCATGCCCCTTCAGTGTGCGCGGTCCACTGCTTGCACTTGGCGAACGCGTCGTTTCTCGCCACCGCTTGCACAAGTTGTCGTGTGCGATGCGGTGCATCGACTACGCTGACAGCCATGGCTTCCATGCAAGGGAAGCCTGCACCAAGAAACGAGGAGGCCCGTGATGAAGAACGAAAACGCACGAGCCAAGGTAGTTCGTCTGGCTATCGCCGCATGCTGCATTCTGGCGCCGCTGATTGCGTGCTGGACAACCGCCGCGCAAGCCCAGTCACTCAAGGCGTATGACGTCAAGCTGGATGAGACCACGGTCTCCGGGATTTCATCCGGCGCCAATATGGCAGTGCAATTTGCCGTTTCGTATTCGTCAATTGTCAAGGGCGTTGGGGCCACGGCGGGCGGCCCATACTTCTGCGCGGGAACATTCCTGAACCGCGATCTAACGATTAGGAGAGTGATCGCTCATTGCATGCAGGGCGATCCGGGCTATCCTGTGATTCCGATCACATCCGCTGATGCCGCCGGTTTCATACGTCATGTGCAAACGCTTTCTACGAGAGGCGAGATCGATCCCGTCGAGAATCTCGCGCGTCAGAGAGTCTGGATTTTCCATGGTTACAACGACGGTGTCGTGAAGAAACCCGTGACCGATGCTCTCTATGATTTTTATGCTCACTATGCTGGCACGCAGGTGTTCTACAAAGACAATCTGCGTTCGGGGCATGCTCAGATCATCGGTTCCTGTCCGACCGGTACGGGTGGGCCTCCGCCGCTGCAAAACTGCGATTGCAGTGTCACCGGCAATGAATACATCAAGAACTGTGGTTACGATGCAGCCGGTGTCCTATTGCAGCATCTTCTTGGCAACCTGCACAGCAGGACCGCAACGCCGCACGGAGAACTGCTGACGTTCACGCAGGATGAGTTCGCGCTCGACAGCCTCGGGCGCCAGGATGCCGCCGCAATTTCGATGGGCGCGACCGGCTATGTATATGTGCCGGCTACCTGCGCGGCGATGCAGCCTTGCCGGGTGCACGTCGCGCTGCACGGATGCAGCCAGAACGCCGACACGATCGGCGGTCGCTTTGCGCAATATGCGGGATATAACGAGTGGGCGGATGCAAACCACCTTATCGTGCTCTATCCGCAGACGGCATCAAGTCCTTCGTTTGACGACCCCTTCGTGAACAATTCCCCAGGCTGCTGGGACTGGTGGGGATATAACGAGCAGACCGATACGGAGGGCGTGTATGCAACCAAAGCCGGCTTGCAGATCGCAGCGATCAAAAGGATGCTCGACCGGTTGTCAGGCGGATATAGCGGCTGGCAGACACAACAGACAGGAGGCGCGCTCGCGCTAACGGATTTCACTGACAGGCGGGTTGCACTCAGGTGGGGAAACATAGCGAATGCCGTCGCCACCAATGTTTACCGGGGCAGGTCGGCGGACGGTCCGTTCGTGAAGGTAAATAGCGCGGGCCCTGTGGCGGGCGGGGTCTTTGTGGACACCACGACCGCGGCCGATACTACCTACTTCTATGTGATCAGGAGTGTCGACACCACCGGGCGCGAGTCGCAACAGTCAGCCCCTGTGATGGTGATGACCGCGTCCCCGCCGCCAAAGTGCGATCCGTACTTCAGCATTCTCGCGGCTCATGCGGTGACGAAGGCTGGCATTCCTACTGATCAGACTTGCCCTTAGAGCGTGGGAAGATTGGAATCCCCTGGAATGGAACGGAACCGAACGGAACTGCAACGCCCGTTTTCCTTTTGTTCGGATCAGACTACTGCTGATCGGCTTTACCCGATCTGAGAGCGTCGTGCGATCGACCGCCATATGATTTGACATAATGTAATTTATCAACATCAATTCTGTAGGTCCCAAATAGAAATGTCGGGTTTCCGCTAAATAGAAATGTCGTGTTCTGGGTAATTTGACTGCCGGACATCCGCTCAGGGAGCCGGCGATGAACGCGACCGGGACGATCACGATGACGATGCGTGAGATCGATCGGCTGAAGGTTATTCGGGCCGTGACCGAGGCCCGGCTCAAGCCGGGCCAGGCCGCCGAACGCCTGGGGTTGAGCGTGCGCCAGATCGAACGGCTGGTGCTGCGTTACGACGCGGCCGGCGTGGCCGGGCTGGTGTCAGGCAAGCGTGGGCGTGCAGGCAACCACCAGCTGCCTGCTGGCAAGGCGCAGCGGGCGCTGGCGCTGATCCGCGAACGCTATGCGGATTTCGGGCCGACCTTGGCGCGCGAGAAGCTGCGGGAATGTCATGGCATCGAACTGGCGGTCGAAACGGTGCGCACGCTGATGATTGCCGCGGGACTGTGGGTGCCGCGCAAGGATCGCCCGCCGAAGGTGTACCAGCCGCGTAACCGCCGCGCGTGCCTCGGTCAACTGATCCAGATCGACGGCAGCGATCACCGCTGGTTCGAGGACCGGGCGCCCGCCTGCACGCTGCTGGTCTTCATCGACGACGCGACCGGACGGCTGATGACGCTGCACTTCACGGCGACGGAGTCGACCTTCAGCTATTTCGAGGCACTGTCGAAGTATCTGGGCGCGCACGGCAAGCCGGTGGCGTTCTACAGCGACAAGGCCAGCGTCTTCTACGATCATTCCTGGATGGCTGCACCTTTTAGTGGCTTGGTGACGCAGGTCACCACTTATCAGCTCGTGAACAACTTGGCGGACATGAATGCGGTGAGCAACAATCTCGCCGGCAACTATGCGATAGGCAACCGGGCAATCGATTTTCTGGATCCGGTGAACTTCGATACCGGACTATTCTGCGTGATCGGCACGCCACGCGGCCGAGGTCCGATGCACGTCACTGACTCAACGCTGCGACGGTCGCCGAATCGGGCTCCCCGGTTTGCGGAAGACCTACTGATTTCTGGAAATACTTCAATGCCCGGCGTGTGCGACTGCCCATGTGCCCATCGGGAGTGCCAACCGGAAAGCCCAACGCATTTAGCTTCGCCTGCATTTGTGCCACAGTCATGGCAGATGTCTCGAGGGGAGCGGGCGGCATAGCGTTGGCCTGCGGTGCTGACGCGCCGGGTATCTGGTTCCCCTTGGCGTACATGCATTGCATGTAGGCATTGTTGTATTGGTCTTGAATCGACACCTGCGCAATTTGCGAGCTGGTCGCACCGGCACCCGTGCCAGCCACCCCGCCTACGGCTGCGCCGACCCCTGCCCCCTGGCTGTCGCCCGCTGCCGCTCCAAGCGCTGTACCTAAAGCAACCCCGAGAAGTGCAGAGCCCACCGCAGCCCTATTCGCTGATTCCGCTTGACCGGCGACCTCGGATTGCGCGTACTGCTTGCATTCCTCCTGGTTCTGCTGGAACGCCCGGAACGGTACGGCGGAACCCGGCATGACTTGAACCGTCGGTCCCAGCGGCGTGCTTGCGCAAGCACTAAGTACGACCAGCGTGACCGCCGCCGCGGCGATCGAGTAGGTTCTGGTTGCTCCGTGCGCGCCTACAGTCGCCCCGACGACGGGCGCGACCGCATGCGTAATCCGGCTCGTCGCATCGTAGAACGGTACCTCGATCGTGGCGGACCGCGTGAAATTATTCTCCGCTTGGCGTGCGACGGACAGCGCCTCGATATCGCACCTTGAGGTCGGCTTTCCGGTAAGTCCCGCATGCGACACAACATCCGCACGATGCCCCAGCTCATCCGCCATTTTCGCGTTCGGATAAGGCGTATGCGTCATCGCGTTATAGAAGGCAGATGCTGTTCTCGGTCTGGCCTTGGCGGCTTCGAGTCCTGCGCGCGCGGGCCAGACGGCGCGGAGCATGAATTGAGGAATTTGCAAACCAGTGCGCGCTGCGAGCGAGATGCCCATCTCGCAGCGGGCGACGTCGTTCTTTAAATTCGAGTTCGGAATCTCGCCGTCTGGCGCGTCGCCGTTCTTTCCTTCCACTGAAGACGCGGAACTCATAGGAACCTCCACTGCCAGGATTCAATTGCCTCAGATCCGTGTGACCGCGGCCCTTTCGTGAACTGCAGCGTCTTCACCGGTTCGCCACCGGTAAATAATCACGATCACCCTCGTTAGAAAGGGGGGCACACGTGGAACGTACAGCCAGAAAATCGAAAGAGCGGCCTGCTTTTTTTAGTTCCGTCGTCTGTCTGACCGGATCGACAACGAGATTCCCCTTACGCGCTTCAGGATGCGCCGTTCCGCGGACACGCATGAGCGGCTTAGGCCGCCCGGTGCAATTCCCTCGACCAATTCGCGTTCAATGGGATTGGACGCCCCTCATCTCCACCCCGGTCGGCCCTCTACGACCTCGGATGTAGTTCGTTTGGTCGATTGGCGCGCGATGTCCGGACTTCTACTCTGTGAGCGTCTCGAACGGTGCGCTCACTCTATCGTGCGTCCGTGTCGGAACACATGGCTTGCCAGGGGTGCGCAATGGATCGGCAAGCTGAACGCAAATGGATCGACTCGAACAGGGCCACGCCATGACCTTCCTTACGCAGTTCCAAGCCGCCCAGTTGTTTGCCGACAGGCGCTTCGCTGATATTTGCCGGAGAACGTCATGGCCGCGGTGAGCTACCCCGAAGGCGCCGGGATCGATGACGATGCCGCGACCCTAATTGATCTGTGGCATCGGCGCACCAGTCTTTCCGGCATAGAGATGGGCTGCATCTACACCCTCATACGGCGTGCGTTGCGTGGATACCACCCGTCCGAATTGCGGGCGCTCTCCGAAGACAAAGACGAACTCATCGCCCAGTTCATCTTTTCGCGCGTGCTGAGACTGGATGCCGATCAGGACGTACCGTATGAGCCTACGATGAGCGCCCCCTTCAACGCCTACGCGATCTGCGCTTATTTCCGGCGTTACCTGATTGACTGTCTACGCAGTGCGAGACACCGGCGCAACATCTCGATCGAGATCGAAGGCGTTTCCGCCGAACTCGATACCCATGCGCTATCGCTCGCCGATCCGGTCGAATCAGTTCTTGCGGAGTACGGACTCAATGAATCGCGAACGCGGCAGGCAGCTCGCGCATTCTTCTTCTCACTAGATCAAGCGGACCGACTCATTCTTGTGGCCAGCCTGGGGGCATATTGCGGCGTCAAAGGGGGGCTCAAGGCCATCGCGGATCAGCATCGCCTGCCGTCCTATCACTATCACGCGCGAAAGCTCGGCGTGACGATGAAGAAGTCGGCGAGTCCCGATGACTTCGCCAATACAAAAATCGGCAGTTGGATGAGAGATACGTTAGGCATCGAGATCGTTTCCGAGAACCGGCCCGTCATTCTGATCGTCCTGAATCTGCTTGCACTCGATGCGCACGAGTGACACGCAACGTCGCCGCAACTGGATGTGCGCGGCGTTTGGGAGCGTGTAACGGGCCTCTCGCGGCCCACCATACCGAAAACGAGGCTTCGGATGAAAACCGTTGAAGAGCAGTCCCTGCGCTATCAGGTCGACAAATGGCTCGCACCGACTACGACACGAAGCGTGCACGTCGTTCGCTTCAGCCGGACTTCTTCGGACAGAAGGCGCTATGTGTGTGTCGAAACCAGTCATCCGATGAACTCGCATGCGCTGTTCTTCTTTCGACATGACGACGGCTGCTGGAGAGTCTTCCACGCGCTACCGGACAGGCCACAGTTCAATGCAGAGCGCCGTGCAGCGTGAGTGAGCACGAAAGTCCTTCGGGTTGACTGGTTTCGCACCGTCACGCAGCGGACAAGTCAGCACCCATTCCGCCAAACCCAATTCCCGGCAGGCCTCCCTGTCAAATATGCGACATGGTCCCATTCAGATTGGAATCACGCCGACGCAGCTCTTTCCGGAAACCCGCGGGCCGGCATTGCTTCTGTCACCTGTACACGGGTTTCATTCCAGTTTGATAGACCGTTTCGCACTCACCCGAGCATACACACATCGCCATCGTGAATATCGCTCTGTTGCTTGTTGCTGTTGACGCTGCCGTCACTGCTGGCGAACACCCAGTGTGACGAGCCGGTAGCGTCTGAATCCGCGGCGATATCAATACCGAAACTCTCGTCGATGTTAATCGGCACATTACTGGCCACTTGCAGGCCTGTGCGATCGTCCCACGCGTTCACGGTGACATCCGTCATCTGGTTGTTAAGCAGACTAAAGTGAATTGTGCTGGCCATGACTGATCCTTGACACGATGTTCGGATGGAGACCCGTCCGAACGGCGACTTGCGGAATGCGGCGGTTCGCACGTGCCGAACGTTGTATCGGCATTGCTGAAGCACTCTTTAAACCCGACTGACGCTTACATTTCTGGCGAGTGCTTCAGCGCATGATCAACTGCCTCTGAAAACAGCCAGTTAAGCGGTGACCGTCCCTCCGAGATCGACGCCTTGACTATTCAGTTGAGCTACCACGAAATCAGGAACCGCATTGCTCGCAAAAAGTCCCTTTAGATCGTCGAATGCTACCGAGCCCATGCAGGCAACACACGCGCCGATGTAGACCCCAACCGCGACCGTCGCTACCTCGCCGAGCGTTGCCAGAGCCGCCTCATCGACCCCGGTGACTGCACCCGCGGCCAATAGCGCGCCGATGGTCACATCCGCACCACCAGAATTTTCCAAGGCATTGTGAAGTTTGTCCAAGAATTCTAGTGCCTCGTTTGCGTCCTGGACGGTTGGAACAGGGAATCCACTGCCTTGCATGCACTGGGCCCAACGATCAGAAAATGCACTCATATCAACCTCCAATTTTCCTATGTTGCAATGAGTCACGCTGCACATGGCAGATTGACCGGATTAAACCGCACAAGCACTCGCATCCGTAATTTGCTTGTATTTTGGAATGCGATTATTTTTGACGATAGAGAAACCATCTAATCGTCATTACGTTAACGAGTTACGAATCGACATTTTGCATAGTGCGGACTCAATCTTGTTTCCGAACTTAAAGATGAGCTTTCCACACACGCAACGTTATTTCGGAATACGACGCGATCAAGTACTTTTTAGCTATGGCGTGGCACGACACATACAACGATAGTTGCAATCAAAGCGATGGATCCAGTGGCGTGATTCGGGCGAGCATTAGCGTATATTCCTCCGCGGCAATCTGCCGGAACTTCATGTCGATCACAGCCATGCGCTGTTCGTCGACGATATCCGGAAAGAGCCGTTGCGCCGCATCCTTCAGCACGATGTCTGGACGCGCGACACATGGCGGATCGTTCGATGCCGTCGAATCCAGCGCCTTCACCAGCAGATAGACCGGCACGACATCCGCGAGGCCGATCGGAATCAGCTTCGTCGCAGCATCGCCGAAATGGCGTCGCACTATAGCCTGCGAACCGAGGCGCAGCATGTAGCGGAACGGCATCCCCGTACGGATTGAGAGCAACACCGGATCAACTGCGGCCACCTGTTCGACCGAATTCAGGCCCTCGGCCTCAAATGTCGCTACGATCGGCAACGTCACGCCTTCGAGTGTGAGCAGCTTGTCGGGCGCGTTATCCTTCTTCTCCGTTTCGGTGATCTGTGGAAAGCCGAAGCGGCGTACCAGCTTTAGCAACGCATCGACCGGAAAGGTACCCAGCGCGAAGGCCATTGCGGCTCGCGCGCCATCGGATTGCGTAACGTTGTTGATGATCAGCGCGAGTGGGATCGCGAGAAAAATGCGCAGCGCGTACCAGTAGACGTCGGCGACATTGAGTGACTTGCGGCGGATGGAGAGCACGGAATCGCTCACGACGAACATGAACGAACCCGCGAACGACGCCATCAGCACGCGCTGGCTGATGCCGTAGATGCAGCCGGCGGTCTCGCTCGCGGCACACGGTCGCCCATCGAAAAAGCTCGTGCCGACGAGCCCCGCCGCAGCATAGACGACCACGTGAAGAATGAATACGGGGGGCACGAACGGCGCCAACCCATATTGTTCGTGATAGATGCGAGCGAACAGGCGTTCGCAGATGTCGAGGCGCTCGTCGGCCATGCGCTGCCATTGCGCTGCAGCCGGGCGCGGCGCAGGCGGAGACGCCTGCAAGGCGCCGCCATCCTCCAGGGCGTAGATGAGGCGCTGCGACCAAAAGCGTTGCAGATACGCCGAAAGCGCGCTGCCTTTCAGGCTGTTTTGGAACTCCCGATAGCGCGTGAACCAGACCAGGCTCAGAAAGACAATGAGCGGCGTGCCGGAGATCACGGTCGTAAGCGCCCCGAGCGAGACGACGAGCCTGAGCGACGCGCCTGTAGCATTCACGACGTAATGCATGAATGCCGCGCCGCCAACGTTGATGCCGATGAGGCCCGTGCTCAGCATGACCGCGCGGCTCGAGCCGGTGAGATGGCGTTCGACGAGCGGGCTGGGTTTGCGCGCGGTCGATGAGGTTGGCAATGAGAGTGTTGCGGTAGACATGGCACGGCTCCTGACACTGCGAAAGCGAGGCCATCACCATTGGATGCACGGCCGATCATTCGCCCGACAAACTGATTTCCGTGTTGCCTTTGCAGTTTGAGCCGCGAGCGCTGCGCGCACGCCCTGTCGACCTTCGTCGGGCCGCTGATCGCACCCGCATCCGCTCCCCTACGCGACGCGTGGGCAATGCGGCAGGACAGACCGTCCATCGCATCGCGCGCGATGGACGCATTCGCCGACAACGAGTTGTCACCACTCATTGCGCGTGCTTCATTGCGCCTCGCGATGACTGCAAACTGCGCCTTATTGATCGATTCTCGGTCTATCATTTTGAATTCTTCTACAACGATTCATCTTCATTCATGAAGTCAACGTGTCGAATATGACATTTGACTCCGCGCTCGTGTGGGCACCGGAGAATTCCGGATATATCTCTATGCGATGGCTGCCTCCCGCGAGGATTTGTCGGTAATGCAAACGATCTACGCATTACACCAGCACCTCGCCAAATCTCGCTCTTCAGTGGCCTCATGGCAAAGCCTCTTCAATCTAAGCGGTCCTGCCTCGTTCACTCGTATGCACGTTGTTCGTGCAGTGAATTACGATCCCAACTTAACGAAATGGAGTCCTTCATGGACAAGATCACATTCATGGCTGCGACAAGCAGTTCCGAAGCTGGCGCCGACCTCTGGCTCGACGCGGTGCAAGCCGCGATGGAGCGTTTCGAGATCAACACGCCCGCGCGCCAGGCTGCGTTTCTCGCGCAAGTCGCGTACGAAAGCGGCCGGTTCCCGTCGCTGCCCGTGTCGGAGAATTTCAATTATTCGGTAGAAGGCCTGCAGGCAACTTTCCGCTCGCTCACGCCCGGGCAATGTGCGAGCCTCGGGCGTCAGCCGGGCGAGACACACGTGCCGCCAGAGCGCCAGCAGCAGATCGCCAACGTCGTCTACGGCGAGCGCTATGGCAACGGCCCCGCCGCGACGAACGACGGCTGGAACTATCGCGGCTCGGGACTCATCCAGTTGACGTTCAAGGAGAACTTTGCGCGGGCGGGTGAGGCGATCGGCGTCGATCTCGTCGGCAATCCGGACATGGTGCGCAGTGACGCCGCCACTGCCGCGCTAGTGTCCGCGTGGTACTGGCAATCGCACGGCTGCAACGAACTCGCCGACGCGAACAATTTTTCCGCCATCACAGCGCAAATCAATCCGGCGCATGCGGGCGAGACGGGCCGTCAGGAAGCGTTCCAGCTTGCGAGCAACGCCCTCAACGCGATCCCAGGCACCGAGCAGAGCGGTATGGCCGTCGTATGACTCCCTGGAGGCGGCGACGGACTTCATGACCATGCCTATGTCAACGCATGAGTGAACGCACCGTCGCCGACGAGCTTGCCCATCTTCTGATACTCCCGCTGCGTCGCTGAAATC
This sequence comes from Paraburkholderia sp. BR13444, assembly GCF_040948755.1. Taxonomy (NCBI): domain Bacteria; kingdom Pseudomonadati; phylum Pseudomonadota; class Betaproteobacteria; order Burkholderiales; family Burkholderiaceae; genus Paraburkholderia; species Paraburkholderia sp. BR13444. Next base: position 87,950 of record NZ_JBFPKM010000006.1, on the reverse strand, counting down.
AGATGACTCATGCGGATCATGTCGCCATCGTCTGCGGCGAGAAATGCGGCGGCCAGCGCGACGTTGCGGATGTTGCCGCCGCTGAGGTTGTAGCGGCGCGCCATCAGCGCGAGATCCAGGTCCGGATCGCGCGGCGTGTGCTCCGGCAATATCGCAATCCACATGCGATGCCGATCGCTCTCGGTCGGCAGCGGAAAGTCCACGGTGAATTGCAGGCGGCGCACGAACGCCTCGTCCATGTTGCGCCGAAAATTGGACGCGAGAATCGCGATGCCCTGGTATTCTTCGATCCGCTGCAGAAGGTAGCCGACTTCGATGTTCGCGTAACGGTCGTGCGAATCCTTCACGTCGCTGCGCTTGCCGAACAGCGAATCGGCTTCGTCGAAGAAAAGGATCGCGTTGGCGGTCTCGGCTTCGTCGAAGATGCGAGCGAGATTTTTCTCCGTCTCGCCGATGAATTTGCTGATGACGAGCGACAGGTCGATCTTGTACAGATCGAGCCCCAGCTCATTCGCAATGATGCCGGCCGCCATCGTCTTGCCCGTTCCCGATGGCCCTGCGAACAGGAACGTCAGCCCCTTGCTCGATGCGAGCTTCTGCTCGAAGCCCCATTCGTTGAACACGCGATTGTGGTATTTGACGTGATTGCAGATTTCACGCAACTGCGCGATGCGATCAGCGGGCAGCACGATGTCCTTCCAGGTGAAACGCGGCGTGATCTTTTGCGCAAGCGCCGCGAGCGCGCGGTTCGAATTGAGTCGGCACGCGTCGTAGAGATCCTTCGACGTGATGTTTCCGCTCCCGCGGTCTGCGCCCTTCACATCTTTCGTGCGCCATGTCGCGAGACTCATCGCCGAGCGCCATGAATCGTCGATCTGTCCTGGCGTGAAGCGGAACTTCGTCGCGACGCCCTCGAGATCGAGCGCATCAAGTGTGGCCCCGTGCGCCTGCGCCGTCTTGCGCCACAGATGCGCGCGCTCCGCAATGTCCGGCCGTGCTAGCGGGACGGCGAAGAAGCGCACGCGGCGCAATGCACTGCCCGGTAGCCACGAGGCCTCGCCCGCGAGGAACGACAACGCGACCTCTTCGACTGCTGCGAGGCACGCGCGCAAGGCGGGGTGCTGTTCATGCGCGAGCAGCGCATCGAAGCCGTCGATGTAGAGCACCGCGTCCGCGAGGCGCGCTTCACGCGCGATCAGCGCGAACTGCGTATTGAGGTTGACGTCCGCATCGGCGAGCAGCAGGCTCGCATCGACACACAGGAACGGCACGCCGCGTTCGCGGCAAACCGCGCGAGCGACCGTGAGCTTGCCCGCGCCCGCCGGGCCTTGCAGATGCACAGCGATGGCCACGTCATGAGTCTTCTGATGCGCCAGCGTCTTGAGGCCGTGTAGTGTCGACGCCGGAAGCACGAGTTCGTCCAGCCCGTGTCGTGGCGCTTCGCTTCGCAGATAAGGCGCGATGCGTGCATCCGGTGCATTCGACCCCAGCAAATACGACACGATGCGCTCATCGGTACGCAGCAGCTTGCCGATGAACGGCGGCAACGGCCGTGACGCATCTTCGAACACTTCGATCAGCCGCGCGCGGCGCAACGGCGCATCGGCGAGGAAATGTTGCCGCGCGACGATCCGCTGCAACGGGTCAGGAACCAGAAGCGCAAGCACCAGATCGATGCTCGGACGCGTGCGGGTGACGTCGTCCTGCAGATACGCATAGAGCTTTTCGTACCGCGTGTCGAGCTCCGCCGCGAGGCAGACCAGCAAGATATCGATATCGAGTGGATCGAGCGAGAAGATCGTCGCAAGCCTGGCAAGGCGCAGTTCGGTGCCAGCTTCGATCGTCGCGCTTTCATGCTCGGCGATATGGCGCGTGACGGCTGTGTGATGCTCAGCATTGGGCGATGGGTCCAGCAGCCAAGCGGGCATTGCGAGCGGCGCGGCAAGCAGCGCGTCGACCTGCTGTTCCGAAACATAGAGGCCGCGGAATTGCTCGTCTTCCCGCTGCATGGACCGAAAACGCGCCACTTGCGCGCGGATCTTGAGGTCGATCTGCTCTAGTCGCGCAAGCACATGCTCTAGCGAAGACTCGTAGCAAGACACGGCCATCACCCCGCGACAGCAGCGACATGCAACAGCGACGGATCACATGTCACTTCGATTGCCACGAGCGAGACTCTCACATACGCTTCGCTGCGAATCTCGATCGACAACGTCGACGTTTCCAGGTGCAAGTCGCCTTCCTTGACGTGCCAGGTCTCGTCATAAGGGCCGCTCCTGATCTCCTCTTTGAGGAGGCTCTTCGCAATGTGCTTGCGCGCATTTGCATCCCATCCGCCGAGAAACAGTTCGACCGACAGGCGCGCATCGTTGATTTCGCCGGCAACGCGCAAGCGCAGCACGCGCGTGACGCCTGGCGCGAGCGATATCGCCATCGTGCCGGCTGCACCTTTGGTGTTGGGCTTCTCATCGATCTCGCGATGCGCCCGCGCCTCGGTCGGACCGACGCGAAATGGCGGCGGTGCCCCTTCCTGGTCTGCCGGCAGGGGCGTCGGGCGAAACGGCATCCGCAGCCAGCCGCGCTTGAGATGCGTATCGAGGGACTCGGCGGTGACGGAGCCGGGCGCGAGCAGCGTTTTCATGTGCCGACGATTGGTTGGCTTGATAGCGTGCGCGCTCACATGGCTCTTGTCGTCGAGCTCGATGGTCGCGAGGATCACCGCCGCCTCCACCGCACCCGGCTCTACCGTCACCACCCCATAGCACTTGCGCGTGTTGCGTTCGCCGTCGTCATCACTGGCTGGAACAACGTCGTCTTCCTCATAGTGAAGGCTCACGACGAGAACCGCGTTCGCTTCATTCGACGGCAACTGAAGCTTCTCCTCGTGCCTCAGGTCAATTTCATGCCCGAGTTGGTCCACGGCGAAGCCCGGTGATACGACGATCTCATTGCCGCCCGCATGCCTGACTTCCAGCCCATGAACTATGCCCCAGCCGTGCAAATTGAGGTTGTGGCGATAGCGCGCGTTCGCGTGGTAGCGCTGCTCGTCGCGAAAGTCTTCCTCGTTCAGTAGTTGCCCCCGGTAGTACGCCGGTTTCTTGTGGATGAACTGTTTCTTGTGCATTTGATGTACCTCTCAGCCTGCCATCGGTTCCCGCCGACCGCGGGTCAGCACCAACTCGTATTCCGTATGCGCGGGTCGCGCAAATTCGACCACCGCGCGCACGCGCTCTTCCAGATCATGCGGCGCGCCATGCGCCCGGGCTAAATCGCGCTCGTGAAGGCGGAACTCGACGCGAAACCGGTACGGCTCACTCACCGCGAGCTCCGTATCCACGCCGAGATGCGAACGCCCGATGACGAAACCATGCACCGGGTTCTCGTCGATCGACGACTCGCCGATCTCGCCGAAGCACAGAGCAAGGAGCTTCTCCATGTAATCGCGCGTGCCACGTCTGCCGTAAAGCGGCACAATGCCGGCCACGATACGCCGCAGCTCATCTGCCGAGAAATAGCGATACGGCGTGAACGCGACCCACTGCGCGAGCCACGGCATGAAGCGATCCGGCGCGGGCGGCCGCGCTTCATTCTGGATGCTGGCGGGCCCGTTGATGGTTTGCCGGGACGCGCTCGGCCTCACGCCGAGCGGTGCGAAAAGACGCGGAATCGCGTCGATCTCGTCGGCGATGGCGGGGGCGTCCGCGTTGCCGCTCGCGAGCAGCATGCGCTCGAACGCGCTGAGCAGCATGCGCAACTGGTCGCCGCCGGTGGCGCGATAGATCGCGGGGAGCGCGGCCAGCAAGCGCCCAGCGGTGTCATTCATGACCGCCTCCCCGATGACGCATCCGGCGCGCGTGATCGTTCACGCCGGCATCGATGAGCGTAACGTGTGCGCGTGACACCGTCAGCCGCAGTTGCTCCCAAGGCTTGAGCAGCACCGAAGCGAGCATGCCGCCGCTATCGCGTAGGAAGCGCCCGAACGCGTCATCGGATAGATGCGCGGGGCCGCCGAGCACGGTGTCGACGCCGATCGTCGCCACTGCGCCTATCTGCACGCCGACGCCGCGCGCCTGCAGTTCAGGGTCGCTCGTCGCATCGAGCACGGTGACGCCCTCGACATAGTCGATCCCGGGCGCGGCATCGATTGTCCTCGCGATCGACGCGAGCGGGAGCGTGCCGCCCAGGCTCACCGCCTTCGCGTTGCCAAAGCGTCCCGCGAGTATGTCGTCGATGGTCGCCAGCGCCTCTTCAAGCGATATGCCTGGCAACGGCGCCACCGCGAAGGCGATCGACACATGCAGTACCGCGGGCGCGACGACCGAAAGTCGCGTCGTCAACAGGCAGCGCGACGCGAGATCGCGGCTCACTTTTTCGCGCACGTGGCTGGCGACGTCGTCGGGCACATCGGGAGGCAGCGCCAGCACGACGCTCACGTGTCCGCGTGCCTGCCTGGTGGCGTCGGTTCCACGCACGCGCGCACCGCCCAGATTGACGTTCGCCATGCAGCACGCGCCGATCGCACGACCCGGCAACTCAAGCGCCGCCGCCGCGCGGGCGAAGCGCTCGAAGTCTGCGGGTGTGATCGCGCATTCCATCTGCGAGAGCGCGCTCACCGCGTCGCCGGTGGCACGCGAAAGTTCGAGGGCGAGATCGACCACACCGTCGGGCTGTGTGACGAGCGGCACGATATCGTGAGACGGCGCGCCCTTCAGCAGCCGCAGGAATTGCAGCTTCGCGGCGGGCGTGACGCGGCCGACGCGATACAGCAGCGCATCGGTGAAGTAAGCGAGCAGTTCGATCAGCGTGACGCCCGGATCGGACGGATTGTGGTCGGTCCACTCGGGCGCGTGCACCGGCACGAGTGCCATGCCTTCACGCACGAGCGTGTCGTAATCGCGCTCGACGACAATAGGCGTTTTCGGCGCGTTGAAACCGGTATCGACTGCGGGCGTGGACATGATCAGCGGCTCGCGTGGATGAAATGACTGCCCGCGCAGATCACGAAATCACTGCGCGCTCGCACGCCGGGTGCGGGCTCGATGAAGCGCAGGCGCAGCGCGCGCACTGCCTCGATGCCTTCGATCGCATCGAGACAGGCCAGCAGATCGGAGGCATGCGGCTCGACGCCAAAGCGCCAGCCGTGGCCCGCGTCGCCGCCCGTCAACGGATGCAGATACGCATCGAAGCGCGCCGCGCAAGCCACGCGCACGCGCTCCGGCGAGGCGTCATCGGCGACAGCCAGTTCGGCATCGACGCAGACTTGCACGTAAAGCGGCCCCGCCAGAACCAGTTCGATGCCCGCCGGCGCGCGCGCTTCGAGATAGCGCTTTACCGCCGCGAGGAGCGCGAGCGTCGGCTGCGGCGCGCGATCCGTGCCGCGCGGCACGACGATTACGCTTACGACGCCGAGCGCCGCCTGTCCGCGCACGTCGCCGGTCGACACGTCGCGCCCGCCGAGGCACTCCGCGCGCGCGACTTCAGGCGACGCGCGCAGCGCGAGATCCGCGTAGTCGTCGCGGCAGACCGCACGGCCGCGATGACGCAGGCGCGCGAGCGACGCGCGGCGCATCACGTGATCGTCGGGAGCGTCCTGTCCGCCGCTCGCCCAATCGCAATTCGCCGCCGAAGCGACACACGGCACCGTCGTGCGCAATTGCGTGACGGCGAGCGGCGGCTGATTGCCCTGCGCGCCGCCTCCCGCGCTGTAGCTGATGCGCACGTTGTTACCGCCGGCGGGGGGCATCCGACCGCGCCGGCCATCGCCGAAGCGCACGGTGCCCGTCATCCCGTCCAGTACGAAGTCGCGCGCGTCGTGCCCGCTTGCCGTGAAATCGTCGACGCGGTTCCAGCGCACCCAGTCGCGCGCCGAGCCGGTATCGGATTCGCGCACTTCGACGCGCACCTCGCCGCCGACCACGGGGGCCCGCGCGGTTCTAAACGTCTGCGACGGGCGCTGCGTCGCCGAGCCGAGCAGCTCGTGTTCGAAGCGCAGCGCCTGTACGGCGGGTACCGCGTTGAGCACGATCTGGCGGATCGGCGGCGCATCCTCGTCGGCTGCGTCGAGCAGCACGCGCAGCCACAGCAGCGCCTGATCGGCGTCGAGCAGTGTGTCGTGCCATGGCGCGATGCCGCCGTGCGCGAGGGTCACCTGGACATAGCCCGGATGCCGCAAGCCCCCCGTCGTGTCGATGGAGTCGCAGTCGCGCCAGCCATCTCCGTTCGATACTTGCCAGCGCGGCTTGTCCGGGCCGTGGCCGGAAGCTTCATTGTCGCGATAGATCGCGCGCGCGCCATGCTGCGCCATACCGACATACAGGCTCAGATTGCGGCCAGCAAGCTGTTCAGGTAGCGCACGCAGTCCGACGTACAACGCGCGCGCGGTCTGATCGAGCGATCGAAACGGCTGGAACGCGGCTCGCTCGCCGGTCTCGCCCAAAGCCGGGCGCGCCCACGTCAGCCCGTTCTCGACGATGATCTCTCGTGGCGCCACCGGCCCCACGTGCAGTGACATCGCAAGGCCGATGCGCGCGATAGAAGGCGGCGCGTCCATCGGTACAGCGAAGTTTTCCGCCGATGCCGTGCCCACGCGATAGTTTCCCGACGCGAGCCGGACGCGAAGCCAGCCTCCGGCGGCGCCGTTGATGGTTGCCGGAACCGCGTCGGCCGGCACCGAGAAGCTCACCGTACCGCTCCTCGTGAAGGCCTGCGTGGCATCGTCGACGGACACCGGGCGCCAGCCGTTTGCAGTGTGAGCTTCCCAACTCACGCGCGGCGCGCCGTCACGGCTCACGGGCGGAATCGGCGAGGCGCCGGGCGCGGCATCGGCTGGATTCGTCAGCGCGATTGTCAGCACGACGCGCGCGCCCGCCACGGCGAACGCCTTCGACGCCAGATAAAGCACGTCGTTAAAGCGCGGCCGCTCGCCAAACGGATAAAAGTCGCGCGTCAGATCGACTGGCACGCGGTTTGAGAGTGCGGTATCGAGGGTGGCTGTCGTCAGCGCGCGATCCGCGGAAATCGCGAGGTCGGTGATCGTGGGGCCGCAGGTGCCGGGCCCGTTCGCATTGGCGCGCAAGCGGCACGTGAGCCAGCCGTTCTCGACGCCGTGCAGCTTGCTCGCTTGCCACGTCGGCGGCGCGCTGAAGACGACCGCACCGCTCTTCGTGAAGCCGTGCGTCGTATCGCTCGACGGATCGAACTGAACGAATCCATCTGGTCCGCACATGCCCCATTGCAGCGAAAGCGGTTCTGTCGGAGCCTGAGCGTTCGCGATCCGCACATCAAGCGAGAAGCCGGCGAGATCGGGCTGGCAGAAGAACGCCCGATGCCCGATGTGCATCGCCCGCACGATGGGCTGCGCATGGGTGCCAAGCGATTCGCCATCGCGTAGTCCTTGCGACGAAACGGCCGCGCTCGCATCAGCGAGTGTGCCCGCGTTTGCATCGACCCAGATGGCGCACGCGGCCTCCGCTCGCAGCACCTCGAGATCCGCAGTGGTCTGGAACACGACCGGCTGCGCCTGCGCGCCCGAGCCCGGCGCAGCGACTTCGGTGAACTTCGGCACCACGGGCACGGGCGCGCCCTCTCCCGCCTGCGCCGCCTTGAACGCGAGCGGCGCATACGCGGGCGTGGCTGGTTCACGCCCGTTTTGTCCGCTGTCGAGCATCTCGACGAACGCGGCCAGATGCGCGACGGGCGCCGCGTTCAGCCGCTCGGTCAACACCGCGCAGTAGTGCGCGAAGACGCGTGTGAGCGCATGCCGCAGTGGATCGGCGGCGCTCGCATCGTCCCCGGTGTCGCGAAGCTCGAGCGCGTCCGAGACCACGGCGTCGATCGCGGCCGCAGTGCGTTCCTGCGTGACGAAAGGTGCATGGGCGAGCATCACGTGAGCGGCCTGTCGAGGTAGAACGGATAGACGAGATTGAAGCGGTTGTCCGTGAGCCGCACGCGGTAGTCGATTTCGATCAGCAACTGCTCGCCGTAACCGCCCGCGCCCGATGCCTGCACCTGCATCACGTCGATGCGCGGCTCCCACTTCTCGAGCGCCTCGCGCACATGAAACTCCGCCATGCCCTGGGTGGACGGTCCATTCACGCTGAACACCAGGTCGTGCAGGCAGCAGCCGAAGTCCGGGCGCATCACGCGCTCGCCCTTCGCTGTCGAAAGGATGAGGAAGATCGATTGCCGTACGCAATCCTCGTAGCGCGCGACTCCGATGCGCTCGTCCTTCAGCGCGACGGGGAACTCCCAACCGACTCCTAGCACCTGCGCGGGCATGTCCTTCGCCTCCTTAGCTATTGATATTCACCAGCGCGCCGGAAATGCTCATCGGCCCGGTGGATGCCATGTCGAGCGTGGACATCGCGCTGATCTTGACGTCCGCCTTCGAATCGATCTCGATGCCGATGCCCTGGAGCGTGAGTTTGCCCGCCGTCGAGCGGATCGAAATATCGCCCTGCGCCTCGATCGCGATGGTGTTACCCGATGCGCTGATCGTGATCCTGTTGTTGCCGGTCTTGTCGATGATCTCGATCTTCTCGTCGCCAGCCGCATCGGACAGGCGCACGATGTGTCCGCTTCTCGACTTGAAGCCGCGGTTGTCGTTCTTGCCGTTGGTGTTCGATTCGTGTGCGACGTCCCTGCCGTTCCATAGGGAGCCGATCACGAATGGATGTTCGACGCTGCCATGCTCGAACGCGACCAGCACTTCGTCGTCTACTTCGGGCAGAAAATACGCACCGCGCCCGTTGCCGGCCATCATCGTGGCGACTCGCGCCCAGTTGCTCTCGTCGTCCTGATTGAGCCACGGAAAGCGCACCTTGACGCGATGCATGCCGTCCGGATCCTGATTGTTCGTCACGACGCCGACCACCACGCCGTAGTAACGCCCTTCGCTGTCGGCGTGGGCAAGCAGGCTGTGCAGGAGCTGGTCGTGCATCATGTCGCGTTCCTCCGCGCGGCGAAGCGCACGCGATAGCCTTTCTTGAGCGAAAAGCGCTGCTCGGTGCTCGTCACGTAATAGAGCCCGCTGAAGCGATCGCCGAGCCCTTCGATTTTGACGACGATGCCCGCCCGCATCCGCGGATCGCCAATGCACACGCCATCGCCACGGATATAACCGAGCGCCATTTCGCCGAAGCGCTGCTTCGCCATCAGATCGGCATCGGCCTGGTTCTGGACAGGCGCGCACACGCTCGCGCCGCCCGATTTGCCGAAGATGCTTGCCACGCTCGACGGTCCCGACTTTTTGCCCGCCATCAGTCCGGCTTCGTCTCCCGCGCCCGAGCGGCCGACGATCTCCTTCTTGCTCTTCGGGTCCCAGCCTTTGACAAGCACTTCCTGCACCTGTCCCATCGTCGACATGCGCGGCCGGAATTCGAGCAGCTCGATCTCGGGCCGCAGCGTGAGCGTCTCGCTCGCGTCGATCTTGCGCGGGCGATAGATCAGCGAACGGTCGTCGACGACCACTTCGTAATGGATGCGTTTCGCGCGTGCGAGCAGGAATTCGAGGTCCGTCTGGTTGTGCTGGAACACGTAGGGCAAGGTGACCTTCGAGTCCTCGACTTGCGGTTTCAATCCCGCGCCGCCCGCCAGTTGACTGGCGATGTCGCTGTCCTTCACATTGGTGTACGAGCGCGTCTTGCGTTCGCGCATCAACCGATGACGCCGGTCGTAGCCGCGCACGGTAAGCGTCGGCGGCGCGTTTTCGAGAAAGGCCGGCTCGAGTCCGGTGATCTCGCCGCTGAAGATCACCTGCCGGTGGTCGCGATAGCCGATCTCGATCTCGACGGGATTGCCCTCGCGAAAGATCGCTTCGTCGACCCACTTCACTTTCATCTGCGCGGTGTCGCGGCAGGTCAGCGAAAACGTGAACATGCTCATGGCATCGACATCCTCGAGCACGCACACGTCGATCAGGTCGGCCGTCGCAGCTTCCGGCAGCGGCGAGCCATTGATCTTCAGCCCGAACTCGGGCGCGAGCGTATCGAAGCCGGTGCGCGCGTTCACAGGATGTCCTCCGCCCTCATGACGCGGGAGGCGCTCGGGCGCACCGGCGGCAGCAGGATCGTGGAGCCTGGCGCAAGCGTGAGCGGATCGTCGATGCCGTTGGCCGCCGCGATGTCGCGCCAGCGATTCGCATCGGCATATTCCTGCGCGGCGATGCTGGCGAGCGTCTGCCCGCGCCTGACCGTCAAGACCTTGGCGACGTCAGCGGACATGAGATTCTGCTTCTTGCGATCGTCGATGTTCGAGCGCCATTGCTTGAACGAGCATTTGAGCGTGGCGCGAACGGGCGTGCCGAGTTCGGTGAACATCGTATAGTTCTGATCGATCTGCGTGAGCACGCCCTGGAAGAAAACCGCTTGCGTGCCCCATTGCAGCCGGCACACCGGCGGACGATGTTTGTCGCCCGCCACAGCTGCGAGCGCGAGCAGCTTCTTCGTTTCGGCGAACACGCTGTCCTTCTGGTCCATGGGCTTGTCCGAGTCGTAGGTGTCGAAGAACAGATCGACCGAGAGCGTGGCCGGGTCCCCGCTCGTGTAATGCAGCTCGGGGGTGTCGCGCTTGGCCGCGTTCTGACTTTGCCAGCTCACGGAGCGCGATACCGACAGCGTCTTCGGGTTGAACTTCACCTCGATGTTGGTTTCGCTGTGCTCGTCGAAGTGCACGTCCTTCTCACCGCTGCCGACCTCGACCTGAATGACCATCTTCGCTAGGCCCATGATGTATACCCCCGGCGTTCCTGTTCGATGGCGAGCTTGTCGAGGATCAACTGCCACGCTTGTTCGGCGAGTTCGCTGGCGTCTGCGCCCGTGTTCGCGGCTGAGCCTGCGGCTGCCGTTGCGCGTGTGCCGGCGCCGGCGCTGGCGCTCACGGTCGGGGGCGTGCTGGCCGTCGCTGGGGCGCCGACGTCGCGCGTAACGTGCGTGAGCGGGGAAATCACGCCGTACTGCTCTGCGGCGCGGTCGATGAGCGCGGGTTCACTCGCCGAGCTTGGCGGTGCGGACCCGCGCTCGGTCCATGCCGCGATCGGTACTCCATCGCAGCATGTTTCGCGTGGGTCACGCGGCTCTCTCGCGAGACGCAGCGGTAATCGGGCAGTTTGGCGCACGGCGGCTTGCGGCTTGACAGTGACGCTCGTCGCCGGTGTGCGTTGCACGACGTTCGTCGCGGGCTTGCGCGGTGATGCGCCGGCGACTGGCTCCGTGTGGATCGCGCGCGATGCGATTCCGGGCAATGACGGGGTGTATCGGGGTGGCTGCCGTTCGTGGTCGATCGCGCTCGCGTCCGTTGCCGTGGCGTGCGCGGGCGGAGGGTGCGTTTCCCGGCTGGTGGCGTTCGCATCCGTTGCCGTGGCGTGCATGAGCGGCAGTTGCATTTGGCCGTCGATCGCACTTGCCTCATGAACTGTCCAGTGCGTGGGCGGCCGTTGTGTTTGGCCGTCGACGGCGCCCGTCGGCATTGCCGTGCCTTGGGAGGGCCGCGGGCGTGACTCGCGGTCAATATCTACGAACCGGTCAATTGCGCTCGACGGCCTCCACGTGGTGTCACGAGCAGGCGTCGATGAATACGGTTGGCGGCTTACGTCGGCGGCAACGCGAATTGCGCTGGAAAGCGGTGTCTCCTTCATGATGTTCGATGCGGCCGCCGGGGATTCGATCGATTGCGATCGATGTAAGACGACGGCATCTCGCACCGGGAACGCCTTCGGTTCGGGGCGTGCTATCGCTTCGCCTTGCGGCGCTTCGATGCGATCGGAGCGTGCGAATGCGCGTGCGAGGGGCGGCGGCACCGCCGCGGTGCGAGCGGCGCTTGCGATCGACATACGCGACAGTGTTGCTTCTGATGCACGGGATCGGGCCGAAGTCCCGCTTGACGCGTTCGACGTTCCCGATACGCCCGGCGTGTTCGACGCAGCGGTCGTTCGCGACGCCTCCTCCGCCCTCGATACGTGAGCCACGCTTGACGCGCCGTCCGTACTCTTCGCGTTAGATGCGCTCGACATATCAGGCATGCTCGTCGCCGTGACGACCGCGCGTCGCATAGCCCATGCCCCATGTTCGGGCATCGGGGGCTCGGCGGCGCTGGGGGGCGCGTGCATCGTTGTCGGTTTTTGGACGTGGCTCGAAGGCGCGCGTGCATCCGTCGTCAGCGTCTTCGACGCAGTGCGATCAGCGATGTGATTCGTCGCCGCAACGAGTTGGTGCGCGCGATCCACCCGATCCACGCAGGCAGACGGCGCCGATAACGAAGACAGCGATTGCTTCGAAACCATTGGTACTGGCGAAAGCGGACCCGCCGCATTGAGCTGCCCGGAACCGGACGCGGACGGCACCGCACGCGCGAGCGGATGAGCCGCGAAGGGGAGCGCGGCATGCTCGATCGAAGCACCCAATCGCCGAGCCGATCGCGCAGCGCCTTCAACCGGAGCCTCACCCGCAGATGCACGCGGCAATTCGCCACCGGTTTCCGGCAAGATCGCGTGACTTGCGGCATCAGGTATGAGCGAAGCAACCGGTCGTTCGTGCGTGACCGTCATAGCCACTTGCCGCACGAGTTGCGCGTCCGGCAGACGATCCGTCGCTCCGCCCGGCATCGACGGGCCGCATTGCATCTGCCCATCTATGAAACTATCTGCTGCAACAGACACCGCGTCGTGACGAACCTGCGTATCCGGCGCTATTTCGACACGCGCATGCTCGGGCGCACATGGGCGCTCGGACAAATCATGCGCGGCGTGCAGCATGATAGGTGACCCGATCCGAGCTACGGGCGCGGGCGCGAGCGCAAGCGCGCCAGCAAGCGGCGTCCGCGACGTTCGCTTGATAGAGTGCGTCTCAGGTGCTGAACGCATGACCATGCCGGCAGACGGCATCGATCCGGATGAGGAAACCGGGACGCGCGGCACGAGCGATCCCGACATGGCACGAGCGCTCGTTGGGCCCGCATGGCCAGATGCATACCTGTCTGATACTTCCGCGCCGCGCGCCGTCACTTCATGCAAAGGCGCAGGGGCCGAACCAGGCGCGGCATCGCCGCCCGATTCCCGCGCACGTCTCGACACGACGTCACCCGCATCAACCGGATGCTTCGAGACCGCACGCTCGCCCTTCGCTGATCGGCTGTCCTGCCGTGCGGCTGCCGAGCCTTGATGCAGCAACGGCACGGCTACATCCGAAGCGGCACTCGTGGCGAGTTCCCCGGCCCCATCCGCGACTTCAGACGCGCTCGCGTCATCCCCACCGCAGCCGGAGGCCGAATCCGTTCGCCTCGCCACCACGAATGTGCGCTGTACGCCCGCGCGCTGCCCACGCTCGCCCACGCGCCGCATCAGCAGCTGTGAAAATTGCATATGACGCGCATGAAGCGCCTCGCCGAACGATGCCCGCGCGCCGTCGCGCGCCTGCGCCGACAGCGCCGTCGTCGTGTGCCGCCGCCACAGCGACGCGCCGAAGTTTTTATCGCCGCTCATAGCATCAATCCCTGATGTACGAGTTCGACCGTCTCGAACGCGATCGCCGAAGTCGCCGCACGCAGTTCGGGGCCTGTCCACTTCACCGGGCAAGCCCTGCGGAATACCCAATGCGGAGCGTTGTCGTCTCCGTGCGCGCCGTTGATGCAGTTGATCGTGAGGGTCACGTCGCGGCGCTGGATGGTCCCCTTCATCACACCGAGATACCAGTTCCACAGATACGGAATGTCGCCAAAGCCGCGCTTGAGCACAATACGCGAGCTGTATTTCGTCGGCCCGGCGAGTTGATGCTCGCCGTTGTTCGATCCGCCCTCGCGATAAGTCTCGACTTCCGTTTCCATCGCGAGTCCCGACACTTCAGCGAATCCGGCAATGGCTTTCTGATCGATCATTACCGAATACGCGAAGGCCAGATAGAAGTCATCAGGTGTGGTATTGCTGGTCAGCACGACGCTACTCCCATGGATCGCGCTCGCGGCGTTCTGCCTCGTCGTTGATCCGCTTGTTAATTTTCGCGACCTCGCTCACCCAACGCCGGCGCTCGAGATGATCGAGCGTCATCAGTTGCGCATGGGGCCAATGAACGTGATAGGCCAGGTAGGCTACCTCCTCGTACAACTGCTCCGGGCGGTAGCCTATCGCTCCCCCGTGGGGTCGACCTCCACCTCGAATCTCTTCTCGCAGCCAGGGCACACCACGGTCAGCCTGTCATGGCCATTCGTGTTGATGCGCCGATACAGATCTTCCAGATGCGCGAAATCAGCGGCGAACAGTTCCTCGATCACGCGCGGATTGACCTGAGGCAAGTCGCCCAGACGCTTCACCACGCGCGAGAGCAGAATTACCGCGAGATAGCCGGGATTGCTCTGCACGCGAGGATCTTTCATTGGTGCGATTTCGTCGCTGGCGGTCGCGAGGCGCATCACGCCCTCGCGATGCACGACGCCGTCGGCATCCACGAAGCCGTGCGGCAGCGTGAAGCTGAATTCGGTCTGCATGCTCATTTGGTTCGATCCAGTCCTTCGTGCGTGAGCTCGATGGTGTCGATGGCTACTTCGTTCGCGGTGGCGTTGAAGCCCGGCCCGGTCCATTTGGTCGGCCATGCAGCGACGAAGTCCCATTGCGCGACGTCGTTGCCTTCATCGTCCATCAGGATGATCGAGCCGTTCTGGCGTGCTTCCTTGATCTTGCCGTCCATCACCTGCTTGCGCCATTTCCACAAGTCGAGATCGTTGGTGATGCCGCGCTTCAACGTAATATTGGCGAACTTCTTGAGGCCCGGCAGCTTGTGTATCGTGAGCGTCTTGTCATCCCCTTCGCGATAGTCGATCGAGTCCGTGGCCGCATCGAGCCCGGACACTTCCCTGAAGCCTGCCCGCTGAATGCCGCCGATCTGCACGCGAAACTTGAAGCCGCGAAACGGGTCTCTACGTTCTCCGGTTGCCATGTTCCTCTCTCCTTCACACCGCCTGCGTTGATTGAAAATCCATCCGACTCACACCTGCAACTCCGGTCCCGCCACGCTCACGCCATCGGCGCTCTGCGTGATGCGCACGACGACGAACTCCGCGGGCGCCGCGGCCGCGAGCCCCGCCAGCGCGCTCACGCGACCCGCCAGGCGCTCCTCGGGCGGATTGGTTTCCGCGTCGCACTTGACGAAGTACGCCTCGGCCTGATCGCCGCCCTTGAGCGCGCCCGCGCGAAACAGATCGCTGAAGTAGCCTTCGAGCCTCTCGGAAACGGCTTTCCACAGCGTGGGGCTGTTCGGCTCGAACATCAGATCGCGCAGGTGATATTCGAGCTCGCGCCTGATCGCCAGCAGAAGCCGCGTGACGTTCACGTAGCGCAACTCGGGCCGGTTAGAAAGCGTGCGCGCGCCCCACACGCGCAGACCCCAACCCGGCCGCTCGCGCAGGCAATTGATGCCCGCCTGATTGAGCGCGGCCTGATCGGTGTCCGCCAGATCGAATTCAAGATCGAGCGCGCCTTCGAGCACTTCGTTGGCTGGCGGCCTGAAGACGCCCTCGCGCCGGTCGCAGCGCGCATAGACGCCCGCGATGTGCCCGCACGGCGGAACGCGCACGGTCGGCTGCCAATCCTGTTTCGCTGCAAACGTCACGATCGGCTTCGTGTCGATCCACGGGAAATACAGCGCGCCGTGCTGCGCGGGCAGCGTCTGCCATTGCTTGATGACGGCATCGAGCGAGGCGCGCTTGCGTTCGTCTACGGCGATGTCGCCCGTCTCTTCGTCCGAAGGCATCGCATCGAGCACCGCGAAGCGATTGCCCATGCGCGCGCAGTGCTCCATGGCACTCGTCTGCACCGCGAGGATCGCATCGCGCGAGTTGGGCGAATCACCTGGCAGCAGTGACATCGCATCCGGCACGCAGACGAGATCGATCTCCTCGACGCCCTCGAGAAAGCCGCCGTTGTCGAGCGGCGCTGCGAGCAGGCGCGCGGCATCGTCGCCGCGCGCCGCCTGTAGGGGCACGACGAGACAGCGTTCGCCGCCGTTCTCGAAAAAACCGCGCACCGCGTGCATCAGGAACATGCCCGCGCCGACATCGGCGTTGAAGATGCGCGCGAAGCGTTCCCAGCGGTCGAACCAGAGCGCGCGCGGCGCATCTGCCGGAAATGCACCCGGTGCGACAAAGCCGATGAACACCGGTACGCCGCCGCTCAGTCCGTGCCGCCCCGCGAGCCCCTGCGAGCGCCACTCGATGTACAGGCCAGGCGTGCGCAGCGACTGCGTGCCCTGCTCGGCCAACGATTCAAGCTTCATGATCGGTCCCACCGTTGATCGCTACGCGTTGTCGTCGCCCGGGCTCACGACTGCCCGGTTCCGGTCGACTGCGTGATGCGGAAGATCACGAATTCCGCCGGCCGCACGATGGCCACGCCGATCTCCGTGATCACCTGCCCCACGTCGCGTACTTCGGGCGGATTCAGCTCGGCATCGCATTTGACGTAGAAGGCCTGGTCGGGCGTCGTGCCGAACAGCGCGCCGGTACGCCATACATTGGTGAGGAACGCGGTGATGTTGAGGCGGATCTTGCCCCACAGCGCCTCGTCGTTCGGCTCGAAGACGATCCACTGTGTGCCCAGCTCAATCGACTTCTGCAGGAACAGGAACAGGCGCCGCACGGGCACGTACTTCCATTCGCCGTTGGCGTCGCCGCCGATGGTCCGCGCGCCCCACACCGTCACCGCGTTGTTCATGATTCGCAGCGCATTGACGCCTTGCGGATTGAGCTCTGCTTGAATCGGCTTGCTGATGTAGTACTTGACCTCCAGCGCCCCACGCACCACGCAGTTGGCCGGCGCCTTGTGCACGCCGCGCTCCTCGTCGGTGCGCGCATAGATACCGGCAATATGCCCGCTCGGCGCGACATACGTGCGTCCGCGGTATTTCGGGCCGACCTTGCGCTGCGAATCGGAGTCCTGCAACTGTTTGGCAGGATCGACCACCTCGATGTGCGGAAAGTAGAACGCGGCGTTTTTGCTCGGGCGCGGCAAAAGCGAATCGATACTCGAGTACGAGAGATTCTGCAGATAGAGGTCCTCGTCGTTGCCGTCGTTGACGACGTCCGGCGCATCGAGAATCGCGAAGCAGTTCTCCCGGTTCTCGGCGTGCGACATCAGCGCTTCCCAGGTGTCGGAATTGCGCGGCAGCCCCGGCGCGGCGATGATCGCGAGATCGTCGATCGACCTGAACTTCTCCAGAACCTTCTCCAGGTCCGCGGCATCCTCGATGCGCGCGACATACGCCTTCGTTCCGCCATTCTTGAAGAACCCGTTGACGGCGTGCGTCAGTGCGTGGTGCCCCGGAAAATACGGGCTGAAAATCCACTTGTCCGGATTCGAGTAAGGCTGGTCGGGCTCGCCCTTGTACGCGGAGAACGTGCCGAAGCGCTGCGTATATTCAGTGAAGTTGGTGCAGAACTTGGTTTCAAATGGATCGACCTTGATTTCGAATTCCTGAAGAATGTAGGGCCTCAGAAACGAAGGCGCGATCATCGCAGCATCGACGTCGCGATTCTCGAACGCTTCGTCGTCCAGGGGCGCTTCGATCGGCTCATCCGCCGTCGCGCCCGGTTTCGATTGACCGTCAGGCGCGGGCGCGGGAGCCGGTGCCGGCGCGGGCGGCGGCGCGGACGCCGCTTCGAACGCGGCGCGCGCCTCGTTCAGCGCCTTGGTCATATTGTCGACGGACTTGCTTAGTTCGTCAGCCTTGTCGAGCGCTTTTTGATGCGCATCCTGTGCTCCACTACGCGCGCGATTGGCGTCGGTCGACGCCTGCTTCGCCTCCCGCTTGTCCTCGTCGGTTGCGTTGTCGAGTGCCGTTTTTTTCTGTTCCGCCTCTGTGTTGGCGGTGTCGAGCGCAGTTTTGGTCGCGGTGACCTCTGCCTCTGCCTCGGCCAGTTTGCGCTTCTCTTCCGCCAACTCGGCATCCTTGGCGTCGAGCGCTGTCTTCATAGCCTGCGTCGCCATATCTTGCTTTGGCTGGATCTGCTCCTCCGTCTTCGCATCGAGCTTGCCCGCCTTCTGCAACTGCGCGCGTCGCTCGGCGAGCGCCGCGATCGCGTGCGCGGCACGCGCGACCACCGGGTCGTAGTCTGGGTTTGGCACCGGGATATAGATCTTCCTCGGCATCACGCCGATGAAGCCGACCACGTTGGTTCCAACGCCGGCGATCGGTTGCTGCGCGGATGCCACTTCCTCGACGTATACGCCCGGTGTTTGATAGGTAGAGCTTGACATGGAGCAGTCCTCTTTCAGTCAATAGTGCAATCGACACTCGCCGATAACGGGAAGAGCCTGAGATGAAGCGGATCGAAAGCTGTCCGCCGGAGTTCAGGGCGCGGGCGGCGACTCGCCGCGCATGCGGGGGTCGTAGTAGAACACCGGCTCCTTGACGAGCGGGATCTTCTTGACCTTGCCCACATCGACTAACAACGTAACGGTGTAGTTGATCGCGGCCTTCGGCTTGCCGCCCATCGCCTGCCAGAACTCGCCCAGACTTTGCAGGCGTCCCGGCTGCAAAGCGCTGACGGGCAGCGGCATGTCGCTGTCCTTGAGGCTGCCGTGCAGCACTTCCTCCGGAAGCACGCGATGCCGCAACAGCACGCGCATGACTTCGCCAAGCAGGCGATGCTCGTCCTCCGCCGGACTCGCGAGACCTTCACGCGGCCACGCGGTAATCAGATAGGAAGCGTCGACGCGCAGGGGCGCCATGGCGCGCAGCACGCTGCCGTCCTCGCGTCGATCGAATTCAAATTCGTGACTGCGCAACTCGGTGTTCTCTCGCACGTCGTAAAGGAACAGGTCGATGGCGGGCGTCGTGACCGATTGCGGCGGGAACTGATCGTCGGGTGCCTCGAAGCTCACCTGGATCTGATGCGCGAGGCCGGGCGACAGTTCGCTCTTCAGCAATGCGGCGAGCGTCTCGTCGAGATCGTCTAGCATGCTTGCCTCTCGCTTGAGATTCGGCCGGCACCACACGTCGCCATGACGTGCGGCACGGTTTCGTAACTTTGTGTTCAACGCCAACCGGTGACGGACCACTACAGAGATAGATGACGCACCTTCGGATGAGGATCGACGTATCGATGTCGGAAACGTCTATCCGATGTCCTCTATCTCTACTTGCAGGTCATGTTGGCAACCCGGCGCCTCACGACAGGGAGCGCCCTGTGTGCAAATCGCAGTCAGAAGGCCGAAATTGAAAAACTCGCCCCCCAACATCGATCAGCATTGGCAAGGTTCAACTCGGAAATGGCAAGGGGACACGTGAAAACTGAGTGCGCTTTCGCGGTTTCACACAGTCTCGATCCAGTTGGAACGCAGCATGAAGAGCTCGCGGCGAATGTTTAGCTAACCCAGGTACCTCAAACATCGCACGACCTCATGCGGATGCGGCCGTCCCGGCGAACCCAGGCACAGACAGACGCGAAGGCGTTGGCCTTGCGCGCCCGACTCATCCGCACCCCGGCCACGAGCGGAGGCATCGTGTCACATCGACTTTTCAAATCGGCATTGCGCATGCTGTGCTCGGGCGCTTCCGGTCTCGCTGTTAGCCTCGTGACCGCCACCGCGTGCGCCGAGCCTCTGCAAGCCGTCGCGGTCAGCCAGCCGGAACCGGGCAACGTCACGGTGACGGTGCGCGCGCCGGGCGCGGCGCCCTCAGCCGACGCCTTCACCCTGCAATTGCCGGGTGCGGACATGGGGCCGACCCAGGTTCCGGCGCAGTCCGTCGAAGCGGCCAATGAGCTGTCGCCCGATCTCGTCACAGCAGTGCTGCTGTGCGTGGACCGCAGCGGCTCGATGCATTCGGCGATGCCGGCGATCAAGGCCGCGCTGAAGGACGTACTGGCCCGGCCGCGCCCGGACCTGCGCATCGCATTGATGTCGTTCGGCTCCGATACGCCCGCCCCGACGCCTTTTTACAGCGAGTCCACGCCCGTCATCGAAGCCGTCGACGCAATCCGCGCCGACAATGGACGCGACGGCAAGACACGCCTTTATGACGCGCTCAACATTGCCATGTCGACGCTCGCCAACGTGCCGCTGCGAGGGCCGAAGCGTCTTATCGTCATCACCGACGGCAAGGACGAAGGCAGCCAGACGCGCTTCGATGTGCTCTCAGTGCTCTTGCAGGGGCGCGGCCAGCGGATGGATGCGATCGCGTTCGGGCAATCGGCGCAGAAGACATCATCGGGTCTCGCGACGCTCGCAAACAAGAGCAGCGGTGCGTTCGTGCTCGCGACGAGTCCATCGAGTCTCGTCGAAGCGCTGCGCGACGATCTCGGCACCGCGCCTGCACCTGCCTACGACGTCAGATTTCACTACCATGCGGCGCCGGGCATAGCGCCGCTGCAATCGGCCGAACTCGTCTACGCGGCGGGCGCGGGCGCGCCGCCCGTGCTGATGTCGATTCGCACCCCGCTTGCCGCACCTGCTCCGGCCGCCGACCAACCGTCGCCGTCGCCGTCGCGATTGCCGTCGACGTCGCCGTTGCCCTTGCCCTTGCCCTCGCGCTTGCCGTCGCCGTCGACGTCGCCATCGCCCTTGCCCTCGCGCTTGCCGTCGCCATCGCCCTCGCCATCGCGCTCGCCATCGCCGTCTCCGTCGCCGGCCGTTGCGTCGGCCGAGCAAGCCGCGCCCGAGAGCGTCCGCCAGGCAGCGTCGAAGCCGGAATCCGTGAACCCGACATCCTCCGCGCACGGGAGCGCCATCACGATCGGCTCCATCAAGATCGACGTGAAGTCCAGCCTCGGCGTGCTGGTCGGGCTGGCGACGATGCTCTCCATACTCGCCTACGCGCTGCGCAGGAAGCCCGTGCGCGTGCCGCTGCCCGACGTAACGCGCCCGCCCCAGCCCGGGCCGAAGCAGCAATGCCAGGCCACCCGCATCGGCGTGATGTTCCCGCCGCCCTCGCCTAACCGTCCCGCCGCGCTGCTCGTCAACGCAGGGTCGCGGGGCGCGACCAGTACGTATGCGATCGAAAAGCCCAATGTGCGAATCGGCGCGGACGAAGCGAATGATCTCATCGTGCGTGACGACTACGTCTCGCGCAAGCACGCCACCATACGCTTCGAGTCAGGGACACTCTATCTCAATGATCTCGGTTCGAGCAACGGCACCTTTCTCAACGGTGCGCGCGTGAAGCAGGTGATGACGCTCTCACCCGGCGACCAGATTCGCTTCGGCCACACGACATGGGAGCTGCGCCGCGCAGGTGCGGCTAGCGTGGCCAGTCGCCCGGAAGAGCGCTTCGAGCGGCCGGTGCCATGAACCGCGTTCGGGAGAGAGCCGTGCACGAAGCGAGCGGCATCGAGGGCGCACTCGCCGTCGACGGTCCGCGCGCGCAGTCCGGCGCAACGCATGCCAATGCGCGCCTATGGTCGGTCGGACAACGCTCGGAGACGGGCTACGTGCGCAGCGAGAACCAGGATCGCATGAGCTGGATTCGCGCGAGCGCGGCGGACATCTTCGTCGTCTCCGACGGCATGGGCGGCCACGCGGGCGGCGCGACGGCGGCGAGCCTCACGGTGCAAGTGATGCAGGGCGAACTGCAAGGCCTGGGTTCACTGCAGAGCGCGCGCGCGGCGCTCGAGCACGCGCTGCAGGCGGCCAACGCCGCGGTGTACGCGCGTGGCCAGATGCCCAATCCTCTGACGGCGGGTATGGGCGCAACCGTCGTCGCGCTGCTTGCGGCAGGCGAGCGGATCATGCTCGCGCACGTCGGCGACAGCCGCGCGTATCTGCTGGACCGGCGCGGCGTGCTGCGTCGGCTGACAAAGGATCACAGCGTCGTGCAGCGGATGATCGACGCGGGCGTGCTCACCGAGAGCGAAGCCGCGAATCATCCGGATGCGAGCGTGCTGGAGCGCGCGCTCGGCCTGAAGCCGCACGTGCCGGTCGACGTGAGCGGTTGGCTCACGCTGCAGCAAGGCGAGCTTTGCATGCTGTGCTCGGACGGCTTGTGTGGATATGTCGCCGACGAGGCGATCGCCGCCGCGATGCGCGAAGGCGGCGCGCCGCAGGCGATCGCGGACCGTCTGGTGCGGATCGCGCTCGAGCGCAGCGGAGAGGACAACGTGACGGTGCAGGTGCTTCGCTGCGGCGAATCTCGCGAATCCGCCCTGCGGCGCTGGGTCATCCGCGGTGCGCTCGCGCTGGCAACGCTCTGCGCGGCCGCGGCGGCGATGGTGTGGGCGGGATGGATCGGCGTGCATGTGGGTGAGCGTCCGGCTACCGAAGCCGCCGCGAAGGCATCGACGATGCTGTCGAAGGCTTCGGAGGCAGTCGCACCGGCTGCGGTAAGCGCGGTGATCGTGCCCGTTCCCGTCGCGACGGCGCTCGCGTCGCTGGAGAAGGAAATCGCCCGGCTCGAACGCGAGCGGGAGCAAGACATTGACGACCACGAGCGCAAGCTCGACGCGCTTTATAGGAAGCGCGATGCGATGCTCGCCGCGTTGCCGACGATCGCGTCCGTCGCATCTGTCACGCCGGCCGTGCCAGATGACCCGCGCGAGGCCAGCACCGGGAGAGTAGCGAGCGCAATAGCCGCGGCGAGCGGCGGCAGACCGGTGGCGGCAACGAGCATGGTTCGAAAGACCGCTCCCGTCGACACGCCGAAGCGGCCGGCAAAGCGCGTGCAGCACACCGCGGCGCAAGCCCCGCCGAACGCCCAGCGTACGGAAGAACCGGCCGCGGTGTCAGAGGTAAGCGCCGCTGGGCCGCCGCCCGGCGTCCGCGACGATGCCGGTCAAACCGATATCTACCCGTCAGACCGTTAGACGGCCCGTGCGTCAGCCAGCGGAGATCAGGCAATGAGCAACAAACCATTCAGGAATATTTTCGGCCAGATCTGGGGAGGCAGCTTGTCCTCCAGTTCCGGCGGTTCGGAAACGGTGTGCCCGAACGGGCATCCGATGGATCCGAGCTGGACGAGCTGTCCGCGCTGCGACGCCGAAAGCCGCGCGAACGAGCGCACGAGCGAAGCCTCTTCCTCCTACACCTTCGACGGTTCTGATACCAGGAGCTCGACCATGTCATCGCACAAGCACACCGTCATCTCCGGTGACACAACGTCGTCCGACGCTGGCGCCACGCGTGAGGAAAACAGCTACGAAAGCTCGATGTCCAGTCCGTCGCCGAGTCCGCGCCGATCCTCGCGTCGCAAGATCACGGGCGTGCTCGTGACCTTCACGTGGGAGCGCCAGGGCGATCTCTTCGTGCTTTATGAAGGCCGCAACGTCATTGGCAAGGGCACCGTGGAAAGTGAAGGCGGACGGCCGTGCGACGTGCTGCTCTCGATTGACGCCACGATGTCCAACGAGCACGCGCTGATTCTCTGCCGCGCGGGGCGTTACGAGCTGTTCGACAACCGCAGCACCAACGGCACCTACGCGGACGACCAGTTCGTCGAAAGCGCGGGTGTGATGCTAAGAGACGGTGCGCGCATCAAGACCGGCAACACGGTATGGCTGTTCCGCCAGATCGATTCCGGGGACGCGCCCGCGCGTATCCGCGAGGAGCGTCGTGAGGAGCCGCAGCGGCGAGAACCGCCGTCGCGCCGCGAGGCCTCCCAATGGAACGAGGCGCGCGAACCGCATCGCCCGTCGCGTGACGATTCACGAATCGAATAGCTACGGCCATGAGCTTTCGTCAGGGACAGCGCGTAGGACCTTACGTGATCGAGCGCAAGCTGGGCGCGGGCGGCATGGCGAGCGTGTGGCTCGCCTGGGACGAGAGGCGCCGGCAGAACGTCGCGGTCAAGGTGATGGCCGATGCGATCGAGTCCGAAAGTCAGATCGCCGCGCGCTTTCTCGATGAGATCCGGCATCACGCGGTATTGCGACATCCGGGTATCGTCGCGGTGCGCGACGTGTTCAACGCCGGCGGCCAGCCTTGCCTTGTAATGGATCTCGCGCCGGGAGGCTCGCTCGCCACTCTGCTCGACGAACGCCCGGGGCGGCGCCTGCCCGCGGCCGTTGCGCTGCCGCTCATCGGCGAAGTACTGGACGCGCTCGACTATGCGCATCGCCAAGGCATGGTGCATCGGGATGTGAAGCCGTCGAACGTTCTGCTCGATGTCTCGCGACAGCACGCGCTGCTGTCCGATTTCGGCATCGCGCTCGCAACGGGCGAGCGTCGGCGCACACGCGCGGGGCAGTCAGTCGGGACGACCGCGTACATGAGCCCGGAGCAGATCCGCGCGACCGGCACGATCGACTATCGCTCCGATGTCTATAGCGTCGGCTGCGTGCTCTACGAACTGCTCACCGGCAGACCGCCCTTCGTGGTCGAAGGCGGCCGGGACGCCAAAGGCGACGACGACGCGACTGCCCGGGCCACCGTGCTGGGCATGCACCTGAACAAGAAACCGGTGGCGCCGCGAGAGCGCGTGCGTGAGATCCCGCGGCACGTGAGCGATCTCGTCATGCGCGCGCTCGAGAAGGACCCGGCGCGGCGCGTGCCCGGCTGTGCGGAATTCAGGCGACTGCTGTTCGCGCCGCCCGGCTGGCGCGGCCACGTGCGGCAGTGGCTGCGTTCACCGGTCGCGATCGCGGCGGTCTTCGTGCTCGCCATGGCGGCGGTGCTGGGCGCGATGGCCATGAAGAGTGGCTAGGCGAGACACCCAACGGAGAAGCATCACCAGCATTCGTCGATCCGCGTGGTTACGCGAATTTATTCACCTTGAGGTCGGAGTCGTACATCAGGCAGTCAGGCTTAACTGGTAGGGGAAAATCATGATCAGATCGTGCAGCATCGTTTTAATGGGCGCCCTCGTCGCGGGCTGCGCCACACCCGAACAGAATGCAGCGCTCGAATGCGGCGCCGGCGGCGCGGGCGGCGCGTTTCTGATCTGCAAGCTCGCGGGCGGCAGCGACGCGGCCTGCGCGGCTGTGGGCGGGGGCGTCGGCGCGGTCGGCGCCGCGGGCTGCTATGCATGGTCGTCGCATCTGAAGAAGGAGCGCGCGGCACTCGCCGGACACGAGAACGATCTCGACGCGCGACTCTCGTACGCGAGGAGCGTGAACGACACCATGTCGAAGTACAACGATTCGCTACGCCAGAAAGTCGCGGAACTCTCGCAGCATTCTGCCGCCACCGCGCGTCAGATCAGCGTGCAGACCAATGACCAGACGCAACTCACCAGTCAGCGCAAGAAAATCGACGAAGCGCTGAAGGAGGCAAACGCCTCGATCGACGAGCAAAAGCAGACGCTCGCCGACATGCGCAACTTCCAGGCGCAGCACGCGAGCCACTCGGAGAGCCTCGCCGCGGAAATCCGCCGTGAGGAAGCAAACCTGCAAGACACGCAGCGTCAAGCCAGCGCACTTGCGAACCTGAAGCAGAACGTCTGAGCCGCGAACTTTCTCGGTTTCCCGGGACCATGGTCATGAACAGTCCAATCATTACGCGCGGTGCCCACGCTGTGCTGTTCTTCGCTTTCCTGTGCGCGGCGGGCGGCTGCACCATCGCCGACCAGTACGCGGACATCAAGGCGACCGATGGCCGGATCGCGTACAAAACGGATCAGCTCCAGCAGGAAGTGGGCGAGCAGACGCTGCTCCAGACGCAGATGAAGCAGCTAAGCGACGATCTCACCGATAAGAAGCTGACGAGCGATCAGCTCGACGCTCGCCTCGCGCAATTGCAGCGGCAGAACCGGCATCTCGCGAGCGACAACGCGAAAAAGCGCGCGCAGCGCGACGCGCTCGCGGCGGAGCTAGCGCAGGATCGCGCGCAAGTGGCGGCGATCAAGGCGAGTAGCGCGACCGACGAGGCGGCCACGCAAGCGCAGAAACGGCAACTGGATCAGTTGAAGCAACAGATCCATAACCGTCTGCTCGCGCTCGCGCAGGCTGGCTGACGAAGCGATGAACATGACCACGCGCTTCGCCCTGCCGCTCACGTTGCCGATCGCCCTGCTGCTGGTCGGCGCGTGCGAACCTGCACGAAACTCGCCGGACGCGAGCCCGGCATCGGCCGCGCCCGCGCACGACCGCCTGACGAAGGCCTCGCGACTCTATGCCGACGCGCTCGACGCGATCACTGCGCGCTATCTATTCGCGACGAACGATCCGGAACGCGTGACACGCGACGCGCTCGACGCGTATCTCGCTTCGCACGACGCCTATTCGGGTCACCTTACGCGCGACGAATATGCACGCTACCGCGAACTGAACGAAAGCGGCTTCGGCGGCATCGGCATGGGGCTAGAGCGGCTGCGCGACGGCGGTACGATCTGCTATCCCGCTGCGCGCGGCCCCGCCGAACGCGCTGGGATCCGTGACGGTGAGCAGCTCGTCTCGATCGATGGCGCCAGCGTTCGCGGCAAGCCGCTCGCGCTCGTGGCTGCGCTCGCGACCGGGCGCGAGGGCACGCCAGTGGAACTCGTCGTCAGCGGCGCGGACGGCTCGCAGCGGCAGGTGCGCGTGGTGCGAGCGCATCTGGACGAGCCGAGCGTCACGGAATACGACGAAGGCGTGCTGCACGTGCTCAAGATACCGAGCTTCACGAATAGCACGAAGAGTCTTGTCGCGGCGGCGCTCGCTGGCTGGGACAAGGACAAGCCGATCGTCATCGATCTTCGCGGCAGCGGCGGCGGCAGCTTTTTCGGCGCGCTGGATACCGCAATGCTGTTTCTTGGGCAGGGCGCACCGATCGTCACCGTGACCGATCGCACGGGTGCCCACACCTACATGAGCAGACGCGTCGCCGACTTCACGCCACGCCCATTCTTTCTGTGGCAGGACGGGCACACTGCGAGCGCCGCCGAGGTCCTGATCGCCGCGCTCGTCGACAACGGGCTCGCGCTATCGATCGGCGAGCCGAGCGCAGGAAAGGGCACGCGGCAGGACGTCGTCGAGTTGTCCGACGGTTCGGCGCTGATTCTCACCACCGGTTATCTGCGAACGCCGCGCGGCCTCGCGTTCGACCACCGCGGTCTCGCGCCGATGCGCGCGCTCCCGCCCTCGTCCGACACGGCCGCGTACGCGCGCGCCACGCTTGCGAGTCAATGACATGCTAGACACACGGAACAGCCGCGATACGACCGACGCGAGCCTCATCGGCAAGACGATTCGCGACCGCTATGTCATCGTCAGACGGCTCGGCGAAGGCGGCATGGGGCGTGTCTATCTCGCCGAGCTTCAGGGCATGCGCGCCCGACGGTTCGCCGTGAAGCTGCTGCGCCCTGAGCTCACGAACAACGTCCAGTTTCAGCAGCGCTTTCAGGACGAGGCGAAGCATCAGGCGCAGCTCGATCACGAGAACATCGTCGAGATGGTCGATTACTTCGAGCTCGACGGCGACTATTTTCTCGTGCTCGATTTCGTCGACGGCCAGCCTCTTTCCGATCTGCTCGACAGCCAGCCGGGAAAGAAGCTGTCCGAGAAGCAGGCGCTCTCGATCATCACGGGCGTTCTGGCCGGGCTCGACTGCGCGCACCAGAAGGGCATCGTTCATCGCGACGTGAAGCCGTCAAACGTGCTCGTCGATGCGCGAGGCCGCGTGCGCATCACCGATTTCGGGATCGCGTCCGATGCGGCCTGCCTCGCTCGCACCGGCGCGGGCCAGGTGATCGGCACACCGGAATACATGAGCCCCGAGCAACTGAGCGGCAGCGCGACCATCGATCATCGCTCGGATGTGTATTCGGCAGGCGTCGTGCTCTATCAGATGCTGACCGGCCAGTTGCCGTTTCAGGGCGACTCGTTCCAGTCGATCCAGGCGCAGCAGCTCGCGAATGCCGTGCCGAACGCGCGCACGGCCAACCCGAAGATCCCGAAGCGGCTCGCGGAGATCGTGCGCCGCGCGATGCAGAAGAGCCCCGCCGACCGCTATCAGGGCGGGCTGCACTTCATCGCGGCGATCGAAGCCTATCGCCGGCGCAGCGCATGGAAGTACGTGATGCTGTCGGCGTCGTGCGTGCTGGTCGCAGCGGGCATCTACGTCGCGCAGTCGAGGATCGTGAACATGCAGGTGGTGCGCGAGGCCGTGCGCACGGCGGCGCACGACTACGACAACCTGTGCCGCGAGCAGAGATACAAGCAGAAGAATCAGGACGGTCTTGGTACCTCGGAGAAGGCAGGCGACTCCGATCTGATCGAGATGTTCAGGAACAACCTCGTGAAGAACGACGAGAACATGCAGTTAAGCGCGCGCGAATACGGCGACGTGTTCCAGCGCATGACGAAGCTCGAGCAGCGGACGGTGCGCCGCGCGCTTAACGAGGAAGACGCAGATTCCAGCATGGCGGCCGTCCGTCGCGTAGTAGCGGCGGACTATGACGCGTACACCGCACACGGCGCGCTTCCCACCGTTCAGTCGATGGTGCCGCGCTGCGCCACGCTCGGCTACAAGTACGAGCCGACGAATGTGCCGCAGTGACGTTTTCGTTATCGCGATTTCCAGAGGAGCTCGATCATGCCGCAGCAAGTAACGATGGGCGCGATGCTTCAATGCACGTTCGGGGTCACGCCCGCATCGCTGACCGTACTGCCCGAGAACCGCGTGATGGCCGAAGGGCCGCCCGCCGCGACCATTCAGGATCACGTGCCGCTCGTGAACATCGGCACGTTCGGCATGTGCTCGTCGCCGGCGAACCCCGTCGTCATTTCCGCGACGGCGGCCAAGCTGGGCGTGTTCACGCCGATGCCCTGCATCCCCGCGACGGTAACGCCCTGGGTCGCGGGCGCGCCGACGGTGCTCATCGGCGGTATTCCGGCGCTCGACAATGTTTCGCAGTGTATGTGCATATGGGGTGGCGTCGTGACGGTGATCGATCCGGCGACGGTGAAAACCAATGTGCCGTGAGACGCGCGTGGCGTCAGACGATGGCTTGAGCGTTGGCTCGGATATCTGCAAGGAGGCACATCATGGCCCTGAGTACCTTCGATCGGCTTAGGAACCTCCTTGCCGCGTCGTCAGGCTGGCGGTGCGCCAAACATGCGTTCGTCGCTGCGTCACTGCTGACGCTCGCGATGCTCTGCGACGCGGCGCTGCAGGACGCGCGTGCCGCGTGTTCGCCGAATCCGATGCATTGCCAGCAACCTGCGGTGATGCAGCAACATTCGATCATGCAGCAGCCGCAACCGGTGGTGCCGCCGCAGCCGCATCCGATCATGCAGCAGCAGCCGCAACCGGTGATGCCGCCGCAGCCGCGTCCGATCATGCAGCAGCAGCCGCACCCGGTGGTGCCGCCGCAGCCGCGTCCGATCATGCAGCAGCAGCCGTATCCGGTGATGCAGCCGCAGCCGCGTCCGATCATGCAGCAGCAGCCGCACCCGGTGGTGCCGCCGCAGCCGCGTCCGATCATGCAGCAGCCGGTGACGGCAGTTCAGCCGCCCTCGATACCGACCGCTCGTGCGCAGAATCACTCTCCGTCTTTGGCACCTGCGCAACCGCAAGCCGGCGTGCCAGTCGGACACGCGCACCAGTCGCCCAACGTGGCCATCGAGGGCGAATCGGGAATGCCGCTCGGCGCGGCCGCGCGCGAGGCTCCGATGGCGCATACCTTCATGCATTCCGGCGCGGCGCAGATCGCGACGGTGCTCGTGCCAAGTCTGCGAGGGATGAGCATTAAGGCGGCCCAACAACTGCTCGAGGGTCAGCACCTGTCGCTGGCTGTGATGGGTCATCCGGGCGACGGCTTCACGGACGAGATCATCGATCAGAAGCCACCTGCCAATACGCGCGTCGAGCCCGGCACGCGCGTGTCTGTGTACCTGCGGCCTTTTGAGATGCGAGCGCTTGACAAGCCGGAGGTCGCGATCGCACCTGGACAACAGGCGCACGGCATGGAGCGGCTCGATCGGCGGCCCCACAACCTGTCGCCAGGCATCGCGGCGGGCAGCGTCGGCGCGGCGGACCGCACGATGCGGACGCTGGAATACGACAATCCGGGGAGCACGTCGGCTCGGACGGGGTCGGTGTCGTCCTTCCTCGGCGCAGGGAAACCGGCACCGCGGAGCACGAACGGCGGCAGCGTGACGATCGACATCGGCCCGAAGAGCGTAGTCCCGCCGGCCGTTATCGGGATTCAGCCGGCACCCGCGATGCCCGCGCCCGCCGTTGGGGCGCCAATGCCTGTCACGCCGTCCGCGCCGCCTGGGTCACCCGCGGCACTTGCACCCGTCGCGCCGTCCCCGCCAATGGCACCGCCCGCGGCGCTTGCCCCCGTCACGCCGCCCGCACCGCCGGCCTGGGCCGCGTCGCCCGCGACACCGGCCGCGGCAGGCGGCGCGCGGGCTTCGCCCCAAGCCGATGTACCTTCCGGCGCCGATACCCAAAACGAAACGATCATGGCTACCGGCCCGGGACCCGCGGAAGGCGAAGAGTCGAATATTTCGGAACAAGCCGCCGAAGCGCCGCCGCTTGCCAACGCTCAGCCGCCCCTGCAAGGCGAAGCGCCAGGACCGCTGGCGGCCGTGGCGCCGTCGATCACGGCGGCCGTGGCGGCTGCGCCGCCACGGCCCGCGATCGCGCCGTCGACCGCCGCGCCATCCACTTCCCCGCAGAACACCGGAGCGGCCAACGACACCTCGACAGCGACTCGGAGCGAACTCGCCGCGAATAGCGCCGCAAATACGCCCGCGCCATCCGCGGGACCGGGCGAACCCGTCCCACCGCCGTCCGACGATCCCACGCAGGCGGCGTTCGCGTCGGTCGACCGCGCGCTGGAGTCGATGCCACTTGCGACGGCCGTGTTCAACGTGCCGACCGACATTGACGTGGACGAGGATTGCCCCTGCCGCATCGACTTCGTCCTCGACGCGCGACAGAGCGCCGATGCGATCGCGGCGCTCATCAAGCGTCACAATCCCGCGGCGGCAAACTTCCAGCATGACCGCGTGCGCATCTACTACAAAATGGAAGCGAGCCTGACGGCGCAGCCGGACGATTTCAGCATCGATCCCGGCCCGGAGAAGCCATACCGGCAAGCGGTCAGCGAAACCAAGCCCACCACATGGACGTGGTACGTGACGCCGAAGAGGTGGGGCGTGCATCGCATGCGACTCGCGCTCTATGCCCTGATTCCGATCGAAGGTAAGCAGAGTCCCGTGCTCGTCCAGACGTTCGACAAGAACATGACCGTCACGGTGACGCCGTGGAGTCTCGTGCGACGCTTCGTCCTCGAGAACTGGAAATGGCTGTTGGTCACGCTGCTGATTCCGCTTGGGCAGGTCGCCTGGAAAAATCGTAGGCGTCTGCAACCGAGCGTGAACACGGCGTCGGTCCGGCCGCCCAGACACCATCATCGGCATCATGCGCCGATGCATCGGCACGGCGGCAGGAAGTGAGTTTTGCGGTGCGCCGGGGCCAAGGTTGGGCTCACCGTCCGGACAGCATCGAAGCTCGGTGGGCACGCGCGCAACATGCGCCAAGACTGCAGTTATGCTCGCCTCGACTTGTCCGCCTGGAGCCGGCTCGCGATCAACTGGATCAGATAAATAGCGAACTCGGGCTCCTGATAGTAGAACCGGATAGCGTCTGGTGCAGAGACCGTCCTCATCTCGCAGTCGGTCTTGCATATGGCCGTGGACGTGCGACGATGCTGGGGCGAAAAGAGCCCGATCTCACCAAGCACCGTGCCCGCACCGATGTCGATGCCAAGCTCGCTCAATCTGATGGTGCCCTTCTCGACGTAGAAGAGCTCGGTGCTGGTGTCGCCCTGGCGAAACAGGACCTGCCCCGAGCGAAAGTGCTGGCTCTTCATGGTGGCGAGCAGTCTGCCCACCGCAAGGTGGCCATTGATCGCCTTGTCGACCTGCGCGTCGCGGATCCTTTCCATGCGCGCCGCAACGATGCTCGCTTCACCACGGCTAGAAACGTTCAGCGCTTTGAAAATGGTCGTGAGGTGCGTTTTGACGGTCGCCTCCGAGACATCGAGTTGTCGCGCGATCACCTTGTTGGAGCGCCCTCGCGCGAGCAGCGCCAGCACTTCGATTTGTCGCGGCGTAAGGTGCAGATGCGGATCGGGGTAAGGTAGGCCTCGCGGAGCGCCGGCGTCGGCCTCGCGAGCCGCGAGCGGCTCGTGCAAGCTTGCAGCAACCAACGAGCGGGGAAGATAAACACCACCTGCGAAGGCGAGGCGCAACGCGCTGAAGAGGAGTTCGGACGAGGCCGATTTCTCCACGCAACCTGAAACGCCCGCCGCGATCAATTCGTCAACTTGCTGGCGTTGCGCGTTGCTCAAGAGGACAATTACCGGCGTGGTTCGAGAATGACGCCGCGCGGCTTCCAACTCATCGCTCGCCAGGCGCAGACAGTCGCCGTCCATGACGACACAGTCCGGCTTGCGATCGTTTGGCCAACTCGTAGTCAGGCAATTCGAGGCGAGCACTTCGCCATCCTGAGCGAATCCGCGCAGCAGCACCTCGACGCCTTCCCGAAAGAGTCCCGACGGTCCGGTGAGCAAGATATACATGCTGTTTCGTCTCGCAATTATTCCGCCGCGCCCCCGCTCGCGGCGGGTCTTGCCAGGCAATGGCGATTGACCGAAGCGATTTCGGGGAAGCGTGTGTCGCGCGCGCTTGCCCGGCGGACGTGGGAGCCGCAAGGACAGGCGCTGCCCTCTGGGTCTTCGCCCATCAAAAGGTCGTTGTCGGGCCGCCTCGGTGGCTATGATAGGAGGAAAAAACTGTGTTCTGCAAATGCCTAATCTAGTTGCAATCAGCCTGCGACCTGGGTTGTCGGCAGTGTGGGAGCGATGTTTCGGACAATCGCCCTCAAGTCATTCGACTTAATCTGCAAACGCTCACGCGCTTGTCCAAAGTCTCGCGCGCACCGCTCGTCTTCATCTCCACCAAGGAGAAGCTTCTTCGCCAGTGGGCGAAATCGACGAGCAGGGAGAGATGGAGTCGACCGCGCAGGCTAACGGAACCGCGCGGCGGGATCGAAGCCAGTTGTCGATCGGTTCCACTCGAAGCGAAAAGCTCGACGATGTCGACCTTCTTGTCGCCGGATGATCGATGAAATTCCTTTC
Organism: Paraburkholderia sp. BR13444; assembly: GCF_040948755.1. Taxonomy (NCBI): domain Bacteria; kingdom Pseudomonadati; phylum Pseudomonadota; class Betaproteobacteria; order Burkholderiales; family Burkholderiaceae; genus Paraburkholderia; species Paraburkholderia sp. BR13444. The sequence continues at coordinate 54,972 of NZ_JBFPKM010000006.1, read as the reverse complement.
TGCAGCGCGGAGCGCCTGCATTTTCTGTCTCAACGAGAGCGCCAATTCGATGAGTGCATAACATCTCTCGCGTAGACAATTCCCTGGGTCGAGAGATTGACAGTGGATTACGAATCGACGATTGGACTGGCTATTTCAAAATGCGCGCGCACTTACCCATGGCCCGACCGTCGCGTCCGTACCCGGATTAGGAACGGTTCTTTCGCAAGGGGTCGTGACCAGAGCGCGAAGATTTCGCTGTCTTCAAAATTTTCGTCGGTCAGAGCGGCAACGACTGGGGGTCCGTACGGCTCGCCACCTTGTCCTATGCGCCACATAGACCTGTCATAAATGACGGCCTGTTCCGGGGCGATGTCGGGATGCCGGGCGTAGCGGACTTCCCGCCCGGGTTGCAGCTCTCGAACCACCCATTCCGCGACGGCCCCGGTGCCTCCCTCTGCAATCAATCGATCCAGCAATTCGAAAATCTCGTTTGTCGATCCAAGATCAAGGTGCCGATTGCTTGAGCCGTCGGTGGAGTCAAAGTCCTTGGGATCCATGAAAAGTATCTCCGTAATCCAATTTTCGTTTGCCTCAGGCCCGGCTCCAATGACACATTCATTAGGCTTTGAAGCCATCTTCGCTCAATTTCCGATGCATGATGGCATCTGCGTCCTGATCGGCACGCTTCTCGAGGTCGTTACGAACGCTTTGATCGCCCTCCAAACCGTCCAATTGCGAAGTTTCGCCGCGTTGAAATTGCACCGCATGCGCGATCTCGTGCTGGAGAGTGTGCTGCCCTTGAGGAGTATCGAGGTCGACCGCCGAATGAACGAAGATGTCGCTTCCTCCGTTTTCGCTGGGCGTGCAGAACGCCGCAGCGTTCATCGCGTCGCAATACGCATTGCTCTGTTGCCCCTGTATCAGAGAAACGGAGTTTAGACCCTCGGCGTGATACGTCTGCGCAGCTGCCAGCGTCTCTCGGGGTAGCGGGCGCGCGCCTGTACGCAGGAACGTCGGTGTTTCGCCAGCTGCCATTCTCAACAAGCCGTTCGCCCTGCCACCGGTACTGCTCCCGGCCGCAACCTCCTGCTCGATCCACCCTTTTCGCTGAGCTGGAGGTGTGACGGAGGGATTGGCTATACCCGCCGATCGATAGTACTGTATAGAACCGGAAGCCACCGTCCCCGTTTGGGGTCCGTTGACCAGCAGGTCCGTCGTGGCCGCAAAGCCCCACTTGAAGGGATTGATATAATCGGACCCACTGAAGTCGGCTACTCCATTTACCGTTGCCTCTACGATCAGTGGCGCCTGGAACCTGTCGTAAGCGTTGGTCATAGTGGTCGTTGACGTCCCGACGGTCGTCGTGGCTGTCGTCGCTTGTTCTGTCGTAGTGGTCGAAGTTCCCGCTTCTGTACCGACAGACACTTCGCCACCTTCCTTCGCATCACCTGATTTGCCACCTGTAGTTACCTTGGCCGAATCCGTCGTCGACGTAGAAGTTTGTTCGGTTGTCGTAGCGGATCCTCCAGACTGCCGGGCCGACGTTCCGGTTCCGCCGCCTCCCAGCAGATCTTCCTTGCCCATACGGTAGGCAAGGTCCAACGCATATTCAAACCTGTCGTTTCGGTAAATTCTATATGTTGACTGCGCGGGTTAAGGTTAGCTCCGACGGATTTATCGATTGCCTGTCCGACGTGGGTGCGGAAGTCTGCGTTGTTGGCGTTACCGCCAGCGGACTGATAAGCCAGGTTTTGAATCAAACCGATGATCGATTCGATATTGGGCCCGTCGACATTTTCGATAACCAGCGTACCTGGAATTGGCTTTGCAGGTGTTCCACTCCGGGCACTGCTATCCGCAGTCTGGCGCAATACGCCTGCTTTGGATCCGCTCTTAGGGGAAAGCTCTGACGACGGCTTAGCCAAGACGCTGTCATGCCCGGGTCTTTTCAGCGAACCTGTAACTTTTGGCGAAGATGGAGAGGCAAGGAACCGCTGTACGTATTGATTGCCGTATCGTTTCTGCAGAAAGAGCAAGAAGCGGTGCCCTTCGGATAAGGTACGGGAAGCGATGCCATGCGGGTCCTGCGCGCCCGTTCGGCCTGCGGTAGCGGCGGATCTCGTCAGCATGGCTGGCGTACTTTCCGGCGCCGCGTGTGCTTTATCAAAGTGTCGCTGTGCGTCTGTCGCGGTGCGCGACGTGAGAGTCCTTTCTGCTTCATCGTGTGTCATTGCGACTTCTCCTGTACCATGCGTCGCGACGTCTTTCGCGGTGTTTGCCTTGTTCATCGAGTGATGAATCTCGACGGTCTTGATCATCTCAAGGCGCAGACATTCGACACCTCTAGCCAGTCAAATCGATGACCGGACAATTGCAGATAACCGGTTGTCAGCATCTACGATTCGCGTTATCGCCTCCGAACAGCGGAAATGCAATATATACTACATAAATGACGTCAGTCCTCTGTCCGCGCCGTCGTCAATGCGATGCATGGAAACACTTCATAAATGGCGGGACACCCGATCATTCTCCTTTACGCCTCCATGCATGCGCCTTGACGGTCCATTAAGTAAATCGAACGAAATGGCCGGTTTTAAATTCCCGCGTGTGTCGACTTCCCTCCCGTGGCCGCGCTCCGCATCTCGCGCCTACGCTTCGCTTTTGCCAACGACGTGGCCTATTTGCCGCTTCTGCGGCGAGCCTTTCTCCTCTTTTTGCGCTTCTTCATCAGATGCGGCATCACCTTCTCCAAGTACTGTCTCGCATCGCCGCGCGTGGAAACTCGACTGACGCGCTGGTTTTGCCGTCCAGACGATCCCACACGCGAGTACGCACAAACCTCGGCCACCACGTTTAAAAATTTCGCTCGGCTCTGCGTTCTACCGTTAAGCATTCGGCTTCGAGACTCCCCCGTCACGCCTCGACTCATCGAGTTCGCTTTGGGAGCCACTAGCACGAAGCGAGTGTCGCCTCTTACTGCAGACTCAAGGGGATATCAATTTTTCCGCGATGTCTTCGCAAGCTTTGCAACAATGCGCGACGTCAGCCCGTGAAAGTCCTTTATTCATGTGCTAATCCAATGTCGATCCACCTTTATCCAAAGCGACCGCGGCGCTCGAGTCGAGACGATGCGAAAAGACCGGGCAGATTCGCGCCCGACACGGCTTTTTGTGCCAGCCAAAACGGATGAACAGGAGGCACTTATGTTGGCAACGAAAATCGGGCTCGTCGACATGACGGGCACAGTCAATACTCAAACGATGGCCGCGGTGGCCGCGGCACTAAATGTACAGGTCACGCGGGACTTGCCGAAATACTGGCCGGTCAGTGCCTCGGTCTCATATCTGGCCGATCCAAAAAAGATCCCCCAGGGCGTATGGCCCGTCCAGCTCGTCAAGAGCCTGCCTGCGGGCGAAGGGGGCTTTCATATGACTCGCCATAACCAGCCCTACGCGAAAGTGATCGTCACACCGGGCAGCGAAGAATGGGCAGTCGATGCAAGTCACGAAACCATCGAAATGCTTGTCGATCCGAATGGTAACCGGCTACAGACCTCCAACTCCATAGAGATCGCAAACGACCGGATCCAGGATGGCACGGGTCGATTCGAATATCTAGTTGAGGCCTGCGACCCATGTGAAGCCGACGCTTACACCTACATGATCGACGGAATCGCGGTATCCGACTTCATTACGCCGCACTTTTATGACCCCACTGTCACCCCGGACGCCCGGTACAGTTTCACGGGAGCAGTCAAGCATCCGAGACAGGTTTTGCCGGGTGGCTACATCAGCTGGATAGATCCGACAACCAACGAGATGCAGCAGATTCTCTGGGTTGATCCGAATCAACCACCCGTCCTGCGCAATCTCGGACCGGCAACAGGAGGAAGCTTGCGTCTTTTCATTGAGTGCCAGACGTACCACAAGAGCCGAGAGAAACGCGAGGCATTGAAGCCGGAGGTCAAAGCAAGAAGAGCAGCCTATCGGGAAGCGCTATCCACTGCGGCCACGGCGCGCGCGACTCACTATAAGTAAGGCACCGTGAGGGAGCTCCGAATGGTCGGGCAGCGCCTGTCCCGCAGGGGCGGCCCCACATCATGCTGCTGTCCGGCATCGACGTCACGAGGGTGAACTCCTTGGCGCGGTGCCGGACAGATCTCTGTTCTGCAGCAAGTCGCGGACAATTGAGACAGGTCCGTCTCGAGCGCGCATGGCCAGGCGCCCAACAGGCGAAAAGTAATTTGGCAGGCCACCGCTGCCTGTTTCGCTGGCGCGTCGTTCGGTTTTGCGTCAGTGGCAAACACTGCAGACAGGAGTGACGCCAGGTCCTTTCCGACCCCACCTGGCGCGTGCGACTGCCACGTGCATATCATCGGCCCGCAAAGCCGCGATCCGATGTTGACTGATCGCGACTACACCCCTCCCGAAGCGAGTGTGACCGCGGTGCGCGTACACCCTCGCTCAGCTTGGACTGTCGCGCGTCGTTCTGATCCAGCCGAGCTTCTACGGCGCGGACAATGCATGCCTCGTCGATGCGCTGCAGGTACTCGGCGACATGGCGCGAGGGACTGCGGTGATCGATCCATCGGCGCCCGATGAAATGCTCGACGCGCTGGCATCCAACAGGGTCAAAGGGGCGCGCGTCAATCTGGCTCGATCGATCAACAGGACCCCGCTGCGGCCCGCGGGTTGCTGACTTCGCTCGCACGCCGCATCGGGCCGCTTGGATGGCACTTAGAGATTTACGCAGCGTCACAGGTGATCGCGGCATCAGAACCGGTACTTGATCCGGACCTGGCCGCCATTCTCGACCTCGTGTGCGGCAACCGTGCCGTCATACTCCAGACGCACATCGAGACGTTTAGTCGTATAGACCTCTACCCCAGCGGAAAACTTGCCTGCAACGTGCGCATTGGTGAGCGTATTGGTGAAGCTGCCGAAACCCGGAGCAGCGGCGAACGAGGCGTTGGTCGTGTAGCTATTGCCTGCAATGAAGCTCACCCCGGCGCCGACATAAGCGTCGACTGTCGCTGAGCCTATCTGCGCGCGCGTCCCGATCCGCAGATTCGGCGTGCCGGTCGCAATGACGCTGTTCGCACCATTCACCTTCAGGTTGAGCGCGCCCGCACCGCTCTCCGTGTAGCCCGGGAGATTGATGTAGTTCAGGTCGCCGTCGAGCGCCGGCTCCAGGTAGAAACGGCCGAACGGAATCTGATAGGCCGCGCGCATGTGCATTCCGAGATTGAACGAATTGGGCGAGGCGGTCGCCACCGCATTGGCGCTCGGGATCACGCGCGAGCTGTTCAACCAGCCGTAGCTGGCGTCCACCGCACCGCTGAAAGTCCACGGCCCGACCTCGTGCTTGAGCGCGACGACGCCAAGAAGCGCATTGCCGTTGGCGCTCGTCAGATTGTCGTTGCCTGTGAAGCGGTCGGTCTCGTAGCCGATGGCGCCACCGAGGAACCAGCCGGGCTGCAGCTGGACCTGCCCGCCGACCTTCATCGTCGTACCTTGCCAGCCGAAACCCGGGAACGAAGCGTCGGCGCTGCGGTTTTCCCACATCCCCGTGGCGCGGAACCACATGCAGGAGCCCTGCTTTCTGACGGTGGTGTCGTCGTCGCCGAACTCTGGACAACTGAAGACGGAGCGCGAGAATGCCTGGCTGGACTGGTAGCGCGCAGCGGCAACGCCGAGCAACTCCTGGCCGGAAACGGCGGTCAGCGTCTGGGCATAGCCCGCCGTGCTACCGGCGCTACCGAAGGCTCCGAAGATGGGTGCAAAGGTAGGATCGGCACTGTTCCACAACCGGTCCAGGTTGGCTGCGACACTCTGCTGAGTGGCCGAAGCCCCCTTGCTCGCATCGACGAAGTCCGCATCGGTCTTGATCGCGACGGTGTTGCCCTGCACCAGCGGCGTGAAGCGGTAGACCGGCGTGGAAGAACCCGCGAGCGCCGTATCCGGCCGAATTCCGCCGGCCGCCGACAGTACGGTGCTCGTGCTCTTCAGATAGCTCACCGGATCGGCCTGCACCTTGCCGGCAAGCGCGGCGGTACCCGTGATGTTGAGCAGATCGGACCGCTTGTTGGCCGGATCGATCTGTACGTTCAGCGTGCCCGTCGAACTCTGCACGAGATTGCCGGTGAGAACCGTATTGCCGATCGACTTCGCGCCGCCGACTTTCAGCGTACCGGCGTTGTTCACCGTGCCGCCTCCGACGTTCAGCGTGGCCGGTGTGTCGATAACGCCACCGGGCAGATTGTTGACAACGCTCTTGTTGGTGCCACCAGGGACGTCGATGTCACCGATGATAGTGCCGGAGTTGTTGACCGTGGTGGTAGCGGACCCCTCGCCCCACAGCATGGGGTCCACCAGGATCGCGTATTTGCCTAAGGTCTGGATGGTCCCCTGGTTGGTGATGACGTTGTTATTGCCGCCAAATAGACGGACGGCGGCAGCGTCGCGGAACTCCGGGTCCTCCGCCCACTTCAGGCCCGTCGCGAAATTGGGATCGGTCGTGCCGCCTATGACTTTCGACCCGGGCGCCAGGTGGATTGAGATTTCCCCGCCTTTCTGGCCGTCGCTCTGCGCGAGGATGCCAGCGGACCCGACGCCTGTGGCCATGACCGTGTCGTTATTCCTGACGTTGACGGCGACCATGCCGCCCACGCCGGCGCCACCCGCGCTGCCACGTATCACATCATGCACCGGGCCGACGATGCTTGAGGGGTTGTTTGAGGCCACCAGACCACCGCCACCGCCGATCGATTGCGCGAAGATCGCCGGCGCGTACCGGCCGGTCGTCACGACCTTCCCGCCGTTTGCCAGGATGACGTTGACGGTGCCCCCATTGCCGCTGTTGGCAAATACCGTGCCGCTTGCAATGACATCGTAGTAGTTCGGGGCGGACGGGTCGCCGGCAAAGCCCCCGCCACCGCCGATCGATTGTGCGACGATCCCATACGCACCGTCGCCGGTGGTAGAGACAGTGTTGTTGGTGTCCACGACAAGAACGTTGCCACCATTGCCGCTCGCGCCCCCGGCGCCAACGAGCGTGCTCGTGTTGATCTGTCCGCCCACTACGAACCCGCCCCCGCCGCCGATCGACTGCGCGACGATACCGTGCGCGTCAAGTCCGCTCGTCGTCACGTTGCCTTGCGTGTTGACAGTGACGCCGCCGCCATTCCCCGAACTGCCGTTCTGACCGCCGAAGCTCAGTGTCACACCGTAGATGTCGGCGATCCGTCCCTGCGGATTCTGGACGGCTTTGGAAGGATCGAATGTCTCATCGCTGCTCGCGGTCGTCACGACACCGCCGCCGCCTCCGATACTTTGCGCGAGGATGCCGACGCTGTGCTTGCCAAGTGTCGTGACCGTGCCGCCGTTGTCGACGTTCACGTCGCCGCCATTCCCGGCGCCTCCGCCATTGCCGCCCACGGCGATCGACAGGCTTTTCAGCGAACCGCTGACCGCCCCCGACATCGCGCCGTTGCCGCCCCCGCCGCCTACGCTCTGCGCGTACACGCCGAACGCTTCCACCCCCTGCGTCTCGACTGCGCCATTTGCCTTCTGCACGACACTCACCGCCCCGCCCGAGCCCGCCGCGCCACCGCTGCCGCCCACGGCGACCGCGGCCTGCACCTTCGAATCATTGTTCGACTTGCCGACCGAACTCGCCGCACCGCCGCTGCCGCCGCCGCCGCCAACGCTCTGCGCGAAGATGCCGTGGGATTGCGCGCCATAGGTGCCGATCGCGCCGGTGTTGCTGGCGTTCACCGCGCCGCCCAGGCCACCCGCGCCGCCGCTGCCGCCGACCGCCACGCCGACGCTGATCTGGTTCACGGTGCCCAGAACTTTCGATACCCCATCCGGCTGAGTGAGGAGCTTTTCCAGATCACCATAAGTCGCTTTGATTTTTTCGCCGAGCACTCCGACCTGCAGGATGTTGTTGCCCAGGTTCTGCACATTCTGGTTGAGGCCGAGGCCCTGACCCAGAATGCCAAACAGCGTCTGGGCGTTGGAGATCGTGTCGAGGCCGCCGCTGCCGCCCGCGGCCGCCGCGCCCTTGCCGCCTTTGCCCCCGCCGCCGCCGACGCTTTGCGCGAAGATGCCGGTCGAGGCCGCGCCGCGGGTGACGATGTTGCCGTTGTTGATCGTCGTCACCGTGTTGCCGTCGCCGCCGACGCCACCCTTGCCGCCAACACCCACGGCGATAGCATCCTTGCCGCCGCTGGCCGCAGCGGTACCACCGCCGCCTGCGCCGCCGCCGCCGCCCACGCTCTGGGCGAACACGGCATCGGCGCCGTCGCCGCGCGTCGCGATCGAACCGTCGTTGGTCAGGCCGACCGTGCCGCCCGTCCCCCCGGTTCCACCCGTTCCGCCCACCGCGATTGACGCGCTGAAGCTGGCTTTGGCGTTAGCCGCCGTTGCCGAGGCATCTCCCGTTCCGCCATTGCCGCCGCCACCGCCAATTGACTGTGCGAACACGCCGTGGGCGTCCTGGCCCAGGGTTGCGATGAGCCCTGAGTTTTCGAGGTTGACGGCGCCGCCCGTGCCGCCGCTGCCGCCGCTGCCTCCGAGAGCCACGGAGACCGACAGGGACGACCCCTTGGCAGGCGACGCGGAGTAGGACGCGGCGGTTGCGTCGCCGCCCGTACCACCGCCGCCACCGACGGACTGCGCGAAAACGCCGGTCGCGCTGTCGCCCGCAGTGGTGATCAGGCCGGAATTATCAAGCGTGACATTGCCGCCGGTGTTGCCGGTCCCGCCGGCGCCGCCGATAGCGGCGCTGACACTGATCGAAGGAATATTTGGGCTGGCCGATGCGGCAACGGCACGCGCCGTGGCGCTGCCGCCGGAGCCGCCGCCGCCGCCGATGCTTTGCAGCACGACACCTTCGGCGTCCGAACCATACGTAACGACCTGCCCCGTGTTGGTCAGCGACACCGCGCCGGCCGCGCCGCCTCCGCCGCCTTGTCCGCCGATGGCAACCGAGCTCGACAGCGGGCCGCCGACGGTGAACGCTGTAGCGTTGCCGCCATTGCCGCCACCGCCGCCGATCGACTGAGCCTTGATACCGGCTGCGTGGTCGCCGTAGGTCGTGACGAGTGCGGCGTTGTCAACGGTGACCTGGCCGCCCGCGCCGCCACCGTGGGCATCACCGCCGATCACCATGGTGATCAGCCCCCCGCCGCTCGACGTCGCGCTGCCGGCATTGCCGCCGGAGCCGCCAATGCTTTGCGCAAGGATGCCGGCTCCACCGCTCTGGTCGAGGCTGCCAAACACGCTGTTCTGGCCCAGCGCGAGTTTCACCGCGCCGCCATTGCCGCCCTGGCCGCCGTTGCCGCCGATCTCGAAGCCCGCGCCAGCGGTGAGGCCGCTGGCGTCGCCGCCGCTTCCGCCGCCACCGCCGATGCTTTGCGCGATCAGCGGGATGCTGCCTACGCCTGATTGACTGCCGACCGTGACAAAGGCGTGGTTCGAGTTCACCGTGACCACGCCGCCATCGCCGCCCGCGGCACCGGCACCGCCCGTGCCGGCCAGCGCGAAGCTGACACTACCTCCATTGCCCCCGCCGCCTCCGACACTTTGCACCAACGCGCCATGTGTATATGGGCCGTTCGTTTTAATTGTCGCCGTGTTGGTCGCGTCTCCAAGGGTCAGCGAAGCGCTCCCGCCAGCGCCTGCCTTACCACCATCACCGCCTTCACCCACGACAGTGCTCTGGGCGCCGTCACCGATGCCGCCGGCGCCTCCATTGGCCTGCACCAGCACCCCCTCACCCCCGATCAACCCGGCAGCAGACTGCCCGGCCGGAACATTCGCGGTGTAGTCGATGGAACCAAGGACGGTGGCGCTGGCGCTACCGGCAATTCCGCCGTTGCCGCCCACACCACCCTCATTGCGGAATGAGCCGTCGATGGCAGTGCCACCGCCCCCGCCCGCTCCGCCATTCGCCTTGGCGGTTACGCCGCTGCCCGGCTGATACCGACTGTTCGCCGGTTGCATCTGATCGGAGAACACGATCTGGCCACCGCTGCCGAGTTCCGCGCTCGCTGTGCCGCCGTTACCTCCGTTGCCGCCGGTCCCGCCAAAACTGCCACTTCCACCGTACGCGCCACCAGCGCTGCCGCCCGTGCCGCCATCGGCGTCGGCCTGCATCGGAAAGATCTGGCCTGCCGGGGTGCTGACGGTCAGACTGCCGTTCTGAAAGGCGAGCGTCGCGGTACCGCCGGCGCCGCCGTTGCCGCCCTTGCCTCCATGGCCTTCTACAACCAAATCGCCCGGAGTGGGCGAGTTGCCACCTACCCCGCCGGTCCCGCCCAGCGCGGACGCTCGCAGGCCGACACCATAGAACTGAATGCTGCCGGAGGCATTAAGCGCTGCCTGACCACCCCGCCCCCCTGCTCCGCCGTAGAGCGGCTCCGTACCTTGGGCATTGGACACGGCACCCACTCCGCCGGTACCGCCATTGGCTTCCACGTCGAGCGCAACTTCCGGAAGGACACCTTTCGGGTCGGGACCAACCGTGCCGCTAAACTGCACGGAGACCGCGCCGCCATTGCCTGCCGCCCCGCCGTTTCCCGTGTGGGCGGAGCCATTGGCGTCATAACCGCCCTGTCCGCCGGCACCACCATCACCACCGTCGACGGACCATCCCGCTCCCATCGTGGGGCTGATGAAGGTCGGCGCGAATCCCCCCTTCACCGTAATTCCGCTGTTGACACTGTTAAAGGAACCACCCGACTGACCAGCGAAGCCATCCTGGCCCACTCCGTTCCAAGAGCCGTCGTCGGCGCCTTTGCATCCCGCCTGCCCCGCGGCGTTCAGGTAGTACTGGGGAAGCGGCGCTGCGCCAAACGACTGATTGGAAAAGTTGGTCTGTGCCGGCGCCACAGGCAGCGCCGGGTCGGCGCTGCTGTTGCACTGGGCTCGTACAGCGACCGGAACAAACAGCGCGGCAAGCGACGTTACGGCAGACGCCAACGCAACCACCGTCCGACGCTTGCGGCCGCAGCAATCCTCAAAGCAAAGCGCCGACGTCAATGTCCGCGCAGACTCACAATGCGATGAATGCTTGAATATGTACACGATCTTCCTCATTCGGTTCTGTCGCAATAACAGGTGCAACTGGTTGCAGTCTTTTGAAAAAGACATCGAATCTGTCTGCGAGTCGCACAGAGACTGGTTTTACTGGCGACCCGGCTCGATCGGACAAAATCCGATTTCTGGACACGACGAATGACCGCAAGCCCGCACTGGCAAGTGATGCCTACGAAATTGAGCGCTGCCCAGGAGATTGATTAATTTCTAACTTTCGCCGGAATATTTCGGCGGAGGTTTTCCAACTTGATTAAGGCCGGCAAAATGGGCTGATCCGTTCATCCTCAAGCGCCTTTTTCGAAGCCCACTCGGATTCATCGTCGGCGGCTGCAAATGCAACACCACCTGGTCCCACGCGGATCTGATCAGACATGGGGCAATTAGCGGAAGCCGCTCCGCCATAAGCCTTGCATGGTCACATAATCATGAAACTTAAAAGCGACTTAATATGGTTAAATGTTTTCATAATAAATCTCACGATCCAGCGTGACGAGGCACCCAATACGCGTTTAAAAAGACCCCAATCCGTTGCGCTTAGGTTGCATAGTGCGCGTGATAACTTAGATAACCATTAGTAGGAGGGAACATCAGGTGCCGCTAGCCGGGCTTTGTTCAATGGAACAAAAATGCGAATATCGAGGAGCTGAAGAGCGCGGCGCGAATTTCGAGCCTGAGACTGCGCTTCCACGACGGGCGTTGCGCTATGGCAAGCCGGTTGGTGTTCTACGGTGACCGGGCGAACGTGTTCTGCTGAACATCGGCCGGCAAGACCGGCAACGGCGTAATGTTTACGAAAGTATGGATTAGCACGATTCGATATGTGAATAGCTGCTTGCTGAGCGACGCAGAACTATGCTTTTCTTCGGGGGTCTCCGATCATCACAAGTGCTCCGAAGAAGAATATTTGGAGATTGCTTTATTTCCGCCAACAAGAGCCCGGAAAATTGACATCGCCGTCGTACGGGAACGTAGCCGAAACGCGCGGTCACCCCTCGGGCGATTCGCCGAGCGTCACAGTCCAGCCGAGGCCGCGCACGTTGCGAATCACAGACTGCCCGAACTTCTTGCGTACACCGTGGATCAGCACGTCGACCGCGTTGCTCTCGACTTCCTTGCCCCAACCATAAAGCTTCCCCTCGAGCTGATCTCGCGAAAGGATAGTGCCGGGGCGCTCAAGGAACGCGAACATCAATGCGAATTCGCGCGCCGACAGAACGGATGACACCCCGTTGCAGCATAGAGTTCGTTTGTCGAGATCGAGGTTCAACGTGTCATTGCCTAGACGCGACGACGCAAAGCCTGCCCTGCGACGCAACACAGCACGAATCCGCGCGAGCAGTTCGGGCAGGTGGAAGGGCTTGAGAACGTAGTCGTCAGCGCCGAAATCGAGCCCTTGGACCCGGGCGTCAAGGTCGTCACGTGCGGTCAGGATCAGTATGGGTACCTTGCTCCCCTTCTCACGCGCCGCCTTCAGCAATTCGATGCCGCCCATGCCGGGCAAACCAAGATCGAGCAAGACCAGCGTATATTCAACGGCAGCGATGGCCGCGCTGCCGGCATTGCCGTCGCGGACCCAGTCGACGCTGTACTCCGCATCCTGAAGCGCGCGCAGCAAACTTTGACCGATCTGCAGGTCGTCTTCGACTATGAGCACTCGCATAGTGCAATCTCCACGGCAATGGAGCGTTGTCGTTGGGCGCAAGGCAAGGAACATACTTCCGCAGGCGCGTTTCTCGCCTGAGCAATTTGCGATTCATGCGTAATGCGCCGGTTTTTCTCAACAGTTCGGAAGCTTCGCATCAGGCGAATTAGCTCTCCGCGGGAAGAACTTTCTGAACCACTCAAGAATGCCGGAACTGATGAAGCTGTATCGCCCCGGATTTCCACAGGTGGCTGAACACTCACTATCCTCGGAATCGACGGGCAGTAAATACACATTAAGCATGTTGTCCCTCTCGCGTAGGCGACGATCTTGCGCTAGGGATTCCCTCGCAATAACTCCCGGAAACCACTCTGCACCGGCGCTTTCAGCCCGCCAATCCGCAATCTTCGTCTCAGGAAATATTTTAGGTCCTAAGAATGAGATTGGAATGAGAACCGACGGAAGGGCCTTTCCTCGGGCCTATTAAATGGGGTCGGTCGCGATGCACGGCTGCGGATGAAGTCAGGCGTATTCGATCCATTTCCATTGGATCGACAGATGTACTGTAAAGGGTTGCGATAATCCTTAGAACATCTCCAAAGCGCTTGCCGCAAGTCGCTACTGCGATCGCACTGATCGCAGGCATCACCAAAAGAGCTGCAAGCAACTCGCTGCTCAGAGAAGGCTACCTGACAGGAACGTAGTCACAATGCCAGTATGTACGGTGCCTATTTGATGAGAATTAGCGTTACGCCGCTTCCCGACCGAAACCCGTGACCGGGTGCCATTCAGGGCCCACTCTCCTACATAGTGCCGCGCGCCGGGAGAACGATTGTAGCGATCAGACCACTGTGTCCATCGCTGCGGTTTGCAAGCGAAATAGAACCCCGGTACTTCGCCACGACCGATTTGACGATCGAAAGCCCGAGACCACTACCTTCCGAATCCTCCGCACGCAGACGGAAGAAGCGATCAAACACCCGGTCCAGGGACGCTTCCGGAATGCCCGGTCCGTTGTCGGTCACGCGCACCACCAAGTCGTCGGCGCTTCGGAACAGATCGATGTCGACGGTTCCGCCGGCAGGCGTATAGCGCAGTGCGTTCTCAAGCAGATTGCGCACGGCCATACGCAATTCTCCTTCACGCGCTTCAACTTGCGCGCTCTCGAACCTCCCTACACCAAGATCGATCGAGCGTGCGTCTGCAACCGGCAGAAAATCCGCGACGAGCTTCTGAACCAACTGGGACAGATCCACTGTCTCGATTGCTGTCAGATCGAGCTGTGCATCAGCTCGCGCTAGCGAGAGAAGCTGTCGGATCATCGTCGACGCTCGAGCGATGGCCTCGCGCAATTCGCGCAGACGCTCGGAGCGTGCCGCCTCGTCGGGAGCGTTGACGAGGTTGTCGACGCGGAGCTGCATCGCAGCGATAGGCGTGCGCAACTCGTGCGCGGCATCGGCGACAAATCGTTTCTCAGCGTCGATACCAACCTGAAGCCGGGCAATCATCCGATTGACCGAAGCCGCGAACGGTCGTACCTCGTCCGGCACGCCCGATATATCGAGAGGCTCGAGATGCCGAATGCCGACTAACTCCGACTGCGCCGCTGCACGCGACAGCGACGCGAACGCCGCGTTGACGACAAAGGGAATAGCGAGCCAGACGAGTGGAATCAGGATCAGCGTGGGTATCAGGCTTTCGAGCGCGGCATGCCTTGCTGTTTCTTCGCGGAACGCCACCGGCTGTCCGACCTGGTACGTGTACTGGCCGTCGGCCTTTCTTAACGTGTAAATGCGATAGGCATGCCCGCCGATACTCTCGATCGAATATCCGTCCGGCGCATTGCGATCGAATAGCAGCTCCGGATCGGTATTATCCGTTGGCGCCGCGTCGCCGCTCCTCCAGATTTGCCCGACAAAGCCGTCGACGGAGTGCTGCGGCGGACCGTGTGAGCCTATCGCGCCGACGTTGCCGGCGGACAGCCAGATAGCGGCGCCCTGTAAGTGCACGTCGAGCAGTTCGCCGATGTGCTTGCGCGACAGCCAATACGACGTATATGCATCGATGAGACCGACTGCCGTGACCAGTACGATCAACGTTACAGTAATCTGGTTTTTCAACGAGCTCATGCGGTCGAGTTCAGCGTATATCAGCGGTTACCCGTGCGGCCACACAATCTTCCAGACATTGTCCGTATCGACGACGGGGTAGTCGCCGCCCTCAAATCGGCCCGCGACCACTCCATCGACGAAACGCCGGAAAATGACGCTCGTGTCGATGATCACGCTCGCCGCGACGTTTCCGTACCGACGGGATGCATCGGCCATCCAGCCGATCACACGGACGCGCGGATGGCGGGCGGCCGCGACGATCACCGACTCATTTGCATCGGCAACGAGTACGTCGGCGCCGGCGTCGATCTGCTGCACGGTCAACTGCTGCGTGCGTCGGCGGTCATCCCAGTTGCCGACCCAATCTACCAGAACCGTTGCGTCGGGCGCCTTGGCAAATACGGCCTGCCTGAAGCTTTGCGCCTCCGTACCGTCGACAGACTCTACGCCGCCGACGAAGCCGACGGTCTTCGTCTTCGACACGCTCGCGGCAACATCACCAGCAAGCGCGCCACCGAGGCTCTTGCAATCGAGACAATAGTTGACGACGTTGGGGCCACTCGCAGTACCCGACAAGGTCGCGAAATAGGCTTGCGGGTATTGTGCTGCGGCCGTTGCGGTGACTGCGCTCAGCTCAGCGCCTGCCAGAATGAAACCGCGTACACCTGCCGTGTAGTGGCGGCCGATAACCGTGAGAATTCGCGCGGCACCCAGACTGTCGGCATCGCGCACGACGGTCATCCGGTAGCCGTTGTGGCGGACCTGGAGGTAGCCGCGATATGCGGCTTCGCTGAATCCGAGATCGCTTCCGGCGTAGGGAATGAACAGCAACACGGGCCATCTGCTAACCGTGCCTGCAACGGATGCATGCGTCGCGCCTCGGAGTGCGGTCGGGGCGAACGCAGACAGTGCGAGCAGCGAACAGGCAACGCGACGTCGCTCGTTGACGGGGGCCGGTTTCATTCGGGCAGGATTTCTATGCGCTTCCTCAGATAGTCGAATGTTCTGAAGAACTGACCTGAACACGTCCAAAGTCTATGCAGGCGCGGAAGATAACGTCAAGACCGATTTGTCGCACCAACAGCTGGTTGTGGGTTTTTGCCGGCTTTGTCAGGTTAAGCGAATGGGATACTGCTTTCCACTCAGATAAGGTCACCAACCATCGACAACTAAGTATTCGAGATTTTTAGACCCGGGCTGCGGCTATTCCACACCAAGCTGAAGGTACAGCGCTCGGGAGGTGCTGCGGAACGAATACTCCCCATTGAGAATTAGGCTGGAATTAGATGCGTGAGACGGCGCCCCCGCCACGATCTCGCGAGAACGCGATCAAGTGGCTTGGTGATCCAGCGCACGGCTTCCTTTGTACGCAGGTTGCAACCACCTCCGCGTGCGTGGTGCAGGCAACCAACCGGCTCGCAAAGCGCCGAATTACGGGCTCCGTCCAGTCTTTTTCGAAGCTTCGCTTCGCCGAATTGCGGCCTAAGCTTTGGCTCAATTTTCTGCACTAAAAGAAGGTAAGAACAGCGATGTCTACACGACGTCACCGGGCGTCTCGCGCGATCGGCTTTGCCCTTGCCGCCGCGACGTTCGTCGTGTCTGGCACGGCGGTGGCCAGACATCCCACCCGACTCTCGTCGCTTTCCGCCGACGATCAGATTTTCATCAAGTTGCGTGACGCCGCCCGCGACAACGATCCCGCGCGTGCCGCGCAGCTGGCGAGCCTAATCCGAAATTATCCAGCGCCGGCTTATCTCAGCTATTTTCAGATCAAGCCGCGTCTGTTCAACGGCGCGGGGCATGCGAATCTCGATGCGCCGGACGTACCGGTGCTATCGTTTCTGCAACGCTACGACGGACAGGCGATTGCCGACCGTCTGCGCAACGACTACCTGCGCGTGCTGGGCGCGCGCCACGACTGGAAGGATTTCGATTCCCAATATTCCCTGTTCGTCCTGAACGACGACACGCAGGTGAAATGCTATGCGCTCGAGTCGCGCGCCGCGCGGGGTGAAAACGTTGTCGACGCGGCGCACGCGCTGCTCGTCGAGCCGAAGTGGTACGGCGACGGCTGCGTCGATCTGATCACCGCGCTCGACGGTAGTCACCAGTTCACTTCGGAGGATGTCTGGCAGCGGATTCGCGAGGCCTACGAACAGGGCGCGACGACGACCGGCAGCAAACTGGTCGATGCGCTGGGCGCGGCGCGCCCGGATCCGCTGCGGCTCGATCAGGCGAGGAACCAGCCGCGCGCGCTGCTGGCGAAAGGCATCCAGATGGACTCGGCGTCACATCAACTCGCGCTGCTCGCCATCACGCAGGTGGCGGCCAGCGATCCGGCAGCGGCCGCAGCCATCTTCACCGCGATCGCACCGGCGCTCACCCTGGCGGAACGCGCTATCGGCTGGGGCACGATTGCGTATCAGGCAGCGACCCGGCAGCTGCCAGGCGCAGTGGACTGGTACCGGCTGTCGGCGAACGCGCCCCTGTCGAGCCAGGCCTATGAGTGGCGCACGCGTAGCGCGCTGCTGGCAGGAGACTGGATGATGGTGCGCTGGTCGATCGAGCAGATGCCGGCCGCGCTGCGCGCACATCCACCGTGGGTCTACTGGTACGCACGCGCGTTGAAACAGGCCGGCGAGGTGACAGCGGCGAACCAGGAATTCGGGAAGATCGCGGGAACTTACACCTTCTATGGCCAACTGGCCTCCGAGGCGCTCGGCCAGCAGATCGTGATTCCGCCACAGATCAAAGTGATCGACGAAGAAGTTAAGAAGGCCGGCCAGACATCGGGCTTTGAACTGGCAAAACGCTTTTATGCGCTGAACCTGCGCACGGAAGGCAACCGGGAGTGGAACTGGCAGTTGCGCGGCATGACCGACCGGCAACTGCTCGCAGTCGCCGAGTACGCACGCCGCATCGAGCTCTACGACCGGACGGTGAGCACCGCCGACAGGACGCAGACCGAGCATGATTTTTCGCTGCGCTATCTGGCGCCGTTCCGCACGATTGTCGAGCGGGATGCGCAGTCCACCGGGTCCGATGTCGAATGGGCGTATGGCCTCATTCGCCAGGAGTCGCGCTTCATCATCAGTGCGCGCTCGGAGGTTGGCGCAGGCGGCCTGATGCAGGTGATGCCGGAAACCGCGGAGATGGTCGCGAGGAAGATCGGGCTCGGTCCGATCTCGCGGGCGAGGATGAATGAGATCGACACGAACATCCTGCTCGGCACGTATTATCTGTCGATGATATACAACCAGCTTGACCGTTCGGCCGTGCTCGCGACCGCAGGCTACAATGCCGGCCCTGGACGCTCGCGCAAGTGGCAGGCCAACCTGCCGCGTCCGGTGGAAGGCGCGATTTTCGCGGAGACCATTCCGTTCGACGAAACCCGCGACTACGTCAAGAATGTGTTGTCGAACACGGTCTACTACGCGGCACTGTTTGATGGCCGCCCGCAATCGCTGATGGTGCTGCTTGGTCATGTCGAGCCCCGATGACATAGCAACGCTTCCGCGCTGACCGCACGGATAAAAACCAAGAGCCATCCTGGGAGCGCCGCTACCGGCAGTCCTACTTAAGTTGAGGATCAGGCCGAGGATGACGCGCTTCCAATGAGCGGAAGAAGATCTGCACTCCATGTGTCTGCGTGAACACGTGGCTGCCTTCATGAAACGGGTCTGCTGGTGCTACGCCCGAGCAGGCAACTGCAGGTCGCAGTCCGGTTTTGTCGCGGTAAGGCCGACCGGACGACAGAGTCCGGTATGGTAAGGAATGGTTATGCCGCCAGTGAATAAAACTGCTGTGCGGGAGTTTGATCGATCCCGCCGTCATACATCTGCCCCTTGACGATCATGTGCATTATTTCAATACCACCCAACAGGTTGCAGGCGCAGCGGAATTTCTTGAACCCCAGCATCGGGCGGGTTCGGCGCTTGATCGCCCGCTGAACTTGTTCGATGATGTTGTTCAGGTATTTGGACTGACGGATCCTGATCGGTGTCTCGCGCCCGGCGTTGATGGCCTCAAGCGCTGCGAGATTTGCTCCGCTCTTGTCGATGGTCACTACCTCGGGCTCGCCGTTATGCTCGATCGACTGGACGCTTGCGGACCCGGAATACCTTTTCCAGAGCGGCAGCAGCTTGATGGCCCATCGATGCACGGTTGAATGGTCGACATCGCAATCGATTCGCCGCGCTGGACGCAAGGCAAGTGCTGATGATCCTTGACCGACGGGGTGCGGATATCAAACACGCTGCCCGCTTAATTCCAGTCTCACCAGCGCGCGGGCGTGATCTCACAGCCGGTAAAATGAGCGGGCTGTTTCTCCAAAGATCGCCGCCCGGTCTTCCTTGGCGAGACTGGAGGACAGTCGTTCGACGCATGCGTGCCACGACGCGTAATCGCCGTTCAGATTCAGGACCGGCCAGTCGCTCCCCCACATCAGGCGCTGAGCGCCAAATCGCGAGAGCAGAAAAGCGAAATATGGCGAGAACGCATCGTCGGCATAACCCGGCGCTGCCTCTGTCACCATGCCGGAGAGCTTGCACACCACGTTGTTCATCTCGGCGAATTCGCCCATCCAGCGAGTCCACTCAACCCAGTCTTCCCCTACATGTACGCCCGTGGTTGTTCGCACACTTCCCTGACCGTCGGGCAGACGAGGCTTGGCGACGTGATCGATCACAATCCGCAACTCGGCATGTCGTGCTGCAAACCTGGCGAGATATGGTAGATGACGCACGTAAACCAGCGCATCGAACGCCAGGTCGTGCCTGACTATCGCGGCAACAGCCGGATCTAATTCAGAATTTGCAATCCAGTCGTCGTCGGGCAGATCCTGCAGCATGGGTCTGACACCCTTGAACTTGGGCTCACGAGCCAGCCTCTCGATGAGGGTCGGTGCGTCGGGGTCAAGCATTGGAACCCAGCCCACGACACCTCCAACGAGTGGATCGTCCGCGACCAGCTCCAGCAGATACAGCGTTTCATTCATCGTCGGTGCGGCCTGCACGACAATGGTCTTGTCAACGCCCGCCGCCTGCGCAAGTGGCGCAAGGTCCGATGGCAAAAAGTCTCGCCATAGTGGAGCGAGATCAGGGGTGAGCCAACCGTAGTCGCTTCGCGCAGTCGTCCAGAAGTGCTGATGTGCATCAACCTTCATGACCGGTCCTATTCCCAATTAGTGCATCGATTGTGTGGAGAGTTAATGACGAGGTTGTCCATTTGACATCCAAAGCGTCCCGATATCGCATGTGTAATGCGCTGATCAAAGTCAGCCGTCAGTTTTGAATGGAGTGCAGGCGTGAATGTGTATGCCAGTCAGCGCGCAGCCGTCGGAACATCGATGTTTTCTTCCGTTCCTGCTATATCCGTCTTCTTCACGCGCGACTTTTTGTCGGAACTGTTGCGTGCCGTCACGCTTGCATTCCGGCCGGCTCGCTGGCTTTCCGTCTTGCCGCCCGCCGCCGGACTGCTGCACGATTGACGCACGATCAGTTCCGGCGGAAAGACCATATGCCGAGGGCTTCGCTCGTCCCCCCTGATGCGCTCGAGCAGCATGTTGAGCGCCGCTTCGGCCATCGCGTCAACCGGCTGCCGCACTGTGGTCAGTGCGGGAGAGAAAGCGTTCGCCCATGGAAAATCGTCGATCGCGGTGACTGATACGTCCGCGGGACACGCGAGATGCTTTTCCGCCAATGCCCGCATCGTGCCAATCAGCATCTGGTTATTGGCCACGAAGATGGCTGACGGCGGCTCCGGGAGATCCATTAGCTCAAGCGCCGCGGTATAGGCGTCGTGCTCGCCGAATGCGCCCTGTCTCACGTAGTCGGGATTGACCGGCAGATTCGCGGCTGCGATCGCCTCGGCGAAGCCGCGCAGGCGATCACGACCAGGCAGCAGGTTCTGCGGACCGGAGATGATTGCGACGCGCCGATGGCCGAATTCCAGGATGTGCTGTACTGCAAGGCGTGCTGCGGCAACGTTATCGAGAGCAACCGAATCCCATTCGTTGGGGCAGACCACGTGGTCGACCGCTACAACAGGCATGATGCCGATCTCCGAACGAACCTTGTCGTAGGCTTCTTCCGGTGCCGATGCACAGAGGATCGTGCCGACGGCCAGATGGGCGCGGAGCATGCGGAGATAGGCATGCTCCTGTTCAAGATTCCGATCGCTGTCGAACAACAGAACACAGTAGCCTTGGACGTGAGCGCGTTTCTGAATGGAATGCACGAACTCGGTGAAGAATGGGTTCGTGATGTCCGGGACGACCAGGCCCAATAGCTTGGTGGTGCCCTTTTTCAGACTGCTCGCGACTGTGTTCGGCGCGTAACCCAACGCCTTGACAGCGACGCGCACGCGCTCCGTGAGGTCTGGACTCACGTAGGTGGATCCCGACAGGACCGCCGAGACGGTCGCCAGACTTACTTCCGCTAGACGTGCGACATCCTTCATTGTTGCCATGATTTTTCCCGCCATGCAGTTGTGCCCCGAGCTTCCTGTTCGTTCAGTTCCACCATCCCGCATGCTCGCGCTTCGGCTGCCGCAAGATGCCGTCCGGCGTACGGGACGGCTCAATTTCGAGCAGGAACCGCTGCGCAGGTGACATCCGCTCGTACAGTCCCGGGGTGAGATGGTCGATCTGGACGAGCTGCTGCGGGAGGTCACGCCGAGTATACGTGAGATGCAGTACCCGGCGGTTTGCGTCGTTCTTTTTGAGCGTGCCGCTGTGCCAGCCCGACGCGTTCATGATGAAGACGGTGCCAGCCCGACCAGTCAGATAGACCTCACCCGGATACGGTGCGTCCAGATCGGCGGGAATCCGTTTGCGATCTTCTTCGGAAATGGGGCCGGGCTCCCAGTCGCCCTGGTTAACAACAGGCACGTTAATCGGTGCCCATTTGTGCGACCCGGGTACAACCCGGGTGGGGCCGTTTTCCAGCGTCATGTCGTCAAACAGGATGACGGCATTGACCACCCACCAGTCATCTTCGAAGTGCTTCGGCACGTCGGCGTGCAATTGCTGGTGACCGAATCCCTTCACCGGATCGCGGAGATTGGCGCCATGCACCTTGATCTCCCCCAGCAGCTTGTGGGCTGTGGCCAACACCGGCTGCAGTTCCAGGCACTTGTCGAACACTGACGTTTTGTTAAAGATGTTCGACACGCGCCGCGCACCGGGCTCGACGTGAACTTCATGTCCACCCGTGAGGCGCTCGGCTTCATGGAGCCGCTCAAACTCGCGGGCCATCGAGCGGCACTCGTCCGGGCTCAGCACGTCTTCGACGACGAAAAATCCTTTTTCGTCGAGTTCCTTCAGCTGCTCGCTGGTCAACTTGTCGTTGATGTCCAGTTCATGCATCGCCTGTCTCGTGTACATGAGTCGTGTCTCCGTCAATTTCGTTAGCCGGCGAAACGTTTAGCGAAACGTTTCGTTGAGCGGATTTATAGCAAGCAGGGATCGATAGATACATCCGGGTTTCCACTATGCAAGTCCGACCTAGAGGGAAAAAGTGACAGCTATAGAGCCTGTGCATGTTTACCCGAGGTTGGTTGACTTTGCGCAAAAACAGGTTTTAGATTCAACGAAACGTTTCGCTAAACGTTTCGGCATGAAGCCGGCACGACTGATTTTTGAAACCCGGAAAGAGACAGGAGACAGACATGAACAGCTTGACGAAGCCGCTGTGCGCAACACGACCCGTGCGTAAATGCCGTCGTGTGATCAGTGCGGTCATGGGCGCGCTTATGCTCTCGGCGCTAGCCGCACCTCCGGCGCATGCGGACAAGGATCACCCCGTTGTGGCCCTGTTGCCCGGGGTGGTCGATCCCTTCTATTTCACGATGTACCACGGTGCCCAGAAGGCGGCGGCGGAGGACAACACCCAGCTGCTTTTCCAGCTTCCGAAAAGCTGGAACACGACGGAGCAGGTGCCGATCCTGAAGGCGTTCATTGCCAAGCGTCCCGACGCGATCCTGGTTTCTCCCGTGGACGCACAGCAACTGATCGAGCCGCTGACGGAAGCAAAGAATGCGGGAATCAAGGTCATCACTGTGGACACCTACATCGGCACCGGCCGGTATCAGACGGGCAGCGGAAACGCGGACTTTCCGCTTTCGTTCGTAGCGTCTGACAATAAGGAAGGCGGCCGCATTGCAGCGCGAACGCTGGCGAAGGCACTCGGTGAAAAGGGCATCGTCTTCTGCGAAAGCCTCAAACCGGGCGTCTCCAGCACCGATGCGCGGGTGCAGGGCTTCCAGGAGGAAATGAAAAAGTATCCGAACATCAAGGTGCTGCCGACGTTGTATAGCGAAGACGACGCGAACAAGGCGGTTTCGGATGTATCGGGTGTGATGGCGCGTGAGCCTGGTCTATCCGGCGTATTCGGCACGAATACGTTTTCCGGCAAAGGTGTGGCGCAGGCGATCCACATGGCCGGAAAGAGCGGCAAGGTTAAGCTGATCGTTTTCGACGCCGTACCGGGCATCGACAAAGATATCAAGAGCGGCCTCGTCGACTACGCAATCGCCCAGCGCCCAGCCGACATGGGCTACTACGGCGTCAAGTATGCAGTCGACGCAATCCGGGGCAAGCCGGTCCCGAAGGAGAAAAGCACCGGTTTCGTCGTCATGGACAAGTCGAACATCGACAACGCTGACGTCAAGCAATACATCTACTCCAACTGATTTGTGCCGGCGGCGGCTCGAAACCGCCGTCGGTGATTGGTAAGGGCTATCTGGAGACACTGCAATGCAAAAAGCCACCTCACTTTCCGGTCGGCCACGAGCGACTGGCACATCGCCGGCTCCAAGGACGATCGACTACAAGGCGCTGGTTGGCCGTTTCTGGCCCTGGCTATTTCTGGCGGTGCTCTGCCTCTTCTTTGAAATCTGGTCGCAGGTAATCCAGCAAAGGTCCTTCGTTTTCAATACCTACAACCTGCAGTCGATAGCACTTGCGGCAAGCGCACCGATGCTTCTCGCGATTGGTCAGACGTTCGTGATCATCACTGCCGGCATCGATCTGTCTGTCGGATTCGTCATGGGCCTTGCCGCGGTGTGCGCTGCCCAGTTCACTTTGCTCGGAGGCTCATCGCCGTGGGCGCTCGGCCTCTCTGTGCCGCTGACCATTGCTGTATCAGTCATTCCAGGCGCTATTAACGGCACGCTCGTTGCGCGATATCGTGTTCCAGCATTCATCGGGACGCTCGGGATGTACGGTATTGCCCGCGGTGCCGGTTTTCTCGCTGCAGGCAGTGGCATGACTGTATCGGTGGACAACGCGGGACTGCAATGGCTGGGCTCCGGGTGGAATCCGGTCATCGTCACGGTGATCCTGCTGGCCGTCATGCACTTCATCCTTTCTCGGACCCGCTTCGGTCAATATACCTATGCGGTTGGTGGCAACGAGCAGTCTGCCGCCCGAGCAGGGATTAACGTACGTCGGCACAAGATCGTGATCTATATGCTCGCAGCAGCGTTCGCGGCAGTAGGCGGCATCGTCTATACGGCTCGATTCTCTGCCGGATCGGCCACGGCTGGCGAACCGATGCTGCTCAACTCCATCGCCGCGGTCGTCATCGGAGGCGCAAGCCTCTTTGGCGGTACCGGCAACCTGATCGGCACGTTGATCGGCGCCCTGATTATCGCTGTGATCGAGTTTGGTCTGGTATTCATTAACGTCGATGCATTCTGGCAGTTCATCGCGGTTGGCGTTGTCATCATCGTGTCGGTGCTGATCGACCAGTACAAGGAACGTCTCGGAGTCTAAAATCATGAACCAACCGCTACTTGAAGTGCGCAACGTATCAATCCGCTTCGGAGGCGTCGAGGCGCTCAAGAAAGTGTCGATGAAGGTCTACCCCGGCGAGGTCGTCGCATTGTGCGGTGACAACGGTGCAGGTAAGTCGACGTTGATCAAGATCATATCGGGCGTTTATCAACCGAGTGAAGGCGAGGTGCTGTTCGACGGTCAACCTCTCGACATGCGCGACCCTCACGACGCTCGCGCGAGAGGCATTGAAACGATCTATCAGGATCTTGCGCTTGCTGACAACCTCGATGTGGGCAGCAACATCTTTCTAGGACGTGAGCCGGTGACCCGTCGCTTCGGCGTGAGCACCATCGACCGCCCGCGCATGGCTGGCGTCGCGCGCGAGGTGCTGGATCAGCTCGACATCGTCATTCCGGAGAAGAAGATCCACGGTCCGGTCAAGATGCTCTCTGGCGGCCAGCGTCAGGCTATCGCAATCGGACGCGCAATTTACTGGAATGCGCGGGTGCTGATCATGGACGAGCCCACGGCTGCTTTGGGTGTGCCAGAGCAGCGAAAGGTGATGGAACTGATTCTTGGGCTGAAGAAAAAAGGCGTCTCGGTCATTCTGATCTCGCACAATCTGCTCGACATTTTCAGTGTGTCGGATCGCATCTTCGTTCTTCGACGTGGCGAGGCCGTGGGAGAAAAGCGGGTAAGCGAAACCGACGGCGAATCGGTAGTCAAGATGATGGTTGGCGACGAATACGCCGCTACGAAGGCCGCAGCCTGAGCACGACCAAAATTCCCACCGGACAGATACCTCTCGCGTAGCACATGGCACCTCGTCGAGATGTTCGTCGTGCTGCGTGGCGAACCGCACCTGCTGTCGCGTGCGGTCGACGAGCATGGCGCAGAACTCGACTCTTGCTACAAAAGCGGCGCGACAAAGCCGCGGCCAAACGTTTCTTCAAGCGTGTGCTGCGCTCGAGGCCGGTAGCGCGCAAGATCGTCACCGATCAGTTGAGCAGCTATGCGGCGGCAAAAGCAAGCACGTGTTCGCCAAGACGGCCGCCCGACTGAACAACCGCGCAGAGAACAGCCACCAACCAACGCGCGAACGAGAGCCGCCGCATGCGCGGCTTTCGCGACCCGAAACGCACACAGAAATTTCTCTCGTGCTTCGGGCCGATCAGGCAACACTTCACGCTCAAGCGACATCTGCTGCGCGCTTCACTCTTTCGCAAACAGCTCGCGGCGCGATTCGTCGCCTGGTCAGAACTCACCAAAGTCACCCAAATTCCGTCGTACGAGTTCTGAGGGACGTTTCTTCCTGCCGTCTTTCCGCCTCAGTCTCGATAAGTTGGCAGAGCCCTCCCGATAGCTTGCAAACGACGTTGTCCCGCAACGCCATCTGGCGCATCTGAGATCGCCACGGTTCAAGCTCCGGTTCCTTAACATTGGGTTTGCCTATATGGTCTAGAGCAAATTGGAAGCGTGGACATGCGTCGACTAACCGGATCGCACTCTCCATTTGAAAGTGTCTGATACAAATGTCGAAAGTCCACCCAAAGCGCACAAGTTCACGCACCCCGGCGATAAACTGCCGGCGCGCACAGGTCCAAATACTGACAATTCCCTCCAGGTGCGCTGGTACGCCAGCCCCTTGCTCAACCGGGCGTGTGCGACAAGTTTGAAAAGTTGCCTTGAAATTGAATTCGGCGAAGGAGCCGCCCAGAGAAGGTTTCCGAGCGGCTAGTCAGCATGAGCACGTTATGTGATCACGCTGATCTGCCAAGGCACGAACTCCTGCTGCCCATAGCCGTGTATTTCGCTGCGCGACGCCTTGCCGGACGCGGTTTCCAGCATCATTTGGAACACCTGCGCACCGAGTTCGGTAATCGATGCTCCGCTCAGCACCTCGCCACAATTAAAGTCCATATCGTCGGACTGACGTTCCCAAAGCGCCGTATTGGTCGCAAGCTTGATCGAAGGCGACGGTGCGCAACCATAGGCCGAACCCCGTCCGGTCGTGAAGCAGATCAGGTTGGCGCCGCCGGCCACCTGGCCCGTCGCAGAGACTGGGTCGTAGCCCGGCGTGTCCATGAACACCAATCCGTGAGCGTCTACGTGCTGCGCGTATTCGTACACGTCGACGAGGTTCGTCGACCCAGCTTTCGCGATGCCGCCCAGCGACTTCTCAAGCACCGTCGTGAGGCCACCCGACTTGTTGCCGGCCGACGGGTTGTTGTTCATCGCAGCGCCGCTGCGAGCGCAATGCGCCTCCCACCAGCGAATGCGCTCGACGAGCTTTTGCCCGATCTCAACGGTTTCCGCACGTCGAGTCAACAGGTGCTCGGCGCCGTAAATTTCAGGCGTCTCCGACAGAATTGCGGTGCCCCCGTGCGCCACCAACATGTCGACAGCAACACCCAGCACCGGATTGGCCGAGATGCCGGAATACCCATCCGATCCGCCGCATTGCAGACCGACCAGCAGATGACTCGCCGGCACGCTTTCGCGGTGCACAGCATTCGCCGCTGGCAACATTTCGCGAATTAGCTCGATGCCGCGCGCGATGGTTTGCGTCGTGCCACCTGTGTCCTGAATCGTGAAACTGCGCAGCCGGCCATTGTCCTTTAGGCCCTGACTCTTAAGTAGCGTCGAAATCTGGTTGGTCTCGCAGCCAAGCCCGATCACAAGTACACCAGCAAAGTTCGGATGACACGCGTAACCGCCCAGCGTACGTTGCAGGATCTTGAGGCCCTCCCCTTCTGAATCGACGGCACAGCCCGAGCTGTGGGTGAGTGCGACAACGCCATCAACATTCGGGAAATCAGCGAGCGCTTCAGGATGAACGTCCCGCCGGAAGTGATCTGCGATCGCGCGGGCGACCGTAGCCGAACAGTTTACCGAGGTTAATACACCGATGTAGTTGCGGGTGGCGACCCGGCCATCGTCGCGCACAATGCCCTGAAAGTACGCGGGCTCGGTCGCGCGGACCGTGGGCCGTGCATCGTGAGCATAAGCATAGTCGCGCGTGAAGTCGCCCATCGTCAGGTTGTGACTGTGAACATGCTGGCCGGGCTTGATCGGCTGGCTTGCGAATCCGATGATCTGTCCGTAGCGTCGCACAGGCTGGCCGGTCTCGATCGGGCGGGTCGCCATCTTGTGCCCGGGCGGGATCAGACCCGATGCGGTCACACCTTCACTCGTAATTGCCGTACCGGATACCAGTTGGTCGATGGCAATCACTACATCGTCGAGCGCGTTGAGCCGGATGACGCGCGGTGACGTATGCGAACCCGCGCGTTCGAGCGTATCAAATGTCGTCGTGTTCATATTAGCCGCGTCCGTTGCGCTTGCTCATAAAGGAGTCAAAAGCCAAAGCAAAAAGCAGCACCAAACCCTTGATGACTAACTGAATGAACGACGAAATGTTGAGGATGCTCATGCCATTGTCGATGGTCGCCAGGAGGATGGCGCCGACAATCGCGCCGGGGATGGTGCCAATACCACCCTTGAGCGCGGTACCGCCGATTACGGCGCCCGCGATCGCGTCGAGTTCCATATACATGCCAGTGGTCGGTGTCGAGGCGCCGATACGGGCGGTCATCAGAACGCCGGCGATTCCATACAGGCCACCCATCAGCATGAAGCCGACATAGAGCTGGCGTGCCAGTGGAATCCCCGCCAGAACCGCAGCTTCACGATTTGAACCGGTCAAGTATGCATTGCGACCGAATACGGTACGCGTCATCACCACCCAGAGGACGATACCGATTACGGCGACCCAGATAAGTGCGGTAGGAATCCCACGGAAGCCGGCACACACCCAGATCAGGAGGCCAACGGTCACGGTCAGAGCCCCAAGTTTGCTCGCGAGCCGCAGCGTATTAGTCTCGCCCTCGTGTGACCGGCTGACGCGGTGCCTCCGCAGGATGTAAGCCGCCGCCGCGAGATAGGCGATCACAAGCGCCACTATCGAGGCGATCACGGGGACGAAGCCCTCGCTGAGGGCCGAGAACGCCATCGACACCGGAGCAAGAGTCGCCGCATCGGTCGCATAGTAGCCGATGCCGCGGAACGCGAGCAGCCCCGCCAAGGTGACGATAAACGATGGCACCCCTACCGTAACCACCCAAAGCCCCTGCCATAGGCCCATCAATATGCCCACGCCGATGGTTAACATAATGGTCGGCACGACGCCGAGGCCGTGCGTGATCTGCAAGCTTGCCGCGACCACCCCGCACAGGTAGACCGAACTGCCAATCGACAGGTCGATCTCACCCATGATCATCAGGATCGATACGCCAGCCGCCACCAGCGCCACGATTGAGGCCTGTCGCAGAAGCAGCGACAGATTGCGTGGCGTGAGAAAGATATCGCCCGAGGCAACGTTGAAAACAATCGCGAGGAGAACGAACACTACGACCATCGTCAGCGTTCGAGGGTTGATAAGCTGACGCGCGCGGCGCCCAGCGCTGCCCGCTGACACAGCGGCTGCCGGCGGCCGCACAGTGCCCGGCAAAGTCTGGTTCTTCATTTAATGGATCTCCCCTGTCGCGGCTGCCATCAACTCGTGACGGCTAGCCTTTCTGTCAAACGATTGCGTAACGCGCCCTTTGTACATGACCAGTACACGGTCGCTTTCATCGAGAATCTCGGTCATGTCGCTCGAAATCATAAGTACCGCGGTCCCTTCGGCAGCGAGCTCGTGTAGCAAACGGTAGATCTCCTGACGCGCCCCGATGTCGACCCCGTAGGTCGGTTCGTCAACGATCAGGATGCGCGGTCGGATCGCAATCCACCGCGCGAGCAGCACCTTCTGCTGGTTGCCGCCGCTGAACCATTCGACCTTGGCGTCCAGCCGCGGCGGCCGCAGGTCGAGCTTGCGAATCAGTTCGCGATTGCGATCAACCTCGTCGCGTTCGCGAATGAACGGGCCACTGGAGACAGATCGAATACTCGCCGCGCTGATGTTGTGCAGCACGCTATGCCCCTCAATCAGGCCGGTCTGCTTTCGGTCTTCCGTCAACATGCCGATACCTAGAGAAATCGCTTCAGCGGGCGAACGCGGATGTACCCGTTCACCGTCGATACGGATTTCGCCTTCGCACGTTCCTTGCCATGCGCCGAAGATTGCTTTGGCGAGTTCAGTGCGACCGGCGCCGACTAGCCCGAACAGACCCAACACTTCACCGCGGCGCAGTTCAAGGCTTACGTTGTCCACCCGGCAGCGCTTCGAGCCAAAGCCTTCATGCACCGAAAGGTTCGATACAGTCAGCACGGCTGCGGCGCGTTCATTAAGCACGCGCGGCGTGCTTGGCTCGGGATCGTGGCCGATCATGGCGCGGACCATATCGGAGATCTTGTCCTGAGCAGACGCAAAATGCTCGACCACCCGGCCATTGCGCATCACGACCACTCGGTCGGCGACCTGGGCGATCTCGTCGAGCCGGTGGGTAATGTAGATACAGCCGACATTCTGCGCCTTGATCTGTGCAATCCGCTCGAACAGATGCACAGCTTCGCCCTGTGTGAGCGAAGCTGTCGGTTCGTCCAGAATCAGCACTCGGGTGGCCGCTTTCGACAGCGCCGATGCGATAGTGACGAGCCGCTGAGCCGATGGGCTGAGTTCTCCAACGGAAGCGTTCGGATTGGCCTGCACACCGAAGAACGCCAAGCGCTCCATCGCGAGGGTGAATAGCTTCGCCTCGTCGACAAAACCGCGCCGCGATGGCAGCATCCCCATGAACATGTTTTCGGCGATGCTCAGATTCGGCGCGATATACAGTTCTTGCGGCACCAGCACGATGCCGGCCGCCTCCGCGTCGCGCACTGTGCGAAAACGAGCAGGCCGGCCGTCGAGCAACAGTTCGCCCTGGTAGCTGTCGGTCGGATAGACGCCCGAAATGATCTTCATCAGCGTCGACTTGCCCGCGCCGTTTTCACCGATGACGGCGACGACTTCACCTGGCCGCACGTTGAAATTCACATCGCTGAGTGCAGGAATGCCGCCGAACGATTTGCTGACCTCGCGCAGCTCGAGCACATAGCCGTCGGCACGTGACGCGTCGACGGCATTGCCCTCTGCGTGAGGCTGCGAGACATCAAGCGTTGCAGGATCACGCCACATAAGTTTGCTCACTTGCATTGTGATTTACCAGCGCCATACACCTCGTCCGCCGTGACCCATCCCTTAGGCGCGCCCGTTGTGATGAACTTACACAGGTTGGCTTGCGTCACCGCGTAGACATTCACGAGATGAGTCGGTACGGCGCCAGCGCCAAGGTTCACATCGGTCGTGCTAATTGCCGGCTTTTCCTTCCTCGCCAGCGCGACCGCAGCCTTGACTGCCGAAGTGCCGTGGTCGTTGAGGTCGGTCCATACCGACATCGTCTGTACGCCCTGAGCAATCAGTTGCAGCGAGGACGGGTCGGCGTCGAGCCCGGACAAGTAGACCTTGCCGGCCAGGTTGCGCGCCTTCAGCGCCTGCGCCACGCCTAGCGCCATGCCGTCGTTGGAGGTGACGAAGCCATCTATCTTGTCGTTCTGTGCGCTCAACACATTTTCCGCATTCGACAGCGCGAGCTTTGGATCCCATCCGCGAACAAACTGGTCGAATACGACTTTCACGTCCTTGTCCTGAACCAGCACCTTGTCATACTGCTTGCTGATGGTCTGCGCAACATCATTGCCGGGATCGCCCTTCATCAACGCGAAAGTCCCGTGGGGCGACTTTTCCAACGCGCCCTTTGCCTGCAGTTCTCCGACAAGCGCATTGTTGCGCATCACGAAGTAGTCAAGCTTCGCGGTCGTCACGCCGATGTCGTATCCGACTACCGGCACGCCTGCCTGGTGTGCAGAATTGACGATTCGTCCGGCCGCCTGGCTGTCGACGGGTACCAGAATCAAGGCGTCGGGCTGCTGGCTCAACAGGTTCTCCACCTGCGACGCCTGCAGGACCGGATTGTCGTTGGCCCACTGCACGATTAGCTTGGCGCCAAGCGCCGCGGCCTCTCGCTGCATAGCGGCGATGTCAAAGGCCCAGCGGCGCTGTACCTGTGTTTTCATCGCGACAGCAATCACGGGATTCTTTGCATCGGCATGGGCCAGGCTGCTCGATAGCGTCGCTGCCATCAGCATGGCCGCGGAGAGGAACTTCAGCAGAGGGGTGGTGTGACGCACGGTTGTCTCCTTACAGCATCGGTTTTATCTACTCGAACCACACGCGTACAGCCTTGCCAAGTTGTTTCAATGATTCCTTGGTCTCTGCCGTGCGCACGCAAATTGGTGCAGAATCGAAAACTTCGTAGGACTGCAACCAACTCAGGCCATGGGCTCGCTCATGGCTTGAAAAACACATTCTCGAGGCGAGCCCACCATTCGCCCTGCCGGCGGGTTTCGAGCGGGACCTGCATCGGCTCGCAGATCTGCCACCAATCCTGCATGCGTGGCTCCTTGGCAAGCTTTGCCTGGTCCGCAGCGAAATCCGTGCCGTGGTATTCCCAGTAGGCGAACAACAAGTTCTCGGGCTCCTTCAGAAAAATCGAATAGTTGCGGATATTTGCAGCCGAAATAATCTCAATGACCTCCGGCCAGGTCTCGCGATGAAGCCGTTTGTACTCCGGCAGCGCTTCGGGCTTGATACCGAGTACGAAAGCCATCCTTTCCATCGTGTTTGTCCTCACAGCGCTTGTTGCACGAGCGTTTTTGTCAGTAACGGCCAGTCGTTTCTGCTTGAGCGGCCTTCCAGAGCCGCGCGTCTTTCGGTAAAGCAAGCGGATCGTCTACCTTCGGCTCTGCACCCTCGATATCGAGCAGGAAGCGCTCGGCCGGGGCAGCACGCTTGTAGAGCGCGAGCGTCAGATGTTCGCGCTCGTTGAGCTGTTGCGGGATATCGCGGCGGCCGATTGCCATATGCAGTACGCGGCGCGTTATTCCAGTCTTGTTTGCGGTGCCGCCGTG
The DNA here is from genome assembly GCF_040948755.1 of Paraburkholderia sp. BR13444. Taxonomy (NCBI): domain Bacteria; kingdom Pseudomonadati; phylum Pseudomonadota; class Betaproteobacteria; order Burkholderiales; family Burkholderiaceae; genus Paraburkholderia; species Paraburkholderia sp. BR13444. The sequence goes on along the minus strand of NZ_JBFPKM010000006.1, from coordinate 22,407 downwards.
CCAGATTCGCCCGTTGATTACAGCGATCGAGCCAGCTTTCCCCGTGATGTGAACTTCGCGCGGGTGGGTTGCCACAGGATCGGCAGGCATGATTGCCTTTTCTTCGGGCGTGACTTCCATGCGCTCTGCGTTGACCAGATTAATGTCTGGCACGTTGATCGGCACGAGCTTGTGCGAACCCGGTACAACACGCGTCGGGCCGTTATCCTCGGTCATGTCGTCGAGCATGACCATAGTGTTGATCATGCGCCAGTCGGAGTCGTGGGCGCGCCAAACGTCGCTATGCAGAGGCTGTTGACCTTCACCTTTTGCAGGGTTGCGGGCGTTGAGCGAATACACACGAATTTCGCCCATTAGACGGTGCGCAATCGCAAGGGTGGGACCGCAACGAAGGCAGCGGTCAAACGCTTCTGACTTGTTGAACAGGTTGGACAGGCGCATTGCGCCCGGCTCGATGTGGACTTCATGACCGCCGTAAGCGCCTTCTATTTTCTGAAGCCGGTCGACTTCGGCCCTCATCTCGTCGATCTCTGCCGGGGAAAAAACATTCGGGAAAATGCAATAGCCATACCTATCGAAGGCGTCGATCTGTTCTTGCGTGAGGATCGATTCCGAAATGCCCAATTGCGCCAGTGCTTCAGCGGTGTTCATCTGCGTCTCCCGGAGAAAGTTGATGATTTATCGCGATGCCTATCGTGTTGCTAATAGTGGTGTTCTGATTACCAGCTTCGCGGCCGGTTATCTTCCCGTTACGCGCTTGTCTAGACCTGCATGTTCTCGACGACGGGCGCATCGGGGCGTAGCAAACCTTCGGTGCGCAGATCGCTCCACAGTTGCGCGGGAATCGGCGTTTGCATGGATTCGACGTTGCCTTGTAACTCGGCGGGCGTGATCGCCCCGGGAATCACACTGACGACAGCGGGGTGCATCAGCGGAAATTGCAAGGCGGCATCCCTCAGCGCTACTTGATGGGCGCGGCATACTGCTTCAATTGCCGCCACCCGCTTGAGTATGTCGGGCGAGGCCGGTCCATAGTTAAAGTAGGCCCCAGGCTTCGGCCCCGTCGCGAGAATGCCCGAGTTGAACGGGCCGCCGATGATTACACCCATATCCTTCTTCATACACAGCGGCAGGAAGGAATCGAGCGATTCTTGCTCGAGCAGTGTGTACCGTCCCGCCAGCAGGAATAAGTCGACGTCGGTATTGCGCGCAACTGTTTCGCTGACCTGCCATTCATTTACACCGATGCCGATCGCTGCAACCACGCCCTGGCTGCGCAAATCGCTGAGTGCTCGCACACCGCCGTCAAGAAATTCACGCGTGCGTTGTGCGCTTGCTTCCGCACTTCCATGCGTGAAGATATCGATGTCATGACACAACACAATGTCGATCCGGTCGGCTCCCAGACGCTCGAACGAAGCCTCGAGACTGCGCATCACGCCGTCGTATGAATAGTCGTAGATGACTTCGCGAGACGGTACCTCAAAGAACTTCCCGATGCCGTCGCGCTGCTCGGGTGCGCAGCGTTTCAACAGCCGCCCTACCTTGGTAGATAAGAGATAGTCGTCACGCTGTTGTTCACGAAGGAACGATCCCACGCGTGTCTCCGCCAATCCATATCCATACAGCGGCGCCGTATCGTAGTAACGCACTCCATGCTGCCAAGCTGCTTCGAGCGTCAGCCGCGCCTGCTCGTTATTCAAGGCGCGGTAAAGATTTCCTAGGGGAGCGCTACCGAAGCCTAGAGAAGTGAATTGCAACGACCGGCCGGAACGGCTCTCAAAGTGGCGCCGACTGGGCAGACGAGTAATAGCGTGCGACACGGCTGGATCCTTTCTAGTGAGTGCGTTGGTGGAGTAAAAAGGTGCGCGTGCTCGATCGGACCCATTCTCTGGTCGTTTCGAATCCGCATCGTCTTAAATCGTGCGCTGGTGACACGCAGGCGCCGTTCGTAGGATGGCCTGCCATACGTGTTCGCAGTTCGCGTCATCGGTCACGGGCGGCGAGCCGCTCCGGCTTCCACGCCCCTCGAATCGAAACGTTTAGCGAAACGTTTCGTCACAATCTAGACAGGACACTTGCCGATGTCAATGGCGGGTAAACGTGGACGTTCGGTCACGGGTGCACTGATGGTTGCGTCGACGGTGACTAAGATTCTTGCCGGTGTAACCCCTCATTGTGATCTGGCAGTCAGGTTGCTATAACTTGCCATCATAACGTTTCGCTAAACGTTTCGTTACGGGCCGCGGCAATGCTAGCCAAAGTTGCCGGTGGTTGTTTTCGTGGCCGGCTGCGCCATCTGGCGCCCCTGCCATTCGCAAGGAGATCGCAATATGGTTGCGATTGTCTGCAGCGGAACGCGCTATGGCTGCGGTTCAATTGATGACTTGCCCCCACTGCGGGAGCCCGGCGCAACCAGTCGCGTTTCGCCTATTTCAACGATGAAGGAGAATCAGTGAAAGTCAGTCATTTGCGTTGGGGCGTGATGGGCGCTGCCGATATTGCGCGCACTCAGGTAATCCCTGCTATTCAAACGTCCGTCAACGGGTCCGTTGTGGCACTCGCGAGCCGCGACCCCGCAAAAGCCCGCGACTACGCACGGGCCTTGGGCATACCGCGAGTAGTGGAGAGCTACGAGGCATTGCTGGCCGATGTCGGCGTTGATGCGATCTATATCCCGCTTCCCAACAGCATGCATGCCGAATGGGCAATGCGTGCGGCCGAGGCAGGGAAAGCGGTTCTGTGTGAGAAACCGCTCGCGACGACCGCGAAGATGGCAGAAATGATTTCCGACGCCTTCTCGCGTCACGGCGTGGCACTGATGGAAGGCTTCATGTATCGGTTTCATCCGCAACACCGACGCGTGCACGAGCTTATTGCGCAAGGTGCGATAGGCCAGGTCCGCGAGGTTCGCGCACATCTGTCCGTAAATCTGATGAATCCGCCCGACCCCGCAAACGTTCGGTTGCAGCCTGCGCTCGGAGGCGGCGCCCTGCTGGATATGGGGTGCTATGCGGTCAACATCGCGCGGATGATATTTGCATGCGAGCCCACGCATGCGAGCGCGATCTGGATCGTCGACTCGCATTTCGATGTGGACATTGCAACGACGGGCATTCTCGAATTCCCGAATGGTTGCTCTGCTTCGGTCAGTTGCTCGTTCATGGCAGGTGGTCAGGGAACTTACACCGTGATCGGCACCGAGGGTTCGATTGAAGTGCCGCGTGCAATTCTCCCTGGAATGGGTACCCGCGTCCCTCAGGCCTTGATCGTTCTGGTCGACGCGGACGGAAATCGACGGGAAGAGGTATTTCCTCCAGTCAATCAGTACTGCCTGATGATTGAGGCGTTTGCATCTGCGGTATTGAATAAGCGGACAATGCCATTCACGACGGATGACGCGGTCGCCAACGCCAGAGTGCTTGATGCGCTGGCATCGGCTGCCCGAACGCATCAACGCGTCAAAGTATCGTGATGGCGTGCAACCGTCCCGCGAAGTGAAGCACCAGCGCAGCTTGTCAACGCGGGATATCAGCACACGTCGGGTGGCCTTTCCGTTTCGGAGTGTGCGTGTATGCCCTTTCATATATGGAACCAGTCCAGAACGGTCACTTTGATTTCCGTGCAGTTTCCGGTTAGGGGCGCCTAAACCTGGTTGGGGTCTGCCTTGTGGCCCTGCATGAATGGTCTTTGCAATCAAGCACCTGCTGACTACCCGATTGCGGGGTGCCAGCTATGAGGCCCATTGAAGTGTATTGAAGGACGCTAGCGTGACCGTACCGGTCGGGGAAGATGCACCGCCTGAACAATGAACTGTCTCAACATGCGATCGAGCGGTATCACGATTCGGTGCTCGTAGAACCATCGCTTGAGGTCGCTCATCAGTTGGCTCCGCTCCGGGCGGCCTGTGAGCTGCTCCTTGAGCCACCGGATGACGTAACGACGCTGATGCTCTGCGATCGACCGGAAATTGACGATGGTCTGAGCGAAGATCTGGTGGTCGGACAGCGTTTTCAGGTTGCCATCGTAGATCGAGCGAAGCGTCCCGACGTCGGGCGACTGCACACCAAGCTGCGCAATGGCTCCATCTTCATCGCGCACAGCCTTTCGTTCCGTAGCCAGACGCACATGCTGATCCCAGCCGAAGAATGGCCGATAAAGCGAAACAACCTGTACGGGCACCTCGGCCTGCCGCAGGACCCTCACGTGTTTCTGAGCCCTATCCTCGAACAACTCGATCAGCGCCTCGAATTGCTAGGGCAGGCAGTAGATGAAGGCAAGGTGCGGATCGACACAGCGGTATATCTCGATCCATTGGATGCCCAGCCGGGAGACGCAGAGGCCGATCGTCTGAGGCGGGCAATCTTCGAAGCCCATCCGCCTGGTCAGTTACCCGAGATCATCCTCGAAATTGACAGCGCGACGCGTTTCAGCTGGATCCTGCTGGGACGCGAGCCGCGATCACGGATCGAATTATTGATGGTGTATTCGGCAGTACTGGCACACGGAACCTCGCTATCGGCAGCGGACATTTCCCGGATGGTCCCCGAAGTTTCGTCAGCCGCTATCCGTCAGATGATGAGCATGCGCAGAAACTGGGCGGAGCCGTCGAATCGATCCTGCAACGGTTAGGCTTTGATCTCGCCTCTGTGCCTGACGCACATCTGTGCTGCGGCTCGGCGGGCACCTATTCCATTACCCAGCCTGACTTGGCGGAAAGGTTGCGCAACAACCGACTGGATGCGCTGCAGGGCGGTAAGCCGAAGTTGATTGTCACGGCCAACATCGGATGCCAAGTGCATTTGGACGGAGCGGGCCGCACACCAGTGCGTCATTGGATTGAGCTGATAGATGCGTCCTTACCTTGAAGTCCTATCGGTTGCGCAACTCTGCGACAATGAAGTGTCCGTTTCGGAGGATGCCGCGGAAGCGGACACTTCGTCCTCTGCGTCAGAAGAAAGGTCTTCGGGAAAGCTGAGCACCTGGACGTTGGATTCAGTCCAGTTTTTTCGCCTCGCCAGGTAAAGTTGGGCAGATATCCGAGAATCCGTTTCGCTTTCTGGATGCTGAGAAGCGAAACGTGTTCACCGAGGTCACCGCGAACCGAAACGTTCGGAAAATGCTCCTTCATGAGATCCACCGTCGACCGACTCATGACAGTGTCAGGGCATGCTCGAAGCCACAATGATCGCAGCGCATGGAGCCCCTCGCTTGCCCGGCCGATTCGGCAATCAATTACACGCCTGTCTCGGCTCCGAAGCAAGGCGAAGCCTGCGAATCCATTGCGCTGCTCCTTGAGCCAACCCGCCCGTCGACAACGGATACGGGGCGAGACTTTCGCTCCCGAAGTTGCCCCGAAAATGCCTCTTTCGACCGTGGCTACGCGCCGATGAATTTCAGGCGTCGTCACCTAACCGGTTTCGATGCGTGGACCATGCGACCTAATCAATCAGGCCCCATTCGACTGCTGAAACTCAATGTTGATGAAAACGCGTTGATCATGATTTAGATGATGACTATCATCTAAACAACGCGTCACGGAGTGCCCCCTCATGAGGAGATCGAAACTTGAAACTGCTGAGACCCGCCGTCGAATCGTCGATGTTGCGGCTCGCGCGTTCAGGGCGAATGGCATCCAGACGACAGGTTTGGCGGATCTGATGGCTGACGCGGGACTCTCACACGGTGGTTTTTATCGGCATTTCGAGTCCAAAGACCAATTAATCGCACAAGCGTGCGAAGCCGCGCTAACCGATATCATCGGCAAGCTCGAAGCCGCCGCGGGCGAGCGCACCGGCGCTAAAGCTTTCAAGGCCATCGTCGAGGCTTACGTGTCGACGTCCCACCGCGACGCACCGGCAGACGGTTGCCCGCTCGCGGGCATGGGCAGCGAGCTCGCGCGCGCCGACGGACAAACGCGGGCAGTTGCCGCGCGCGGGTTCGACGGTCTCGTCGACATTCTGGCAAGTCGGTCCGGGCGTCGGCACCATGCAGCAGCAAGGTCCGAAGCGATCTTTGCGCTCTCGGCGATGATCGGCGCCCTCACCATGGCGCGTATCGTTGAAGACCCTGACGAGTCCGCGGCAATTCTTCAGACGGTCCAAGAACGCCTCATCAAGATGTAGGTGGTATGCAAGCCTGAAACTGAGTGCATTGCGCGCGCACCTAGATGTGCATATGCACTTTATGGTTTCGAAGCGATTTTTCGATCGCGGCGAGATCTGGTAGCCCCGCACTCGCGACGAGTGCTCACATCGTTAATCTGGAGAGTTCATCATGCAGCAACGTAAATATCTGATCACTGGCGCCACAGGCAAGACAGGCGTCCACACCATTCGTCATCTGTTGAACGACGGGCATGCTGTCCGAGCCTTAGTACACCAGGAAGACGAACGCAGTGCAGCGCTTCGTGCCCAGGGCGCCGAAGTCGTCGTCGGCGATCTGCTCGAGCATGACGATGTGCTCCGCGCAATGGACGGCGTGACTGGCGCATACCTGTGCTATCCGGTGCGGCCGGGCTTCATCGAGGCGACAGCGTATTTCGCGGACGCGGCACGGCGTGCGGAGGTGGAAGTCCTCGCAGAAATGTCGCAAATCTCCGCGCGGGAAGACTCGAAAAGTCACGCGGCGCGCAATCATTGGATCGCAGAACGGGTTCTCGACTGGTCGGGCCTGCCAACGGTTCACATCCGACCGACGTTCTTCTCGGAATGGCTGATCTTCCCATGGGTGCTCGATACCATCGTCAACGACGGGCGAATCACTCTTCCTTACGGAAACGGACGCCATGCACCGATTGCCGCGGAAGACCAGGCGCGTTTCATCGCTACCGTACTGACGAATCCTTCCGGCCATATTGGCAAGACCTACGAACTCTGCGGTCCGATCGAACTCGACCATCAACGCATCGCGGATGAAATCGGCAAGGTTCTCGACCGGGAAATTGTTTATAACCCAGCGACGCTCGACGAATATCGCGAGCACCTGCAAAAGTACGGTCTTCCAGAGTTTATGATCCAGCACTTCATTGAGGTTGCCATCGACTACCAGAACGGTGTCTTCGCGGGCAAAGACGGCATCATCGAGCAAGTCACCGGACAGGCGCCGCAAACCGTTGAAGAGTTTGTCCGCGCCAACCGGCAGCTTTTCGAAGGCTGATGGGCGGCGGCCGGCTCGCTTCCGATGCTTTGCCACCGCTTCATATCGGCAAGTCACCTGCGCCCCCTGATTGCCTGCGGCAGAGGTACGATAAACAGCATCGTCCCGTTGGGGAATGCCTGATTGAAGGAGAGACGACATGAGACGTCTTTATTTCCTCGTACCTGACACGACGACGGCGAAGGCGATCGTAGGGTCGCGCAGCATTTTCCGAAAGCCGATCTCGAAGGCGCGGAGCCCACGACACCGACCTTCCCCTGAGAAGCAGTCGAGACGAGGCGATCGCTGGCTGTGCCGCGCTCCAGGCACGTATCTGATAAGGATGACTACGTTATCGAAGACGAGTAGCCTACATTCGCCAACTTGACACCACCTGCGGTGATCGAGGCATGACGGTGCGCGACGGTGCTATCCGGCTCACATCGAGGCCGCTTGCATGGTTGGGCGCCGGTGTAGCTAGCGGCGACAGCGCTCGCATGGCACCGTCAATCCTGGCGTGCTTGGCGACTCGCGCGTGCGCATTGGAAGGAGGATTCCATGGAAGGCCGTTCAGATCACCGCATTGCCCAAACGTTCCGCCAGCACGAGCCGAACGGCGACGATTCCGAGCGCGACAATACGGTGTCCAGTCAGGTCAATGTGCTCGAAAACCGCCTGTTGAGCGAGCGACGCGTGCTCGTGTTCGGCACGATTGACGACAAGCTCGCGCGTGATGTTTGCGCGCGGCTATTGACGCTCGCAAGCGAATCATCCGACCCGATCGACGTGTTCATCAACTCGCCGGGAGGTCATGTCGAAAGCGGGGACACCATTCACGACATGGTCAAATTCATCGACTCGACCGCCCCCGTGCGCATGGTCGGCACCGGCTGGGTGGCGAGTGCGGGAGCGACAATCTATCTCGGCGCACGCAAAGAGCACCGCTACGCGCTGCCGAACACCCGCTTCATGCTGCATCAGCCGCTCGGAGGCGCGCAGGGGCAAGCCACCGATATCGCGATCGAGGCGCGCGAAATCGTGAAGATTCGTGAGCGGATCAATCGTCTGATCGCGGAAGCGACCGGGCAGCCGTATGAAAGAGTCGCCGAAGACACCGACCGCAACTACTGGATGTCTGCGGCCGAGGCGATCGAGTACGGTGTCGTCGGGCAACTGATTCAGTCACTCGCCGACCTGCGGCCGTGACGCACTTGTCGTCGTCAGATAGAGACTGCTGCCTCCCGGCCCGTTGAACCCGCGCTCCACCTGAGTGCGCCTGAGGCGTGCCGCTCGTATTGGACCTGGCACGCCAAGCAGCGCGCCGCATACGGAGCGGCGGCGAGCCGCGCGTGGTCGATCGGGTTGCCGCAGTCGATGCACACGCGCGTACCTCATTGCTGCTGCCGAGTCCCGACGCCCTCGTCGCTGTGGGATTGGAGCTCGCGCGTTCCGGGCGGACGCGCGCCAGCCAGATCGCCGTACTCGGTGGCGTTTTTCGATCTCAAGCAGCTCAGGCCGCTCATAGGCCAGCTTACCCCAGTCGGGCAGACGAGCAACCGGAAGAATGTGCAGCCGCGCCCCTTCCTTTTCAGCGAGATTTTTTTGCGAAGCGGACTGCCGCCTGTGCGGAAACCGAGCCATCGCAACCCGCGAGAATGTCGTGCATGATTGCCTCCAAACACGCATCCGGATCTCTTGCAATCATTCCGGAACACCCAGCAATGGTCGCATCCTGGGCCGAGTGCGCGCGAACTACAGGTATGGCCAACATCAGGAAACCCTAGGGTAGCTGCGGTCGCTCATCGCACTCGGCACCGAACTTCACCCAAATCAGTTCGCGCCGACCTGGCGCATTTCGTCGCCTCGAGCCCGATCCGTCGATCTGCGCTACAGGGCGTCGATGAACTCGTTCCACGGCGTCGCCTGTAGGGTCTCGGTGGCGGCGTGTCCATAGCCGCGGATGATCAAAGCCGCCAGCTCGAGCTGCTTCAGATCGTTCGACTCGACAATGTCCAGCACGTCGAAGCGCCCGAGAGTCAGATAGCTGTCCTTCCAGGTGACGTCTGGGCATTCGGCCCTGATCTTTTCGGCCACTGTGGCGGCGAGCTGCTTCAGTTCGCCAGGATTCGTGAATGCGTCAGGAGCGAGACGGCTCAGGATGACGTAGGTAGCCATGGCATACCTCCGAGCAAAGAATTGGCCTGCTATCGGGCACGACAGTCCGAAGGAAACAGGCGGCCGCGCGTCAAGCAGAAGCGTTGCGGTGCGTCTTGAAGCGCAGGTGTAGAAGTGCAACCAGCCCCGGCGGGTTGGACCGGGGCTCCCTGCCACGTCAGTGCAGTTGTCGCTTCAGGTCGGAAAGTTCAGAATGCATTGAACTGACGGTATCCACGATTCCGTCGGCCAGACCACTGGCCTGTTGGCAAGCGCGTTCCGCACGATCACCGATCCGTTCGAGATCATCTATGCACTGTCGGATGCGATCCTCATCCTTGGACGACATGATCTTCTTCGCCGATTTGCATTCCTTTTCGAGCTCATCCATCCAGTTCATCAAGTGCTTAGGAATTGTCGCGTCGGCGTGCAAGGTACGTGATGCCTCGCTGACGGTTTGCTGAAGATGAGTAAAACGCTTTTGGATTTCACTGGCTTGCAACATGATGCCCCCCTTTCTTGAACATCAGATCCAGAGGAATTCAGGCAGCAGATAACGGTGTGTTGCCCGTGCCATCGCCATTCGCCTGATGCAGTCGGCGGCCAGCGATGTTGCATTGCGTCACGGCGGCACCTGGGCACGCGAAAGACGCATTTCCAGTGTAGGTCACAACCGGTCGCGTGCAGCGGTCCGCACAGTGCCCGACTAAATCAGCAACCTGTAGGGGATCCGACACGCATCGGCGTGCGTGTCTTTGCTGCTACCAGGATAATCTGAGCCGGTCAATGTCAATTATCGCCATTGATGTATGAGTTTTGCCGACCCTTCACGGCCGTTGGGGCCGCAGCGGTTGAACAGTCGCACTGGCACCAGGCAACGGACGTTCGCAACCGCCGACGGGAAGCGAACCGCCACTGTACCTGTAGGTGGCAGGTTCGCGCTCAACAGTGTTGGCATGATCCGCAGGCTGTCGACGCTCGACATGGCATCATCCCGATGCCAGAGGAAATCGTCTCGGATGAACTGGCCAGCGGGAGGCTGCGCCGCCGTAATGCGGGCATGGCATGGCATGGCACGGCACGGCACCGCACGCCGATGCCCGTCTATGCCATCACCGAAACCCGGTTGCTGCCCGCGAAAACGCAGCGCTTCATTGAGTTCCTGCAGGAACGATTAGAGCGGTAGCCCGCGCGGATGGCAGGCTATTTCCCTCTATGCTGATGTGATGGTCGACTCCCGCTACACCGCGACCAACGACTGACGTGCCTCAAGGCTCTCTTGCACGTACAGTTCATCACGCCACGTCGTCGCCAGAACGAGGATCATCCGTCGTGGTGGCGATAGCCATGCGGCACTATCAGTCTCGCGAGCTGAAGGATAAGCGCGAATACGATGGCAAGGGCAAAATGCACCACAAGAGACAGGGATGGTCGGCCAGACGAGACGAAAGAAAAGCCAAGCCGGAAGATCGGCCAGCGCCCGAACGGAGCCCGCCGTATCGGTGCGAGTACCTGCCGAACCGGCTGATCGTCCTGAAGCGGCTCGCCGTCTCTGAAGGCAATGCCTGCGAGCAACAGCTTGATCTTTTCGGGGCCGTCGATGCGGCGCCACGTTTTTCACGCATTTGCGCGTGCGCGTGGTTCGATGACGCACGATCGCGAACACAAGGAAATGCGGCGCCAGGTTTTCTTGGGTTCCTCGATCAGCTTGAATGCAAGCAGGACCTGACGAGCCGGCTGCCTCTAGGCGTGTTCATCTTCCCGGACGCGCCGGCGCCGCCCGGCACTCGGATGCTCGTCGTCACGGTGCTCGATGCCGAGACCGATGCGAGCGGAACGGTGACATTGCAAGCCGCGTGGACGCTGCAATCGGGGCAGCCCGCCCGCGCTACCCTCACGCAACAGGCGACGCTCAAGGCGGCGCTAGAGAACCGCGGCGCGGCGGCGCAAGCCGCTGCGCTGAGCCGCATTCTCGGGGCGTTGACCGACCGGATCGCCGCGTCGGTCGTCGCGCGCTGACAAGCTGGGAATGCCGATACATCCCGTCATTCGACGAGGGGCAGCGTCTCAAACGTGTGATACTTACGAAGGCAGCGCGGGCAGCGCGGCACGCGCATTGCGCGTCGCGAATGGCTGCATGACGCGGGACTTTCGATCATGTACGCATACTTCAGGCGGTCGTACGGGCCTGGCCCTTTCGACGACGAGGGAGGTGTGCCGAGCCGCGAGTGGCGCATCAAGCGCAACTGCTCCCTCACGCCGCGGCAGTCGCTCGCCGCGACCGTGTTCCTCATGGCGCTCGACCTCGCGAGCGGCGTGGCAGCGGCATTCGCATTCGGCGCGTGGCTCACGCTGCCCTTCTCGATGCTTTGCGCCGCGGCCGTCGGCATCGCCTTTATCGCCTACTCCAGGCACGCGACGGACGGCGAGGTGCTGAGGTTCGCGCCCCCGTTCGTGATCGTCGAAGTACACGAGCGCGGACGCCGCACGATGCATCGGATGAATGCGGCCCGCTTGGCCGTGTCTCTCGGCGACATCGATGGCGCCGTCTACCTTTGCGACGGCTGGCAGCGTATTCCCGTCGGCCGGCAACTGCCTGCCGCCGCCCGCGCGGAGTTCGTGCGTCAATTGCGCCGCTTTATCGTGGCCGACTGTTGACATGCCGGCCGATGATCGCCCGGCATGTCTGATTGGCCTCACAGCAACACGCCGAGCGCCCCGACGATGCCGATGCCACACGCGATGCTTACGCCAATGTTTCGGCGCCACGCGAAATGCGCCGCGCACTCGCTCAGCAGCGGGCAACACAGGGCCGCTCGCCAGCGCGAGCAGCTATCGTGCAACCAACGGCAGCAGCAAAGCGTTGAGCACCTAGGCGGCGATGTTGAGCGACAGAGGGTCCGGAACGCGCGCGACGAACACCGCACTGCGACCACCGTTGACCCCGTAGAACCATCGGACCTCGAACGGATGCAAGGCCAGTGAACGGCGCTAGCCCGCGATTTCACCGACGCCCCGCGTGAGGGCGAGGGACGACACGAGCGCCGTGGCGCCGAGCGCGCCCATACAAAGACCGCCCCGCTGAGTAGAGCATAAAGCGCGTCGGCGATCTGTCCGACGTCATGCAGCGGCACACGCCCGGCGTTCTTCGCTCCGCCATCGTGACCAGCACGGCTGCGGTCAGCAACCGGGTCAGCACGGCACCGAACGCGGTATTGTGACGCTCGGCATCGCGGTCTGCGGCCGACAGGCCCCTTTCGACGACCGCCGACGGTGATAGGGGGCGCTTCAGAAAACGGAAAGTAAAGCACGTTAGCGACAGGCGATCGTCGCAAAACGTTTAGGTCTGTTCGATGCCTGCCCTCGAGCACAGGCTCGTGAACGAACGCCAACGCCTCCGGGCAGACGTCGAATAAACCTAAACGGTGAACGAACAACCCTAAACGAACAGGGTCCGATGACGAGGGACGGGAGCCGGACCCATTCCCGCCGGTCGAGTGGCCGAACATCCAACGGCAGCTAACAAGGAGGTCCGGCCATCTGCGCCGGCTTCCAGTTGGCCGAGCTCGTCGCGTCACGATGCGCGGCCTTGCTCGACGAAATTGCTCCATATCATGGAAACCTTGCCTCTTTGCTCGGAGAGTTTCGCTCGCGCACGACTGAGTGGCTGATGCCGCGGGCATTGCGAACGGCCAAAGCCATAGAAAACAATGACTTACAAGACGATTTGTGGTAGCACTCCGCTTCTGAACGGCGCGCGCCACCGGGAGAGCAGATTTATCGGGGTTTATACCCGAGTCCACAATACGGAATTCTTTGTTTTCGACGCCGTTGAAAACAAATGTGGCGGCTCTATAGTGGAACTCACGTAAGAACGTGACCGACCAAGCCGACACACCGTTACATTCCCCGCCCCGATCTCAAGGTTGCGGTTAGAAATTGCCCAATCAAATCAAACTCCCTTGTAATGAGGATTCCAAATGAGTAACCAGGATCAAAACGTGGTTCTGATCACCGGCGCCGGAATCGGGATCGGACGAGCCACCGCGAAGGCATTCGGTGCGTTGAACTACAGGCTGATCGTCACCGCCGTTCTACAGGCAGAAGGAGAAGCGGTGACGGCGGAGATTCGGTTAGCCGGGGGACAGGCTGAATTCTATACGCTTAACGTTCGCGACACTGCTGCCTGTGACGAAATCGGCGCGACCGTGGAGAAGAAATATGGCGCAATCGATTCGGTGATCGCAAACGCAGGTATCGCGCATAAAGTCCCTCTCGATGAATTGACGGACGAGAAGTGGGATCTCTCGATGGATATTGACCTGAAAGGCGTCTTCCGCATCATTCGCGCAGCGCTGCCGGGCATGAAGAAGAAATCAGGGAGCATCGTTGCTGTGTCGTCCATTATGGGCATCGCCTACGGATGGGATGAACATGCACACTACTCGGCGGCAAAAGCGGGTGTAGTCGGTCCGGTGCGTGGCGGCTTGGCCATCCAAAGCCATTAATCAATTCAACCGCTCATAATCACGTTTGGAGGAAATCATGGGCAGCCTAACTGGTAAGACGGCTTTGGTCACAGGCGCTGCGCGCGGGATCGGGCAAGCCATCGCCCTTGCCTTCGCGAAGGAAGGCGCAGACGTCGCCGTACTTGATCGCCTAAAGGAAGACGCAGAGTACACCGCAGCACGTATTCGCGACCTCGGGGTGAGAGGCGTTGCTGTCTCTGCCGATGTTGGCGAAGAGTCGCAGGTGAACGCTGCGGTCGATACCGCAATCGCCGCGCTCGGCCGCATTGACATTCTGGTCAACAACGCGGGTATCGAGTCCGCATCGCTCGTCGCCGATATGCCCACGGATATGTGGGACAGAATGATGCTGATTAACCTGCGCAGTGTCTTCCTATGTACGCGAGCTGTCCTTCCTGGTATGCGCCAGCGCGAGCACGGCCGAATCATCAACATCAGCTCTCAGCTTGCACATAAAGGTGCGAAGGAACTTGCCCACTATGCCGCAGCGAAGGCTGGCGTAATTGGCTTTACCCGCTCGCTCGCGTATGAGGTGGCTGACCAGGGAATCACCGCGAACGCGATCTGTCCTGGACCGGTCGACACGGAACTGTTCCGCAGTCTTCCCGAAACGTTCCGACGCGCCAAGCTCGCGGAATTGCCGATCGGACGAGCAGCTTCCGTCGACGAAATCGCGCCTGCTGCCGTATTGCTTGCTTCCGAAGCCGGATCCTACTTCCTCGGCGCCACCATCAATCCAAATGGCGGCGACTACATGATCTGACCGCTGGCCGTAGCTCAGGCGCTATCTGCGCTCAAGCTAAGCCCACTCACCAATCCAAATGAATGACCAAACATGTTATTCAGTTATCCTTCTTTAAACTGAATACAGGATTATTTATGCCGTGAGGCTAAGGATTAGTTCAAAATGGCCAAGTTCAAAAGCCCAAATGACTTTCGGGTCGATTCGATACTGCCGAGTGATGTAAAGCGAGCCACCGTCGTCGCTTTCTTCGCGTGGGTGTTCGCAGTCTATGATTTCATCCTGTTTGGCACGCTCCTTCCAGAAATTGGAGCCCACTACAAGTGGGACGCTGCGGAGCAAGCCGAAATAGCAACCTTGGTTGCCGCGGGAACCGCGCTGATCGCGTTTGTAATCGGACCGATTCTCGATAAGGCGGGACGCAAGAACAGCCTCCTGTTCACCGTCGCCGGCGCTGCAGTCTGCTCCGGGCTCACTGTGGTTGGCGGATCTCTCGGGCGCTGGCCCCTGATTCTTATTCGCTCGCTCTCTGGTCTCGGGTATGCGGAAGAGACGGTCAATGCGACGTATTTGAACGAACTTTACACTGCGGCCAACGACGCGCGACTGAACAAGCGCAAGGGCTTCATCTATAGCCTGGTACAGGGTGGATGGCCGATCGGAGCGCTCGTCGCCGCTGGCCTCACGGCTTTGCTGTTGCCGAGGGTAGGCTGGCAAGGCTGCTTCGTCTTCGCGACTTTCCCTGCAATAGTCATTTTCTTCATGACGCGACGTTTGAAGGAGAGCCCGCAGTTCCTGGTGCACAAGCATGTGAAGCATCTTCGTGACTGTGGTGAGGAAGAAGCTGCCCGCAAGATCGCAGCGCGTCACGGAATTGACTACGAGCAACATTCCTCGGCTGGTATCTGGGCGGCCTTCCGCGGCGAGTCGCTCCGTCCAACGCTGGTTCTCGGCGGCGGCCTTCTCTTGAACTGGTCCGCGATCCAGGTCTTCGGCGTACTCGGAACGACGGTTTTGACGCAAGTCCACAACGTTTCGTTCGAGAACTCGCTGCTGATTCTCGTCCTGTCGAACGTGGTCGGGTACATCGGTTACCTTTCGCACGGCTTCATTGGCGACAAGATTGGCCGGCGAAACACTCTGGCGCTGGGATGGATGCTTGGCGGCTTCGCGTTCGCGGGGATGCTGTATGGCCCGCACGACCTCTACGTCGTGGTCGGTCTCTACAGCCTCGGCCTGTTCTTCCTGAACGGCCCGTACGCCGCTGCCCTGTTCTTCATCGGCGAAAGCTATCCGACCGCAATTCGTGGCACTGGCAGCGCAATTGTCCATGCGATGGGGCCGATTGGCGCAATTTTGGCCGGCCTTGGTATTACGGCGGCGCTTAGCTCGGGAAGCGACTGGCTTCACGCAGGCCTGTTCTTCGGGGCGGTTCCGTGCTTCCTCTCCGGTTTGCTGATCTTCGCGACGCGTCACGTTGATCCGGAAGAGCATACCTGGAGCGAGGCAGTGCCCGAACCGAGCCTGGTGGAGGCGCAGGAAAGCGGCCGCTATGGCGTTGTAATCGAATAAACCAGACGATCTCAACGGCAGGCGCGCGCGACCTAACAACCGTGCGCCTGCATTTGCCCCCCGCTACAAGACTCCGCCGCCCGTGACGAGTCACCCAGCCGATACAACTCCCATCTGCCACATCCCCACATTGTCCGGAACTGATGGCGATGGTCTCACCGGGTCGAGCGCTTCAGGCCAGCCAGACCACCTACCTGGACCAAACGTCCAAATTAGACGCGTCCGCGCAAATCCGTGGTGTCGAGGTGAGCCTGGTGCACGAGGTTCTGGATGACGCGCGACTCAGTGCGGAGAAGTGAAACGAGTTCTTGCTGCCGGGCCTGCGACAAGCTGCCTGCAAGTGCGGTTACGCTAAGCGCGGCGAGTGGAGCGCCACCGCTGTCCCGAATCACGGTGCCCACTCCGCTGAGACCGGGGATCAGACTGCTGTCGTGCGTTGCGTACCCGACGTCCTGACAATGCTTCACGATCTTGAGCAATGATGGCACCGACAACCCGCCATAAGTGAAGAGTCGCTTTGCGTTTGCATGGCAAATACGGGAAATCTCGTCATCTGGGAGAAGCATTAGCAGCGCGAGACTGCCTGCGCCGACCCCCAGCGGTCGATGCACGCCGATCTGTATGGCAGGTACAGTCACGGGTCCGCCGCCCTCAACTCTCGCGATCGAAATGGCGTCCGAGCCGCTACGAATGGTCAAGAACGCGACGTCCCCGGTCGACTGGGCGAGCCGCTTCAACGACGGCTCACAGATCGCCTGCAATTTGAACTGCGTTGCAGCAGTCAGGCCGAGTTCGTACAAGCCGTGACCGAGCAAATACCGGCGCGTTTGCGGGTGCTGCATGACCAGCCCTTCTCTCACCAGACAACTCAAGATCCGGTGGATCGTCGGGCGCTCCAGCTTCAGTTGAGTGGCCAGGTCCGATAAGCGCAACCCGTGCACGCTGAATGATGCGATCTCTCGCAAGATCCGAGCTGCGCGTTCGATGCTCTGTGTTCCCGAACCTTTGCTCGTCGCTGATGTTTGGCTCTCGGTTTCAATATCCATGTCGTAACGTGCCCATCAAAGTGATTATCCTACACCCTAGTAGTCCGCATGGCGGACTCATTTTTGCGGGCGCCCCGTTGTTCCAGGAGATTTGGGAGGTTATGGTTGTATCGAAGGGACAGCATTGATTAAGCAGAGATTTGAGGGCATGCCAGAGAGCGCTACCCAATGCGTGACGACCGCGAGACGGGTGGTTATCTTTAGCCGTTGTCCGTATTGCGGATTTGTCGTGCAGCAGGTGCTCACCGCTATGCCTACCACCCGGTTCACTTCGAGAAACAGATATTAAGGAGACTTACCATGCCGCAACGAATCGTAGACCTGACGTTGACCCTGGCGGACAACATGCCCGCACACAAGCTCTTTCAGCGGCCCATCATTGCGCCTCACCTCACTCATGAGAAGTCGCTCTCGTTGGGCCTGGGCGTGCCGGAGGACCCGATGACCTTCGCAACGACCTTCATCAGCACCTTGGATCACATCGCAACGCACGTCGACGCTTTTTATCACACGAACCCGAAGGGCCAACCAGTCGACGAGATGCCTCTGTCGATGTTCATGGGGAAAGCGGTCTGCCTGGACATGACGCACATCCCTGACCTTGGTGACATCGACGTCAGAGATCTTGAGGAAGGTGAGGAGAAGGCAGGGGTGAAGATTGACGGCCACATTGTGCTTATGAATACCGGTCTTCATAAGCGACACTATCCAGACCTGAAGGTCGTATGGAGCAACCCAGGTCTTACCGCTGAAGCAACCCATTGGCTTGCGGATCGCGGCTCCAGGTTGCATGGAGTGGAGGGGCCGTCCACGGACAAACCGTCGCATAACCTGTTTCCAAGCCATCGCGTATGTCGCGACCGGGGAATTACTCATTACGAATGGCTGGTCAATCTCGAGGAACTGGTCGGTAAAGGTGAGTTCATGTTCTACGGGCCG
This sequence comes from Paraburkholderia sp. BR13444, assembly GCF_040948755.1. Lineage (NCBI taxonomy): Bacteria > Pseudomonadati > Pseudomonadota > Betaproteobacteria > Burkholderiales > Burkholderiaceae > Paraburkholderia > Paraburkholderia sp. BR13444. Next base: position 4,288 of record NZ_JBFPKM010000006.1, on the reverse strand, counting down.
CCGCTGAAGATCCAAAACGGAAGCGGCTCGCCTGTCCGCGCCTGGGCTGTCCTCAACGACTGACCTTGTCATCTGGTGTGCCCAGCAACCAGGCGGGAATCGGATACGGGTTCCCGGCCGCACCTCCACGCAATCGAGCAGGCCCCACCATGAACGCCTCCGCTGACAACGATCAACGCATCCCCATCACGCTTCTTACAGGTTTTCTCGGCGCAGGAAAAACCACCTTGGTGAACCGCATCCTGTCGAACCCCGACTCCAAAAAAATCGCGGTCATCGTGAACGAGTTTGGGGAAATCGGCATCGACGGCGACCTGATCAGCCGCACCTCAGAGGACATGTTGGAGCTGAGTAACGGATGCATTTGTTGTTCCAGCAAGGATGACCTCATGGAGTCGCTGTACAAGCTATATATGCGAAAAGCGGGACTTGCTGAACCCAAAATTCAGTTCGATCGCGTGCTTATCGAGACCACAGGGGTTGCAAATCCTCTGCCGCTTGCGCAAGCTTTCTACACGGATATGTCGCTGAATCTTACATACCGCCTGGACGCCATCGTGACGCTGGTCGATCTAAGGCATGTGGAAGGTCAGCTGGAGAACGCGCCAGAGGCTGAGCGGCAAATTGCACTTGCAGACAAGATCATATTCAATAAGCGTGATCTGGTTGATAGCGACCAATACCACTCCGCAGTCTCGCTGGTACAGGCACTGAATCCGATCGCAGCAAAGACTACTGTCGTTTTCGGCGACGTGCCTGCCGCCGAATTGCTCGATCTCGGCTTATTTGATCCGAGCACACGGGAACAATCAGTCACGGACTGGATCGGTATGGGGAGTGAATCGGAAGGCACGTCCGAGAGCGAGCCCTGTACCTTGTGCGCTTCTGGGAAACATCACCACTGCCACGAGGAACCACATCCCCATGCGGATGTGTCGTCCGTAAGCTTTCGTGAGCCTGATGCAGTTGATCACGAAAAGTTTCTCGCATTTTTGACGCAACTGACACAGACCTACGGTACGAATCTTTATCGAGTCAAGGGGTTGATCAAGTTCTCTGGCGCGGACCGTCCCATCATCTTGCAGGGTGTTCAGAATGTCTTCAGCCCCCTTACGTACGCGGAAGCGTGGCCTCGAGGCCTATCAGAGACTCGCCTCGTCGTAATCGGAAAGCACCTCGAACGGGATGGGATCATTGCAGGTTTTAGGGCCTGCATCGCAAATAACCCCGACGTCGTGAAGCACGGCGTGGTCATGGTCTAGGCAAGAAGGTTTTTGAGAATGTACTCATTCGATTTCACCACCGCGCTCGACATGCGCGATGCAATCGCGAACAAGCGGATCTCGCCTGTCGAGCTGTTGAAGGAAGTTTACGAGCGCATCGACGCGCTTGAGCCACGGTTAAACTGCTTCACAACGTTGACGCCGGAACTTGCCTTCGAAAGCGCTCGACGCGCTGAACAGGCCGTCATGAGAGGTGAGTCGCTCAGGCCGCTGCACGGACTTCCGGTCTCGGTGAAGGATCTAATCGCTGTCGGCGAGGTTTGTCAAACCTTTGGTTCGAGGGTAATGGCAGAGAATGTCGCCGGCGGCGACGCTCCTTCAGTTGAGCGGATGAAGGCGGCTGGAGCCTGTATCGTTGGCAAGACGACAACCAGCGAGTTCGGGTGCAAAGCCGTTGGGGACTCGCCCCTCACGGGGATTACCCGAAACCCATGGGATCTGACCAGGACTCCCGGAGGCTCCAGTTGTGGCGCCGCATCGAGCGTCGCTGCCGGCATTACTCCGTTTGCCTTGGGTACGGACGGCGGCGGCTCGATTCGCACCCCCGCTTCATTTTGCGGAGTTTTCGGAATCAAGCCTCAGTTTGCGCGTGTACCGGTGTTTCCTGTGTCGGCGACGCCCACATTAGGCCATGTCGGCCCCCTTGCCAGAACCGTTCGGGACGCAGCGTTGCTGCTGTCTGTCATTGCCGGCGGAGACCGCCGCGATCCGTTTTCGCAGCAGGGTGCAGTTCCGGATTTCCTGGGCGCGTGCCAACAACCCGTGGAAGGTATGCGCATCGCGTGGAGTCCAACTCTTGGCTACGCAAGGGCCGACGCCGAGGTAGAGAAAATTGCCGAAACCGCGGTCCGCACGTTCGAGGATATGGGTTGTGAAGTAGTCCTTCTAGAGACTGGAATCGGAGAAGACCCGGCTGACATATGGACGGCAGAATTCTATGCCGGGGTAGGAACGCGTTTGCATGGCACGCTCCTTGAATCCCGAGAACTGCTGGGCAAAGCAGTAGCCGGTATGCTCGACAACGCTCTTGAACAGAGCCTGTTGCAGTATTACGGACGTGTTTTCGAGCGCTACGAATTCCGCGAAAGGGTTCGAACCGTATTTGAACCTTTCGACCTTCTGCTGTCACCTACTGTTCCCATACCGGCGTGCGACATTGGCATTGACGTCCCCGGACAGTCGCAGGGACGGAACCTTTGCACGTGGCAGTACTACACCTATCCGTTCAACCTGACCGGTCAGCCCGCTGCATCAATCCCAGTCGGCTTTACAGCCAGTGGCCTTCCCGTAGGGCTGCAAATGGTCGCCAAAACCGGCTGTGAGACGGAGATATTCCGCGCGGCCGCTGCGTTCGAGAGCGCTCGCCCCTGGCTTCACAAAACACCGCCAATAACCGGGGGAACGGACCGGGAATATACAAGAACAGGATCGTGTCAGCGACTTTGAGGAGATAGAGCTCGGATCGGATTGAAGTGCAGCTCTTGGGCCTGCGATCTGAACGACGGTACGCTCGCGCTCTATCCGCGACTCGGCTTTGGGTCTTACCGACCCTGAGCCGCCGTTCGAGACACCGATCGGTAGTCGGCAGTTTTCATTTTCGAACAGCCATTCGAGCAGCTGGCCTGGCCGGGAAGTTCTCGACCTCGCTGCCGTTGGGATTGCTGAACCGACCAAGAACGGATCGAGCCGGGGCCTACGGCCGCCGTCGCGCGGTCGAGTTGACCATGCAAGGCTTTGCGATAGACTGCCTTAATCCTGGAGGGGTTTGTCGTGGCTGATATTAAAACTATGCTGGTCCGTTCGAGCGCCGCTTGCGCCCTGGTTTGCATGTCGCTGCTGGCGCACGCCGGGATGTCGGCAGACTCAGCCGCTGTTCCCAATGCGACTGAGCCTGAAATCTCTGCTTCTGCAGATGTCCTGTCGACTCGGCCTTTCGTCGGCGACGACCCGGTTGCTATCAGGGACGCTTTGGCGGGCCAGAGCTTCAATGCCAACTCGCCTTCGTTGAGCGATCGCATCAGGAACCTGATCCACGTCCCTGGCCATAGGGCGCCAAGCGGGCTCGACTCGCCGAAAGCCAGTCTCGAGCGCGACCTGGCTTTCGTCGTAGCTGCGCCCTACGGAATACGATATCAGTCAAAGACGCATCTATTGACGGTAGACGTAGATCTATCTGATGACGAAAATCCGGGAGCGATCCTACTCAAGAAAACCATAACCGGACAACGCGGTCGAGGGCTTGTGGTGGCGCCAGAGGCGAAGGCCAAGGGGTACATCCAACATATCGATCTGATTGAGCTCAAGTCGGGCGAACGGAGCAAAACCAGGGTTCACGGACGCGTGACACTCTCCCAGACGGCGTTCCACGAAGCGAATGGAGACTTCGCCATTGTGCTGATGTGTAGCATGGCGCCACCTTACCTGACCGACCGACGCGAACATAGCGATCCCAGCAACGACGAGCCCACAGACATCACAAAAAGAACCTCGACGCTTTACGCTAACATTCACGCCATCTGGCTGGTGAGCCCGCAGCGGGGTATCGTGCTATCGAAGAAGCTGCATCTGTCGAAGTAAAGAAGTAAAGAACCATGGATTGTCTTTCGACACAACTTCTCTCAAGGTGCCGGTTTCGAATCAGACAGAGGAAGCCGCGGCTTCTGAGTGTCACCAAGCGGATAAGTGGGGGCTGTGCTCAACGATGCAGCCCCATCAGGACTGCATCCTGTGTCATCGGGGGCTGCCCTGCGCGCGCAAGGTGGACTGCGTCCTCCAGGAACTGCTTACGATGGGGCCTGCCGTCGTTAATGACGGAGGCAAGAAGCAGCGAGAAACACTCGCCGCTTTTTTTATTGCAGGTTGCCCCAGCGTGCGACCTCCGGCTCGGCCGTCGCCCACTTCCAGCCCTTGTCCTGCTGGCACGCGCTCGCCGTGAACCACCTCTCGGGCGCGTTCGGGCCGTCGCCGTCCTGCACCGAGAACACGAAGTCTTTGCACAGCGCGAG
>NZ_JBFPKM010000069.1:0-255 GCF_040948755.1 Paraburkholderia sp. BR13444 | reverse complement strand
GAGTTAGCGCTTTAGCGCTTACTCAGGTCAACCCCCGCAGGGGGCAGGGCGCCAGAATTATCCTGGGCGTTCCCAGCACACAGGTTGAGACCCGTGTTGTGCCAGATTGAACAACACAACCCCCACATGAATCCTTTACGCTTCTTCCCGATTGGCTGTGGCGCGCAGGGTTGACTCCAACCCGGCCGCGACGCAGCAACCCGTCATGCCTGATGACCATAGCGAGTCGGTCCCACCCCTTCCCATCCCGAACAG
>NZ_JBFPKM010000068.1:0-255 GCF_040948755.1 Paraburkholderia sp. BR13444 | reverse complement strand
AACACTCAACTTCTGGAGCATGCAGTGCGTACAGCTTGTTTTTGTCCTTCTGCTTCTGAGACAGGATCCGCCTCGTGCGGCTGATCAATTCCTGCAGCGCGATGCGCCCAGTGTCGGCGACTGAATCAAGCTGACGCTCGACATCACGCATCACCCGCCCAACGCGCGAGCGCAACGTGCGCAGCGCCTTCTTCATGCGCTTGTACTGCTTCGCATGCGCGTAGCGGCCAATCTGACGCGCCAGGTGCGGCGCGT
>NZ_JBFPKM010000067.1:0-255 GCF_040948755.1 Paraburkholderia sp. BR13444 | reverse complement strand
CAGCGGCGTGGGCAGGTTAAGCAAGTGATAAAAACCTGTTGACGATCCGGTGAAAGTTCTCCATAATCTCGTTTCTCTGCTGCAGACGCAGCGACGCAAACGAAGCAGTGCCGGGTGGTGGTTCAGGCGCTGCGGGTGGGGCGGATCGATCTTTAAAAACTAACAGCCGATAAGTGTGGGCGCTTGATGCGGAATGCGGCGGCCGATCCGTATGGATCTGCTGCAGGGCAAAAGTATCAGAAGCCTCACACAGTA
>NZ_JBFPKM010000066.1:0-265 GCF_040948755.1 Paraburkholderia sp. BR13444 | reverse complement strand
GGGAAGGGGTGGGACCGACTCGCTATGGTCATCAGGCATGACGGGTTGCTGCGTCGCGGCCGGGTTGGAGTCAACCCTGCGCGCCACAGCCAATCGGGAAGAAGCGTAAAGGATTCGTGTTTTGGGGGTTGTGTTGTTTCTGGCACAACACGGGTCTCAACCTGTGTGCTGGGAACGCCCAGGATAATTCTGGCGCCCTGCCCCCTGCGGGGGTTGACCTGAGTAAGCGCTAAAGCGCTAACTCATGTCGAAACACACCTGTTAT
>NZ_JBFPKM010000065.1:0-268 GCF_040948755.1 Paraburkholderia sp. BR13444 | reverse complement strand
GGACTAAACCGCTTACGCGGTAGGGGCTACGGTCCGGCGCTTGAGGTCAGGGAGAGGCCGGGCGCGCGGTTCTATGTTGGCGAATGAGGCAATCCGCCTCGTTCTCCAGCAGGAGCCGAATCATGACCTCCTCCCAACCAGCCGTCAGCCCGCTGCGCCAGCGCATGATCGACGACATGCGCATGCGCCAGCTTTCCCCGAAGACGCAAGCCAACTATCTGCGCATCGTCCGTGAGTTCGCCCGATACCTCGGGCGCTCGCCTGATAC
>NZ_JBFPKM010000064.1:0-270 GCF_040948755.1 Paraburkholderia sp. BR13444 | reverse complement strand
TGACGATCCCGGGCCTCGCACTGTTCTACGGCGGCATGGTCCGCAAGAAGAACGTGCTCGCGACGCTGATGCAAAGCTTCGCGATCACCTGTCTGGTGACGATCGTCTGGACCGTGGTCGGCTACAGTCTCGCGTTCACGCCCGGCAACTCGTTCATCGGCGGCTTCTCGCGCGTGTTCATGACGGGCATGAACTACATCAAGGGCGACAAGGCCACGACGCTGACCGTCAGCCATCTCGCGCCGACGATCCCCGAGACGGTCTACTTCG
>NZ_JBFPKM010000063.1:0-270 GCF_040948755.1 Paraburkholderia sp. BR13444 | reverse complement strand
TCGGCGTCGGCGTGGCGGTGCAGGCCGCCACCGACGAAGCGGTCGCGCGCTACATGCGCAGCATGCACAAGGATCAGCAGGATCTGATGGCGGCGCTGGTCGGGACGATGGCGGTCGGCGAAACGAAGCCGTGGTCGGTCAAACACACGTTGCCGATCGAAAACGGTCACGGCCAGGTGCGCGTGACGCGCGCGGTCAACTCGGCGCTCGCGCTGTGCAAAGACTTCGTGTTCTCGGTGCAGGACGGCGACGGCCCGAACGCGCCCGAGA
>NZ_JBFPKM010000062.1:0-278 GCF_040948755.1 Paraburkholderia sp. BR13444 | reverse complement strand
TAAGGCTTGATCCTATAACAGGTGTGTTTCGACATGAGTTAGCGCTTTAGCGCTTACTCAGGTCAACCCCCGCAGGGGGCAGGGCGCCAGAATTATCCTGGGCGTTCCCAGCACACAGGTTGAGACCGGCGTTGCGCCAGACACAACACAACCCCAAAACACGAATCCTTTACGCTTCTTCCCGATTGGCTGTGGCGCGCAGGGTTGACTCCAACCCGGCCGCGACGCAGCAACCCGTCATGCCTGATGACCATAGCGAGTCGGTCCCACCCCTTCCC
>NZ_JBFPKM010000061.1:0-286 GCF_040948755.1 Paraburkholderia sp. BR13444 | reverse complement strand
CCCGTGGTGATGCTCGGGCCGTTCTTGATGGTCAGGCCGTCGTTGTTCACCACCGTGTCACCCATCGTCACGCTGTCGACCTTCAGGTCGCGTGCCAGATCGAAGTTCACGTCGTTGCCGGCCGTGCTCTTGCTCACCGCGAGGTTGCCATCGGTGTTCTTCAGGTCGACCGTGCCGCCCGGCGCCACGTTCGTCGCATTCTGGCCCTGCGCGCTCACGTTCCAGCCTGCGCTGGCCGTCTTGCCGACCTCGTCGAGCTGCTCCTTGTTCACCGCGTCGCCAGCGT
>NZ_JBFPKM010000060.1:0-302 GCF_040948755.1 Paraburkholderia sp. BR13444 | reverse complement strand
TCGAACCACCACCCAGCGCCCGGGCCGTGCTCGACGCCGTGCCGTACAACTGGCCACCGTTGACCGCGTCCACGCTCGATGCCCGCACTGCGCCCGCAGCCACACCGGTCACCGTACGGTTGCCCGCGGTGCCCGCCACGTTGATCACCGAACCGTCAGCATCTTTTGCCACCGAGATGTCACGACTGGTTGCGTCCTGCTGGACCAGACCCACCGTGCCTTCTGACAACTGGTTCTGCACGTTCGTGATGCTGGACGCGTTCTGCGCGATGTTGCTCGTGTTCTTTGCGATGTCAGTTGCA